>PNJK01000034.1 GCA_013821825.1 Rhodobacter sp.
AAAACCCGGAAAGCCCGGCTGTCCTTGGCGTGCGCGGCATCCCGGCGCTCTTTATGTTCAAGGATGGCCAGGTCGTGTCGAACAAGGTCGGCGCCGCCCCGAAGGCCGCGCTGGAAACCTGGATCAAGTCGGCGATCTGAAGCCTGCGCCGAAGTCATCAGACTGTACGCCCGGCCGCAGCCCCTGCGGCCGGGCGTATCTCTTTGCTTTCCATCCCGGGGGAATTCCTGTATGGCCCGCGCAATCTGCGACGTGAAGCCCGCCCCCGGGGCACATGCAAAGGATCCAGGGGGAAAGGCGGCAATGGGGCCGCCAGATAAAGGGACACCGGCAGGGGCCGCTTGTCCCAGAGGAAACGATACATGTTCAATGTGACGAAAAAATCCATCCAGTGGGGCAATGAAACGCTCACGCTGGAAACCGGGAAAGTTGCGCGCCAAGCCGATGGGTCGGTGATCGCGACGCTGGGTGAAACTCAGGTGATGGCCAACGTGACCTTCGCGCGTCAAGCGAAGCCGGGCCAGGACTTCTTCCCCCTGACGGTGCACTATCAGGAAAAATACTATGCCGCGGGCAAGGTTCCCGGCGGGTTCTTCAAGCGCGAGGCGCGTCCGTCCGAGAAGGAAACGCTGACGTCGCGCCTGATCGACCGGCCGATCCGTCCGCTGTTCGTCGACGGCTTCCGCAACGAAGTGCTGGTGATGGCCACCGTGCTGTCCTGCGACCTGGAAAACGATCCCGACATCGTGGCGATGATCGCGGTTTCGGCGGCGCTGACGGTCTCTGGCGTGCCCTTCATGGGTCCGATTGGTGCGGCACGCGTGGGCTTTGTGAACGGCGCTTATGTGCTGAACCCGTCGATGGACGACATGACGCAGCTCAGGATGAAGCCCGACCAGCGGCTTGATCTGGTCATCGCCGGCACCAAAGACGCCGTGATGATGGTGGAATCGGAAGCCTACGAACTGACCGAAGAAGAGATGCTGGGCGCGGTCGTCTTCGGCCACGAGCAGATGCAGCCGGTGATCGACCTGATCATGGAATTTGCGGAAGACTCGGCGAAAGAGCCCTTCGACTTCACCCCGCCCGACTACTCGGCGCTTTATGCCAAGGTGAAGAAGGCTGGCGAAAAGCAGATGCGCGCTGCCTTTGCGATCCGCGACAAGCAAGAGCGCACCTCTGCCATCGAAGCGGCGGTTGACGCGGTCAAGGCCGCGATGAGCGAAGAAGATCAGGCGGATGCAAACCTGCATCCGGCGATCAAGAAGCTGGAAGCGGCGGTCCTGCGCGGCGATGTCGTGAAGAACGGCACCCGGATCGACGGTCGCGACACCAAGACCGTCCGTCCGATCGTCTGCGAAACCGGCATCCTGCCGCGGACGCATGGCTCGGCCCTGTTCACCCGTGGCGAGACGCAGGGCCTTGTGGTCACCACGCTGGGCACCGGCGAAGATGAGCAGATCATCGACGCGCTGAACGGCAACTACCGGTCGAACTTCATGCTGCACTACAACTTCCCTCCCTATTCGGTGGGTGAGGTTGGCCGCGTGGGCAGCCCCGGACGTCGCGAGATCGGCCATGGCAAGCTTGCCTGGCGCGCGCTGCAGGCGGTTCTGCCTGCGCCGACTGATTTCCCCTATACGGTCCGCGTCGTGTCCGAGATCACGGAATCGAACGGCTCCTCGTCGATGGCTTCGGTCTGCGGTGGCTCCTTGTCCATGATGGACGCGGGCGTGCCGTTGAAGGCTCCGGTTGCTGGCGTTGCCATGGGCCTGATCCTGGAAGATGACGGCAAGTGGGCCGTGCTGACGGATATCCTTGGCGACGAGGATCACCTTGGCGACATGGACTTCAAAGTTGCCGGGACGGAAAGCGGCATCACCAGCCTGCAGATGGACATCAAGATTGCCGGGATCACCCCGGCGATCATGAAACAGGCGCTGGCGCAGGCGAAAGACGGCCGGATTCACATCCTGGGCGAGATGGCCAAGGCGCTGACCTCGGCACAGGCGTTCAGCGAATACGCTCCGAAGATCGAGACCATGAGCATCCCGACCGACAAGATCCGGGAAGTCATCGGCTCGGGCGGCAAGGTCATCCGCGAGATCGTTGAGCTGTCGGGAGCCAAGGTCGACATCAACGACGACGGCGTGATCAAGATTGCCTCGAACGACGCGAACGCCATCAAGCGCGCCTATGACATGATCTGGTCGATCGTGGCTGAACCCGAAGAGGGCAAGGTCTACACCGGCAAGGTTGTGAAACTGGTCGACTTCGGCGCCTTCGTGAACTTCTTCGGCAAGCGCGATGGTCTGGTGCACGTGTCCCAGATTGCCAACAAGCGCTTGAACCACCCGAACGAGCTTCTGAAGGAAGGCCAGGAAGTGAAGGTCAAGCTTCTGGGCTTTGACGATCGCGGCAAGGTTCGCCTTGGCATGAAGATGGTCGACCAGGTGACTGGCGAAGAGATCACCGAGAAGGCCGAAGCCGAAGGCTGAGGCTATCGGAGAAAGACAGGAAATGGCCCCGGGATCCTTCCCGGGGCCATTTCTATTGCCGGGATCGCAACGATGATTTGCATCTGGGAAATGTTGGGGACCCTGCGCGGCTCTTTCCGGACCAGCGCGGCGACCCGGACGCTAACTGCAGGTGTTCGGTGCCGCGACAAATCCAAGTCGCGATATCATGCGAGGGCCGTCGCCGACCGCTCGCAAATCGGTTGTCATGTGGCCTAGCTGCGTTTTGGGTCGCCAAAGAGGTACCGCAGCCGCACAACCTCGAGGAACGAGACCGCCCCAAGCCGGAAAGCAACCCACAGCACTTGAATGCGTTGAACATCCGTCAAACCGGGATAGGCGAGGGTGCGCTGAATTTCCATGAATGACAAAAAGGGCAGATAGCTGCTCACCGGGCGCTTGGGAGAGGTGCCCAAAATCTCATTATGGTACTGTCCGCCCTGTAGCCGTCTGCGTTTCTTGGCCAGTTCGGAAAAACTGGCGCGGGCGGGATGGCGGACCAAGGTTTCCGGGCAGAAAACGATCTCGCAGCCATGCTCGAAAGCTCGGAGACCCCATTCACGATCGCCAAGGGAAAAGCGGTCCTCACTGAACGGGCCTGCAAGATCAAAGGCCGCACGTCGCACCACAAGATTTGCCGTGACGCCCCAGCCCTCACCGGAATAGACCTCCTGCAACAACGCATTGATCCGATCATAAAGCTCGGGGCCGGTCCAGTTGGCTCCTCTTGGAAAAAGCTCCACGGCACCCGCGACGCGGCCGTGTGGGCCCAGATCTGCGATCCTGGCAAGCCCCGCCTCGATCCAGCGGATGTCTGGCTGGCAATCGCTGTCCGTGAAGAACAGGACGTCGCCCCGTGCTTCATGCAAGGCGGCATTGCGTGCCGCATAGCTGCCCGGTTTGGCCGCGTGGATGACGCGTGCATTCGCCGGCAGACGCAAGGATTGGGGAACTTCGGGCGACGAGTTGTTGTTGGCGACGATAACCTCGAACAACTCCGGCGCCGCGCTCTGCCCGGCAAGGCAGTCAAGACATTTCTGAAGGCCGCGCCAATCATCGAAGGTTGGAATGATGACGGTGGCTTTCGGGTTCACTGGTCGTCTTTCCAAAATGGTTCCTGTCGCCAACATAGACATGTGCCGCCAGCAGTCAGAACCCGACACGCGCGGCCTGGTATCGCTGCTCAAGGGCAGAAACAGCCTTGTTCAGATCAAATGAATGATGGCAAGGCATTGCGCAAGAATTCCATCGCAGAAATCGCCTGAAATGGCGCTTTGTCCAGCTTCTGGATAGGCCGGCTGATTTGATCGACCAAAGCGCGGGCAGTGCGGGAACGTAGGGCCGGATTGCTGCTGCATGGCTCAAACGCTTAGACAAGTAGACCCACGCAGACGCCGCTGCGTGGGTTTCAGGTCGCGTCTGTCCAAAGCAGGTTCAGGCCGGAGCCTTCGCAAACCGCAGATATGGCAGCTTGATATCCAGTTCACCGAAGCGCTCTTTCGCCTGGTCATTGTTCAGGGCGAGGGCCCCGATCACGTCCTGCCGAGGCATCCAGTTGGCGGGGGTGGCCAAGGGCACGCCATCGGTCATCCGCACGGCATCCAAAGCGCGAAGGATCTCGGCGAAGTTGCGGCCGATCGACATCGGGTAGGTCATCGAAAGGCGAATCTTTTTGTCGGGCCCGATGATGTAGACAGTGCGCACGGTGGCCGAGTTGGCGGGCGTACGGCCCTCGGTCGGCAGATAGTAGTCGGCGGGCAGTATGTCATAGGCCTTTGCCACGCTCAGACCTGTGTCGTCGATGATCGGGAAATTGGCTGGGGCGCCGCCAAAGGCCTCGATATCACACTACCACTTCTGATGGTCGGCCACGCTATCGACCGACACGCCGATTACCTTGGTGTTGCGCTTTTTCCATTCCGGGGCGATGTCGTTGACGCGGACGGCCATGGGAACCTCTGTCTTGGGCGGTGCTTGTTCAACCGGCAAGATAGGAGTTCCGGAACGATGTTTCATCCACTTGAACGCGTAACCAGTTGAAAAGGAACCCTATGCAGCGAAATCCGGCTGAACGGGAGGACTCCTCCGATCCGGGCGGGGCAAGGAGACTGCGGTTCAGTCGAAAGTGCCGGAGACGCGGCCAAGCAGCATGAAGGCCCTTGCCGTACGGGTGTCGGACAAATCCGCCAGTTCGGCATCGGTCGCATTGGGTTCGAATGCGGCAAAGGTCTTGTCGAAGCTGCGCAGGAAGTGGTGGGCGGCGTCGCGGAAGACCGGATCGGCCTTCATGCGGGCGGTCGTCAGGGCAAGGCAGTTGCGGTCCCGGATACCGCCAAGGGCGGCGATCGAGCGCCCGCGTTCGCCGGTGGCGAAACGGCGCCAAAGTTCCGGGCGTGAAAGCTCGGGCGTCAGGTCATCCATGTAGATGCCATCTTGGCTGAGAAGCGTCAGCACATCCTGCGCGGCGCGGATCAGCTTGGCGACGGTGCGGTCCTCCAGCGCAAGGCGCAAGGACCGGAAGCCTTCCTTGTCTTCGGGGGATTCCGGGAACTGGAGGGCACGGATGAAATCGGCCACGGACACCGGCGGGCGCAGATCTTCAGCCGGGCTGCCAAGGGCCAGACCGGGTTGTTCGGCCCCCGATTCGTCCCTTGGTGGTGCAAGGGCTGCCTTGCGGTCGGCCGACGGCACCGAAAGCGCCGCATCCCTGCGAGAGGTGAAGGTGGCCAGCATGGTTTCCGCCTGTTTCGTGACGGCGGCAATCTCGTCGATCTTGCGTTCGGCCGAGGATTTGCCCTGCGATGGCACCGGCATCTGTCCCTGAGTCTGGACATAGCTGGTCCGCATCGCCTCGATCGTGGCCTGCAGGCGTGCGGCCTCGGCCCGCAGTTCGCGGACCGATCGCAGAGTGATGACCACGACCCAGATCAGGGCGACCGGCAGGAACACCATCAAGAGCGTCATGACCAACCCGAAGGTCTGGGCGTCATTGCCCGGCGGGGTGATCAGGACATAGACAAGGATCAGCAGCACCCAGATCAGGCTGAGGACGACACCTGCAACCGCCACGCCCCGGCTGGGCGGCCCGTCGGCGCGCATGACCGGTCCGGGGCCAAGCCCCGGGTCCTTCTTGGGCAGGTCCTGAACTGGTTTCATCAGGGCGTTCCCTGATCAGACGTAACGGATCGACAGGATTTCATAGGACCGGGTGCCCCCCGGCGTCTTCACATCGACAGAGTCTCCTTCCTCTTTCCCGATCAGCGCACGGGCCAGCGGAGAGCGGATGTTCAAAAGGCCGTTCTCGATATCGGCCTCTGTCTCGCCAACGATCTGGTAGGTCTTTTCGTCATTATTGTCTTCGTCGGCCAGAGTGACCGTCGCCCCGAACTTGATGGAGCCTGACAGACGCGTGGGGTCGATCACCTCGGCCAGCGACAGGCTACCTTCAAGTTCCTTGATGCGGCCTTCGATGAACCCCTGCTTTTCGCGCGCAGCGTGATATTCGGCATTTTCCGACAGGTCGCCGTGTTCGCGCGCCTCGGCGATATCACGGATGATCGCCGGCCGGTCGACCGTCTTAAGCTGCTTCAGCTCTTCGTCCAGCGCGGTGTAGCCGCGCCGGGTCATCGGGATCTTTTCCATTGGCCTTCCACACGAAAAGAAGAAGTCACGGACCGGATCGCGGCCCATGACTTCGGACTTGTCTTGGCCTCACCTGACCTTAAGGGGCGTGCAAATGCAAGGGGGCATGCCGGGGACGGGCGGTGCTTCGTCGCAGGCGGGACAGAAAGTTTCGCCTCGGGCTGGCGACTTGGTGTGATATTGCGTCATGGTTGACCTTGGGGCCGCCTTGCGGCAACAGGAAAGCCGCAAGAAGCCGGCATTTCGGGGTGGGCGGGGACGCCCGGGAAGGACATGCGATGACTGCGATCCAGCGCGAGAAGATGGACTACGATGTCGTGATTGTGGGCGCGGGGCCTGCGGGCCTTTCCGCCGCAATCAAGCTGAAGCAGCTGGATCCCGATCTGACGGTTGTCGTGCTGGAAAAGGGGTCCGAGGTCGGCGCGCATATCCTTTCAGGGGCCGTGCTTGACCCGTCGGGCCTGGACGCGCTGTTGCCCGACTGGCGCAGCATGGATGCGCCGATCAAGGTGCCGGTGAAGGAAGACAACTTCTACATGCTGGGCGAGGCGGGCAAGATCCGCATCCCGAACTGGCCGATGCCGCCCCTGATGTCGAACCACGGCAATTACATTGTCAGCATGGCGAATGTCTGCCGATGGATGGCGGGTGTCGCCGAAGGGCTGGGTGTCGAGGTTTTCCCCGGAATGGCATGCAGCGAGCTGGTCTTTGAGGGCGACACGGTGGTCGGCGTGGTTGCGGGCGAATTTGGCCGCGACCCCGAAACCCGCGAGCCGGGCCCGTCCTATGAGCCGGGGATGGAACTGCGGGGCAAGTATGTCTTCCTGTCGGAAGGCGTGCGCGGCAGCCTGTCGAAACAGGTGATCGAGAAGTACCAGCTTTCGAAAGGTCATTGCCCGCAGAAATTCGGCCTTGGCATGAAGGAAATCTGGGAGATCGACCCGGAGAAGCACCGCGAAGGCACGGTAACCCACACGATGGGTTGGCCGCTGGGCAAGAACGCAGGTGGCGGCAGCTTCATCTATCATCTTGAGAACAATCAGGTTTACATAGGCTTCGTGGTTCACCTGAACTATGAAAATCCGTACGTTTACCCCTACATGGAATTCCAGCGCTTCAAGCATCATCCGATGGTGGCGGAGCTTCTGAAGGGGGGCAAACGGGTGGCCTATGGCGCGCGGGCGATCAGCGAGGGCGGCTGGCAGTCGATCCCGAAGATGGTGGCGCCGGGTGTAGCGCTTCTGGGCTGCTCGGCCGGTCTGGTGAACGTGCCGCGGATCAAGGGCAACCACAACGCGATGCTGTCGGGGATCGCGGCGGCCACGGCAGCCCATGCGGCGATCAAGGCGGGCCGTCAGGGCGATGAGCTTGACGGCTATGAGGCAGACGTTCGCACCGGCCCGGTTGGCAAGGACCTCAAGCGGGTCCGCAACGTGAAACCGCTTTGGTCGCGCTATGGTCTGGTAGCAAGCCTGATGGGCGGCGGCGTCGACATGTGGTTGAACACGGTGGGGCTGACCGCCTTCGGCACATTGCGGCACAAGAAATCCGACGCGGCGGCCACCGGGTTGGCCAAGGATCACAAGGTGATCGACTACCCCAAGCCGGACGGGAAGCTGTCGTTCGACCGGCTGACAAACGTGGCCTTCAGCTTCACCAACCATGACGAGGCGCAGCCCGCGCATCTTGTGCTGAAAGACCCCTCGGTGCCCATTTCGGTCAACTTGCCGAAATACGCCGAACCGGCACAGCGCTATTGTCCGGCCGGGGTCTACGAGGTGCTGGGCGAAGGCGCGGATGCGACGTTCCGGATCAACTTCCAGAACTGCGTCCACTGCAAGACCTGCGACATCAAGGACCCAAGCCAGAACATCAACTGGACCACGCCAATGGGCGGCGGCGGGCCGAACTATCCCAACATGTAGGCGGCCTCACGAAAGCTTGTCCGCGAAACGCGGGCAGGCTGGTCGGGTGGGGCGGCGCTGCATTGCCTTGGGCGGGCCGGGCGGCTAGCTTTCGCCACATGCCCCTGGAGGAAGCCCAATGCCGCATCTTTTATCCCGCACCCTGACCGCGCTTGTGCTTGCCGCAACGCTTGGGTCCCCGTTGCGGGCGGAAAGTAACGCGGATGCCGGCGCCTATCTGGCGGCGCGGGTGGCAGAATCGCAGAACGATTTCCGGGCCGCTTCGGGTTGGTACGGCAAGGCGATCCTTACGGACTCTGGCAACCCGCAGCTTCTTGAGGGAGCGATTCTTGCCGAGCTTGCCAGCGGCGACTTCGCCCTCGCCGCCGAAGCCGCGCGCGTCCTGAAATCCCTTAGGGGCGAGACAAGCCAGCTTGGCGAATTCGCGCTTCTGGCGGACGAGGCGAGCCGCGAGGATTACGCGGCGCTTCTGGCGGCAGCTGAAGGCGGGCGCGACGTTGGCGATCTGGTGAATTCGCTGGTCATTGCCTGGGCCAAGGTGGGCGAGGGCAAGATGTCCGAAGCGCTTGCGGCCTTCGATGCGGTGACCCAGACCAAGGGGCTTGAGGCCTTCGGCTATTACCACAAGGCGCTGGCGCTGGCCTCGGTCGGTGATTTCGAAGGCGCGGATGCCATTCTGTCCGGCCGCGCGGCAGGGCCGATCTTCGTGATGCGGCGCGGGGTTTTCGCCCATGCCCAGATCCTGAGCCAGCTGGAGCGCAACGCCGATGCGGTCGCATTGCTTGACCGGTCCTTTGGCACCGGCCCCGACCCCATCGTCGATTCCCTGCGGCGCCGGCTGCAGGCTGGCGAGCCGCTGCCCTTCGACACCGTGCGCTCCGCGCGTGACGGGATTGCCGAGGTGTTCTTCACCGTTTCCACGGCCCTGAACGGCGATGCCGATGCAGTCTACACGCTGTTGCACCTTCGGGTTGCCGGATTCCTGCGTCCCGATCATCCTGATGCGCTGCTGCTGACGGCCGATGTGCTGGAAAGCCTGGGCCAATACCAGCTTGCGATCGACACCTATGCGCTTTTCCCGCCCGAAAGCCCGTCTTATCTGGCTGCCGAAATCGGTCGCGCCGGATCGTTGCAGTCCCTCGGCAAGACCGATGCGGCCGTCGAGGCGCTGCAGTCGCTGGCGCGCAGCTATGGGAACCTTCTGGACGTACAGTTTGCGCTTGGCGACATGCTGAGGATGAATGACCGCTGTGACGAGGCCGAGGTTGCCTATACGGCCGCCATCGACCTTCTGCCCGAGGTGACCGAGAAGGACTGGGTGATGTTTTTCTACCGCGGCATCTGCAACGAGCAGTCGAAAGACTGGGCTGCCGCCGAAGCCGATTTTCGCCAGGCGCTGGACCTGAATCCGTCGCAGCCACAGGTGTTGAATTATCTGGGCTACGGGCTGGTCGAACGCGGCGAAAAGCTGGACGAGGCGCTGGGCATGATCAAGCGTGCGGTGGCCGCCGATCCCGAAAAGGGCTACATCATCGACAGTCTGGCCTGGGCCTATTTCCGCCTTGGCCGCTATGCCGAGGCACTGGCGCCGATGGAGAAGGCGTCGCTGCTGGAGCCGGTCGATCCGGTGGTGACCGATCATTTGGGTGATGTGTACTGGATGGTGGGCCGCAGGCTTGAAGCGCAGTTCCAGTGGCGGCGCGCTCTCTCTTTCGACCCGACGGAAAAGGATGCCGAACGGATCCGGCGCAAGCTTGAGGTCGGGCTTGATCTGGTCAAGTCCGAAGAGGAAACGTCGGCCGCCCCGGTGAAGGCAGCCGAGAATGGCGACTGAACCGGTCGCCGAACGCGCGCCGGCCAAGATCAATCTTTGTCTGCATGTCTGCGGGCGGCGGGCGGATGGCTACCACCTTCTGGACAGTCTGGTCGTTTTCGCCGGCGCAGGCGACCGCGTGACAGCAGTATCGGCGGCGGGTCTGCATCTGACGGTCGAGGGGCCGGAAAGCGCCGGTCTTTCGGCCGGCCGGGATAACCTTGTCCTGCGTGCCGCGCGGGCGATGGAGGTCAAGGATGCGGCCCTTGGCTTGTGGAAGGCCTTGCCCGTCGCTTCGGGGATCGGCGGCGGCTCGGCGGATGCGGCGGCGGCCCTGCGGGCGCTGTCGCGGCTGACCGGGCGGCCCTTGCCGAATCCAGAGGATGTGCTGGCGCTGGGGGCGGATGTGCCAGTCTGCCTGGCCGGTCTCCCGGCCCGGATGCGCGGCGTGGGCGAGGAATTGTCCCCCCTGCCGCCACTTCCACCGGTCTGGCTTGTGCTGGTCAACCCCCGAGTGGCTGTCTCGACGCCACAGGTTTTTGCGGCGCTGGAGCGTCGCGAAAACCCGCCGGTGCCGGAATTGCCGCCCTCTGGCTGGCCGACCGCCACTGCGCTGGGCGCTTGGCTGGACCAACTGACGCGAAATGATCTGGAGGCTCCGGCGCGCCGGATTGCACCGGTTCTTGGCGATGTCGATACTGCGCTGAAGGCCACGGCAGGGTGCCTTCTGGCCCGGATGTCGGGATCTGGTGCCACATGTTTCGGGCTTTACGCCGACGTGGCGGCGGCATCGGACGCGGCCCGGGACCTGCGTGCGGCGCATCCGGGCTGGTGGGTGACCGACACCACGGTCCTGACCTAGAAATAGCTGCGCACCAGCGCGCCGGAAACCAGCGCCCAGCCATCTGCCACGACGAAGAACACCAGTTTGAACGGCAGCGATACCACGGCGGGCGGCACCATCATCATCCCCATCGACATCAGGATCGCCGCGACGACAAGGTCGATGATCAGGAAGGGCAGAAAGATCATGAACCCGATCTCGAAGGCCCGCTGGATCTCGGACAGCAGGAACGAGGGGATGAGGAGCGAAAGCGAAGCCTCCCCGGGAGGCAGGGGCGGCGTTGCCCGCAGGTCCTGAAGCGTCAGGAAGGTGTCCGGGTCCACCCGCAGGGCCATGAAACTGCGAAACGGTGCGATGGCGGCCTGAAGGCCGGGACCCACCTCCATCTGGCCGTTGGTCATCGGTTTGATGCCGGAGGTCCAGGCTTCGGTGAAGACGGGGTCCATCACATACCAGGTCAGAAACAGCGCCAGGCTGATGATCAGCATGTTGGGCGGAGCCTGTTGCAACCCGATGGCCTGCCGCAGGATCGACAGGACCGTGACGATGAAGGGAAAGCTGGTGACCATCACCGCAAGACCCGGCACGATGCTGAGCACGGTGACCAGCAGCAACAGTTGCACCGACCGCAGCGACAGCGAGTTGTCGCCGCCAAGGTTGATCGACAGTTCCTGCGCCAGCACGGGGCTGGCCAGCAGGATCAGGCCGAGAGCAAGGGCCAGACTGCGGGTCACAGGCCACCGCGCAAATTGGCAACCTCGGTCAGGCGGACAGCCAGTTGGCCGGCGTTTTCACCCTCAAGCTCGGTCAATTCGCCCCGGGCGATCAGCCGGTCGCCGACGTAAAGTTCCACCGGATCGTCGACGCGGCGGTCAAGTTGCAGGACTGCATCCTTCGAAAGCCGCAGCAGGTCGCGCACCAGAGGACGGGCACGACCGACCGAGATCGTGACTTCGATCGGCACCTGCGAGAACGGGTTCGTATCGCTTAGCTCATCCATGGTGAGGCTCCTCTGCATTCAGGCTGAAGAAAGTACGGACGGCGGCACTGATGTCCGCGGTTACCCCTGTAAGGTCGACCTTGGTTTCACTGGGACCGAAGCGGATGTAGACTTGCCCTTCGCCCAAAGACGGCTCTTCTTCGATCACTATCGGAAGACCCGTTGCCTGGGTGATGACCTCTTCGATCCGGTCCCGGACAGTCGGATTGAGGACCAGCACAATCGGGGCTTCGGCCATCTTGTCGGCCAAGGGCATCAATGCTTCCAGAACAGTTGGCGCCAACGCCTCATGCGCGACTTCGGGCAGGAGGCGGTTGGTCATCTCCAGGATCAGCGGCCGGATCGCCTGCAGCACATGGCTGCGTGCATCCTGGAAGGTGAATGCAAGGCTTTGCAGGTTGCGCGCCAGGTCGGCGTGAATGCGGCGCTGGTCGCTTTGCTGCGCGTTGGCGGCATCTTCCCAGCCAGCCGAGTAGCCCTGCTCGAAAGCCGCGATCTTGGCTTCCTCGAGCGCGCCGAGTTCAACCAGCGGCTGGGGTGTGCCATCTGCGGAAATGGTGGAATCGAAAACCTCAAGCCGGGGGGCACGCATCAGACACGCTCCTCCTCGGTTTCCATCCAGCCGCGCAGGATCTCGATCGATTCGGACTGGCGTTTTTCGATCAGGCGACGAAGGCGGGTTGCAGGATCATTCTCTCTGTCCTCCGTGCTGTCATTGCGGCCCGAACCAGCATAGACGGGGATGGCAAAGCCGGTCTCGACTTCACCGTCCAGCGCTTCACGCGCAAAGCCTGCAGCCGGAGGAAGCGCGAGCGTCGGACCGGGAGGGGCCAGGGCCGACCGGGCAGCCGCCGACGTCAGAATCGGCCGGATCACGAACAGACCAAGCACCAGGGCGACCAGCGCAAGTACTCCCGTCTGGATCATGGACATCACGTCCATCAGCCCGATCTGCGGCAGCAAGCCAGCCGCTGCCTCGGTGCCCAAGGGTGCTGAAGGTTCCAGAAATTCCAGCGTCTTCAATGTCAAATTATCGCCGCGCGCCTCTTCCAGCCCGACAGCCGATGCCACAAGATCGCGCAAGATGGCCAGTTCTTCCTCGGGGCGGGGGGCCCAGCTGCGTGTACCGTCGGCAGCTATGCTGACGACGCCGTCCACCAGCACCGCAACTGTCAATCGGCGGGTCGCGCCAGGGCTGCGCAGCACCTCACGCTGGGTTTCCGACACCTCGTAATTCACCCGCTCGCGCGTCTCTGACGTCTGGCTTTGCCCTTGTCCACCCGCTGCGGCATCGCCTTCGGGCAGGTTCGAAGCGACGGTCACATCGCCGCCGGGCTCAGTGGATTTGCCAGACCGTTCCTCGGTTTCCGATGAGATTGCCACGCGGCCCTGAGGGTCAAATGTACGCTCGGTGATCGATTCGCGGTCCGAGACCAGATCGACTGCAACTTCGACCACGGCCTTTCCGGGTCCAACACGGGCGGCAAGCAGGCGCTCGACACTGGCCTTGATCGCGGCGGCCCGGTCGGCGGCATCGCTGCTGCCGAACCCGGTTGGATCCTGACCGCCGATCAGGCCGGCGACCGTGTCGATGATCTGCACTGCATCGGGCTTCATGCCGGACACGGCACTTGCCACCAGGTGCCGGATGGCCTGCGCCTGCCCTTCGGACAGGGAGCCGGAGGTCGTCGTGAGGGTAACCGAAGCCGAGGCCTGGGTATCGGTCTGAAAGGTCCGGGTCGGAGCGCTGGCGATGTGGACGCGGGCGGCCCTTATTTCGGGAATGGCCTGAAGGGTGCGGGCAAGTTCCCCTTCCTTCGCGCGCCAATAGGCCGCGTCAAACATCTGCGAGGTGGTGCCGAAGCCGGAAAGGTTGTCCAGCAGTTCATACCCGCCACCCCCGGCTGCGGGCAGCCCTTCCGAGGCCAACGCCATACGCAACCCGTCGCGCTGCGCAGCATCGACATAGATCGATTCGCCTGACACCTCGTACACCACCCCGCGCTGGTCTAGGGCGGCGATAACTTCGCCCGCAGCAGCGGGTTCCAGTCCGGCGTAGAGCAGCACCATCTCGGGCTGCCCGGCCATGCGGCTGAGTCCAAGGACGGAGGCAAACATCGCGACGGTCGCGCCGACGATGACGGCCCTGCGGCGCAGGTCGAGGGCGGACCAGACGGCGATCACGTTCTGCAAGGGGATTCTCCGGCGACGGCGTTTTTCCGATGTCCAACGAATGACCGAGGCCGCTTAACAATCGGTTAGTGACCTTCGGCTTATGGTTCCCCTGTCGAAATCAGGGATGCAGGACATGGCAACCGCAGAGGCCGTACTTGAAGGGGCACCGGCCGGGCGCTCGAAAAAGCCACTGGTGATCGGGCTGGTGCTGGCGCTGCTGCTGGGCGGTGCCGGCTTTTTTGTCGCGTGGTCGGGCATGGTTCTTTCCGGCGGCGACGATGCCGCGGAAACCGGCCAAAAGCCGGGCGCGTTGACCGGAATCGCCTTCGTGCCACTGCAGACGATGGTCGTGTCGCTCGGCCCCGACTCGGGCAGCGAGTATTTGCGCTTTACCGCCCAGGTCGAGGTTGTCGATGCCGCAGCCGCCGATGTGGCCCTGCTGGCCCCGCGCATTCTTGACGTGCTGAACAGCTATCTTCGGGCCATCGACACCGCCTCGATCGAAGATCCGCAGGCGATGGCGCGGCTGCGGGCGCAAATGCTGCGGCGGATCCAGATGGTTACGGGTGAGGGGCGCGTGCGCGATCTGCTGATCACCGAATTCGTCCTGAACTAGGCGGAGAGAAAGATGGATCTTATCGCGGATATGCTTCTGGTGGCCGGGTCTTTCGGGGCGGGGGTCTATTGCTATGTCCTGTCGGTCCGCCTGAAGCGCTTTACCACGCTGGAGACGGGCATGGGCGGCGCCATCGCAGTCCTGTCGGCGCAAGTCGATGACATGACCGTTGCGCTGGACAAGGCGCGGGGTGCGGCGAACGGTTCGGCCGAAAGCCTGGAGGCGCTGACCGCACGGGGCGAGGCGGTGGCCAAGCGGCTGGAACTGCTGGTTGCCTCGCTGCATGACCTGCCCGAGCCTGTGACCAGGCCGCGCGCTCCCGTCGCCGAAGACCCGCCCGAGGAAGAACGGCGGATGCGGTTTGTTCGCCGCCGTGCCGCGCGCGATTCGCTTGAGGCCGCGGAATGATCGGGCGTCGGCGGGCTGGCCGAGGCACACTGTTCATAGTGGCGATGCTGTTCGCCACCTCGGGAGCCCTGCGACTGGGCTCGGGGATCGGCGTGGCACTTGCCGAGGCCGATCAGGCACCCGTGATCCAGGTCGCCTCCGAGCCAGCATCATGCAAGACGCCGTCAGCGCTTTCCGAAGCATTGAAGCTGCGGGAAGATCGGCTTTCGATGCGCGAGACCGCCTTGCAGGACCGCCTTGCCGCTCTGGCGCTGGCCGACGCGGCGATCACCGACAGGATGGCGCAGATGCAGACGATGGAGGCCGAGCTGAAAGCGACGTTGGCCTTGGCCGACGGTGCCGCCGAGGCGGATATCGACCGATTGACCGCTGTCTATCAGGCCATGAAGCCAAAGGACGCTGCCGCCCTGTTCCAGACGATGTCTCCTGACTTCGCTGCCGGTTTCCTGGGCCGCATGCTCCCTGAAGCCGCTGCCGCGATCCTGTCTGGCATGTCGGCCGATGCGGCCTATGGGGTCAGCGTCATCGTGGCCGGGCGCAACGCGAGCGCGCCGAAGAATTAGACCCGCAGGGCAGGGCCTGCGGTCAGAGAAACTTAACCTCGCGCCCGGATACTGCTGACAGGAACTTTCACAGGACCCCAAGATGCTTGGCTTGGTCGGTATCGCCGTCATCATCGTCATGGTCTTCGGTGGCTACGCGCTGGCCGGGGGCAAGATGGGCATCATCCTCAAGGCGTTGCCGTTCGAGATGGTCATGATCGGCGGCGCTGCCGTTGGTGCCTTCCTGATCTCGAACGACATGCCGGCGGTGAAACACACGCTTCGCGACGTGGGTAAGGTGTTCAAGGGGCCGAAGTGGAGGCCGGACGACTACCGGGATCTTCTGTGTCTTCTGTTCGAACTGATCCGCCTTGCCCGGGCCAACCCTGTTGCGCTGGAAGAGCATGTCGAATCGCCAGAGACGTCGGCGATCTTCAGCAAATACCCGCGCATCCAGGGCGACCACGAAGCGATGGATCTGGTCTGCGACACGCTGCGGGTCGCCTCGATGAACTACGACGACCCGCACCAGGTCGAAGAGGTGCTGGACAAGCGGATGGAGGCGACGCTGCAACACGCGCTGCATTCCAGCCATGCGCTGCAAACCGTCGCCGACGCGCTTCCGGCACTGGGGATCGTGGCGGCCGTGCTTGGTGTGATCAAGACCATGGGGTCTATCGACCAACCACCCGAGGTTCTTGGCAAAATGATCGGCGGCGCGCTGGTGGGGACGTTCCTTGGCGTCTTCCTGGCCTACGGCCTGATGGGTCCTTTCGCGGCTCGGGTGAAATCGGTGGTGGAGGAAGACATCCATTTCTACCAGCTGATCCGTGAGGTGCTGATCGCGAACCTGCACCGGCATCCGCCCAACATCTGCATCGAGGTGGGCCGTCAGAATACACCGCATCACGTCCGTCCGGGATTCAGCGACCTTGAGGAAGCGATGCGCAACCTGAAGCAGGATGCCGCATGATCAGGATCCTGGCCGCTTTGACCCTGATTGCATGTCCCGCAGCAGCCGAAACTGCCCGGGTAATCTCGGGTGAGCACGCTGATTTCACCCGTCTCGTGGTTGAAATGCCCACTGCGGACAGCTGGACCGTGGGCCGAACTGCGATGGGCTATGCCTTTGCAACTGGCGCCGACTCGCAACCCGCCTATGACCTGTCGCGTGTCTGGCAGCGGATTCCCAGAAGCCGGCTTCAGGCCCTTCGCGCCGATCCGGACACTGGGGTCCTGCAACTGACGCTTGCCTGTCCTTGCTACGTTCTTCCGTTCGAATATCGCCCCGGAGTGATCGTGCTGGACATCAAGGATGGTCCGGCCCCCGGTGGCTCGGCGTTCGAGGCTCCATTTTCGTCGACAGAAATCGCCGGGACCGAGGCGTTGCCCCCGGCCATAGCTCCCGCCGTCTATGATTGGCTGGCCGCAGCGCGCGCACCTGCTGCCGTGGACGACAGCCTGTCCATGCCCTTGCCGCTTCACACCGGATCAGTGTCGCTGGATCCGCTGCGCGCGAAGCTGCTTGAGCAGATCAGCCGCGGTGCTGCGGATGGGTTTGTCGAGATGAAACTTCCCGACAAGCCCGGCAAGGGAAAGGTGGCAGTCGCCAGTGACCTGCCTTGGGCCCGGATCAGCATCGGAGAGGTGCCGGGTATTGGACTTGCCGATCCCGACCGAGCGCGCGACATGGTTGCGGAGGGCGTGGCCTGCGTGCCGGATGCGACCATTGCCCTGCAGGACTGGGGGGCAGGCCGTCCCACGCTCGACCTTCTGGTCGAGGCACGATCCGGCCTTTATGGCGAGTTTGATGCAGTGGCGCCCGAGGCTGTGCTCAAGGCGATCCGCTTGCATCTTTATCTTGGATTCGGGGCCGAGGCGGCGCAATACGCCGCGCTGATCGAGGGCGAGGGTCAGACCGGGGACCTGAAGATTTACCTTTCCATGGCCCGCCTGATCGATGGCATGACCGACCCGGAAACCCCGTTCGCAGGCATGCTTGGCTGCGATGGGACCGCGGCGCTTTGGGCGGCCCTGGCCTACACGCGGCTGCCACAGGGCCGGGCGGTGAACACGGACGCCATCCTGCGCAGCTTCCTGGCCCTGCCGCCGCATATGCGCGTCACCCTTGGACCGGGTCTTGCGGAAAAGCTGCTGGAACGTGGCGATACCGATGCCGCCCGGATGGTGCGCGATGCCCTGGAAAGGACACCCGACGTTCCGTCCGATACCGTTTCGCTTCTGGATGCCACAGCCGATCTGCGGGCCGACCGCCCCGATGCCGCGCGCGCCCATGCCGAGGCGGCCATCGCCGAGGGTGGTGAAACTGTCGACGGCCTAGTTGCGTTGGTCGAGGCGTATTTCCTGAAAGCGGAGCCGCTTTCGCCCGAGGTCGTTGACAGTCTTCGGGCCCTTCAGGGGCCGAAAGGGCTCGGCGAGGCGACAGGACCTCAGCAACGTGCACTGGTTCTGGCGCTGGCGCTGTCGGGTCAGACGGATGATGCCTTCAAGCAGGCAGCAGTGTTTGGGCCTGCAACGCCAGGCCTTTGGCGGGTGGCTTACCTCTTGGCGAGTGATGATGCATTTCTGCGCCATGCCGTGCTGCCTGAAGGCGGGGAAGTCCCCGACGCCACGCCCGAGGTGAAGCTTGGCGTCGCGAAGCGGCTGGCGAATCTGGGATTTGCGGATGCCGCGTTGGCGTGGCTGGGTCCGGTCAGCCCCGCCGATACAGCAGAGTGGCGACGACTGGCGGCCCGTGCGGAACTTGCGCGCGGGGATGCCGGCAGGGCCATTGCCCTGTTGGACGGTCTGGCCGAACCCCAGGATGAGGGGCTGCGCGCCGCGGCGCTTGTCCAACTCGGGGCATTGGCCTTGGCGCGGAAATCCTATGCTGCTGCTGGTCTGACGGAAGAGGCTCTGCGTATTGTGGCTTGGGAGAAGGATTGGACAAACCTGCAAGCGAACGGCCCGCCCAAGTGGTCAGCAGCTGCCGCCGCAGCCAGCGCCGTCACGCCAGTCGAGGCCGGTCCGCTGGCCCGTGGCTCGGCGCTGCTGGAGGGCAGCACTGAAGCCCGCTCTGCCATTGATGCCCTTTTGTCCAGCGTGCCGGCCCCGTCATTCTGAAGCCGCTAACCGCTTGGCAAGATTTGCCGCTTAGGCTGCGGAAGTCCCCCGGCAGAACGCCAAAGGGTGGAGAGTGGAATGCCTTTGAACCGCACTATCCGTCTGGCCGGGTCCGTACCCCTTCTGACAGCCATGCTGTCGACCGCAGGTCTAGCCGGAACAGATGCGGCGGACCTTTGCCTGCAGGCCGCAGTAAAGGCAGCCCGATCCAGCGGGGTGCCGGTTGATGTTCTGCTTGCCGTGTCAGTGGTCGAAACCGGCCGGAATGATCGGCCCTGGCCCTGGACCGTCAATATCGGCGGCGAAGGGTACTGGCTGGACTCCTCCCAGGCGGCTGAACGGCTTGTGGAGCAGGCGCTGGACGAGGGGCGGACCAATCTCGATCTTGGCTGCTTCCAGCTGAACTACCGCTGGCACGCGGAAGCCTTCGCGTCGGTGCCGGACATGCTGGATCCCGAGCAAAACGCAGCCTATGCGGCAGATTTTCTGGCTTGGCACTATGCGCAGACCGGGGACTGGGCGGCGGCGGCGGCGGCCTACCATTCCGCTACGCCGGAATACGCTGACCGGTATCGTGCCCGGTTCGAGACAGCATGGGCAACGCTTGGTGCAGGTGGGGGGATGCTGCCGCCGCCGCAAACGATGGATCGCACCAATCGCTTTCCGTTGTTGATCGCGGGGCAGACCGGCATCCAGGGGTCCCTTGTTCCCGCCACCTCCGGCACGCTGCGTCTGATCGGGGGGCCGTAAGATGCCCTTCGGATTGACCCTCGCCGCAGTCTTCCGCCCGACAATCCTGCTGGCCCTCGGGCTGATGGCGGTGATCGTGATGATGATCCTGCCGATCCCGGCCTGGATGCTGGATATCGGACTGGCGGTGTCCTTCGCGCTTGCGATCCTGATGCTGACAATCACGCTGTTCATTGACCGGCCGCTTGATTTCTCGGCCTTCCCGACAATCCTTCTGGCTTCGCTGCTGTTGCGGCTGTCGCTGAACGTCTCCTCGACCAAGCTGATCATCGGTGAAGGTCAAACCGGCACGGACGCCGCTGGCGACGTGATCGAGGGTTTTGCCGAATTCATCATGGGCGGCAACATCATCCTTGGTCTGGTGATCTTCATCGTTCTCCTGATCGTAAACTTCATCGTGATCACCAAGGGCGCGGGCCGGATGGCCGAGGTCGGGGCCCGTTTCGCGCTGGACGGGATGCCGGGGCGCCAGCTTGCGATTGATGCCGACATGTCCGCCGGCGCGATCGACCATGCCGAGGCAAAGCGGCGGCGCGAAATGGAACTGGCCGAGACGAACTTTTTCGGGTCGCTCGACGGGGCGTCGAAGTTCGTGAAGGGCGACGCGATTGCCGGCCTTCTGATCACCGCCTTGAACATCGTGGTGGGCTTGATCGTTGGTCTGGTTGTCCACGGCCTTGATGCTGCCACCGCCTTCCGGACCTACACGATCCTGACGGTGGGGGACGGCCTCGTCAGTCAGATTCCAGCGGTCATCATCTCGGTTGCGGCGGCGCTTCTTCTGGCCAAGGGCAGCCAGAAGGGGGCAGCCGACGTGTCCTTTTTTGCCCAGCTTGGCCGATATCCGGGGGCTTTGGGGACGGTCGCGGCACTGATGGCGCTGTTTGCAATCGTGCCTGGGATGCCGTTCATGCCCTTCATGCTTGCCGCACTGGGCTTGGGCGGGTTGGCGGTATTCCAGTCGCGCAAGGTCACGCAAGCTGCCGAGGCCCCACCCCCGGCGCTTGAACCTGCGGTGCAGAAGTCGATGGGCGATGTGCTTGATTTCGATGACATCCACATCGAATTCGCACCGAATCTGGTTGCGATGGTGCTTGATCCGGCCACCGGCCTCGACAGCCGGATTGCCAACATGCGCAACCATGTGGCCACGGCCTTCGGTTTCATCTTGCCCGAAATCCGGCTTACCGACGAGGCGGCATTCACGCCGGGCCGCTACCGGATTCGCCTGCAAGGGGTCGAGCGGGTGTCGGACCGGCTGCACCCCGACCGCGTGCTTGTCCTTTTGACAGAGGGCACGCCCGCGCCGGATGGCACCGACGTGAAAGAGCCCGTTTATGGTGCCCCGGCTCGCTGGATCCGGCCGGACCAGCAAGAAGATGCGGCACTTTCGGGTCTTACCGTCGTTTCGCCGACCGAGGTTCTGGCCACCCACCTGCTTGAAGTGCTGAAGGCCAACCTGTCCAGACTCTTGACGCTTCGCGGCCTGCGCAAGCTCCTGGACGAGTTCGTCAGGCTTTCGGATCCGAGCCGGGCCGAAGCCAACCGCCGCCTGCTGGAAGAGCTGATGCCCGACAAAGTTCCGATCGACCTGCTTCATGCGGTGTTGCGCCTGCTTCTGGAGGAACGGGTGTCGATCCGCAACCTGCCTCTGATCCTGGAAGCCGTGGCCGAGGCGCGGCAGTTCGGCTCGCCCGAGGCGATCTGTGAACATGTCCGCCAACGCCTTGGCTATCAGATCGTGGCCGAGTTGAAACGGCCCGACGGATCGGTGCCCCTGATCCAGCTTGCGCCGGACTGGGAGAAGGCCTTCTCGACCTACCAGATCGACGGCGACCGGGGGCATCGCGACATCGCACTTCCGCCCGAGCTTTTCGCGCGGCTGGCCAATGGTCTGACCGAAAAGGTCAACCGCGCCGCTGAAACCGGCGTCTATCCCGCGTTGGTTACCTCGGTTGCCCGGCGGCGCTTCCTGCGGACGGTGGTGCAGGCCAAGGGATTGCAGATGCCGGTCCTGTCCTACGAGGAGATCGGCTCCGACGCACGCCCGGCCTTGCTTGGGCAGGTCCCGGCATGAATGGCATGCTGGCAGAGATGGCTGGTCTGCTCGACTTGGCTGAGGGGTTTCTCTGGGTCGCCGCATTGGTTTTCGTGCGTGTCGGGGCGGTGGTTTCCCTGATGCCGGGGTTTGGCGATACGGCCGTGCCGCAACGGGTGAAGCTTGCGCTGGTCCTTGCCTTCACGGCCGTCATTGCCCCGATCATTGCCGAGGATCTTGGCGCGACCGGCCCGCAACCAGCCCTGGCCCCCCTTGCAGGCGAGGCGGTCGCAGGCCTGATCCTTGGCATCGGGATGCGGCTTTTCCTGCTGACCCTTCAGACCGCCGCCGCGATGATTGCCCAGGCGACGACCCTGTCGCAGCTTTTCGCGGGCGCAGCACCCGAACCGCAACCCGCGATCGGAAACCTTTTCCTGATTGCCGGAATCGCTCTGGCGCTGGGAGCTGGCCTGCATGTCCGCGCCGCCGAATTGGTGATTCTATCCTACGACATTCTGCCCGCTGGTGGCTATCCATCCGCGGCCGTCGTGGCCGATTGGGGACTTGGCCTGATCGGGCGGACCTTTGGTCTTGCCTTCACGCTTGCAGCCCCCTTCGTCATCGCCTCGCTGATTTACAACCTCGCGCTGGGCGCCATCAACCGTGCCATGCCGCAACTGATGGTGTCGATGGTCGGGGCGCCAGCCCTGACGTTGGGGGGGCTGGCGCTGCTGACGGTGGCCACGCCGATCCTGCTTGCTGTCTGGCTTCAGGCCTTCGAGGCCTATCTGGCAAATCCCTTCGCGGTTCCGCCATGAGCGGGGAAAGCGACGAAGATGGCGACAAGGAACACGACGCCTCGCCTCAAAAGCTGCTGGAAGCGCGCAAGAAGGGGGATGTCCCCCGTTCGGCCGACCTTCTGATGGCGGCTGCGATTGGAGGGTTCCTTCTGGCGCTGGTGGTGGCGGGAAGTTGGGCCATCCAGCGGGCGGGCGACACCGGAATGGTGCTTTTGGACCAGTCAGATCGCTTTGCGCGCCAGATGTCGACCGGGGCCAGCGGGCCCCTCGGCGGCATGCTGCTGGCTTTCGCCCTGCCGCCGCTTGCCCTGCTTGCTCTGCCGGCGGTTCTGGTGCTGGCCGTGGTCATCGCCACGCGCGGCTTTGTCGTCGCGCCTGACCGGATTGCTCCAAAGCTGTCCAGGATCTCTCCCCTCGCCACGGCAAGCCAAAAGTTCGGCACCGAGGGGCTGGTGGAGTTCGGTAAGAGCGCGGTGAAACTGGGCCTGATTTCAGTGATTCTCTACCTCTACCTCATCTCGCGGCTGGAGGAGATTCTGGCGACTGTTTACCTCTCGCCCGCGATTTCGGCGGCGGTGCTGTCCCGGCTGATCCTTGAGTTCCTGTTTATCATCCTGCTGGTGACGGTGACCTTGGGTGGCGTGGACTTCCTCTGGCAGACCCACCTTCACCGCCAGCGCAACCGGATGTCGCGCAAGGAATTGATGGACGAATTCAAGGAAAGCGAGGGTGACCCGCACCTGAAATCCGCCCGTCGCCAGCGTGGCCAAGAGGTTGCGACCAACCGCATGCTTGCCGATGTGGCCACGGCGGATGTGGTGGTGGTCAACCCGACCCACTATGCCGTCGCCCTGCGGTGGGACCGCAAGAAGGGCGGCGCACCAGTCTGTGTCGCCAAGGGCGTGGATGAGATAGCGCGTGTCATCCGGGCGCGGGCAGCAGAGCATGGCGTCCCCATCCACAGCGACCCGCCAACCGCCAGGGCGATCTTCGCCACGGTAGAGCTTGGCCAGCAGATCAGGACGGAGCACTATCGGGCCGTCGCCGCCGCGATCCGCTTTGCCCAGGCCATGCGATTGAAGGCGCGCGCAAGATGAGCCAGAGGCAGGATCTCCGCCAGATCACGACCCTGGCGCAGCTGGTGCTGGATCACCGGCTGACCGGCCTGCGCCTTGCCGCCGCCGAGCTGGCGCGCAGCAAGGCGCAATTGCGGGCGATAAACGCTTCAACTGCGCCGGTCGACCTTGCGCCAATCGCGGCAGGGGTTGTGGAGGTCAGCTATCAACGCTGGGCCGATATCCGCAGGGCCGAGCTCAATGCGACGATCGCACGGCAGACCGCCGCCTGGATCGACGCGCGGACCGAAGCCGGGACGGCGTTTGGCCGGGTGCAGGCCTTGCACGCCATTGCGACCGGGATGGAGGGGAAGCGTCAGCTGTCCTGACGGGCGATGTCGGTTATCAGAACGTCGCTGACGGCAGTGCCAAGCACGAGAACCGCCGCTTCGCGAAGGCTGGTGCGGAGGACGACCAGATTGGATCCATCGGTAAAAGACCCGGCGAAGCCGCCAAGGTTCGCGTGATCGAATAGCACCTGCAGGAAGACATCGCGCAGCTTTGGCTCGCGTTCATAGACGGTTTCCGTTGTGCCGGGAGCCATCTCGAGCGATAGCGACAGAAGCACCATCGCGACGACGCGACCGTCTTTCACCACTGGCACCACGAACTGGTTGTTCATCTTGACGTATTGCGGCGCGGCAGCGTCTGCCTCGTCAGCCGAATTTTCGCTTTCGGGGGTGGCATGGCCCGAAGCTTCGGCAGCGGGCCGCAGGAACAGTCCGGCCCCGATGCCGCCGCCCAGCCCGATCATGGCCAGCATGACTGGAAGTAATTTTCCCATCATAGTCAGAACGGCAACAGGATGTCGGCGACCTGCTGACCATAGGTCGGCTGTTGCATGTCGCTAATCTGTCCACGGCCACCATAGGCAATCCGGGCGCCGGCGATCCTGTCATAGGTGATTTCGTTCTGCCGCGAGATGTCGATCGGGCGCACATAGCCGGTCACGATCAGTTCCCGCATTTCGAAGTTCACCCGCACCTCTTGCTGGCCTTCGATCCGCAGCACGCCATTTGGCAGTTCCTCGACCACCGTCGCGGCGACGCGCAGGGTCAGCTCTTCCTTGCGGGCCACGTTTCCCGCCCCCTTAAAGGTGGACGAGGATTCCATTTCGAAGGCATCGGCTATGCTGGCGCCGTCTGGCAGGTTTTCGTCAATCCGCTGCGGAATGCCCAGAAACTCTGGCAGGCCCGAGCTTTGCTTGCCGCTGCGGCTGCGGCCGGTGGAATTCGAGATGGCGGCGCTGTCGTCGATCTCTATCACGACGGTCAGGATATCGCCTCGCTGCGCCGCCCGGCGGTCGCCGAACAACGAATCTGTCTCTCCCGTCCACAGCGAGGATGCGTCCGAGGGCGTCCGCGGCCCCACATCTTGCGGCATGTTGGAGGAATACATCGCATATTGCTGTGAACTGCCCTCAAGCGGCGAGAACTCTGGGGCGCGGCCAACCTGGCCAAGTTTGCCGCAGCCTGCAACGGCCAGCGAAAGAACTAGGGTATAGCGCATCAGCATGTCATTCGTCCCATCCAACATAAACAGCGCCGTCAGGACCGATCCGGCCGCTGACTGTGGCGCGGGAGGCAAGGTTTATCACCCGGATGACCTCGCCTTCCGAACCGCGGGCAAGTGCACGTCCCTCGGTCGAAATGGCCAGCCCGCCCGATGCATAGATCAGCGGAACCACCTGGTTGCGCTGCACGAGGGTCGGAGAGCGAAGGTCTGCCAACCGCACCGGTCGACCGGCATAGATCGCAACCCGCGCCTCCTGTCCGATGGCGCCCGCCAGGTCGGTCAGCGCTCCGGGCAGGCTGGCGTCAACCATCGTCAGATCTTCGGGCCCAAGCACGGTCTGCGCCCGGATTGTGCGGATGGCGACAACGCTTTCGCTAAGCGCGGGCTGCGCAGACAGCAGAAGGGCAAGCAACCAGCGCATCAGCGGACCTGTGTGGTAGCGGAGAGCATTTGGTCGACCGCTGTGATAACTTTGGCATTCAGCTCATATCCGCGCTGGGCCTTGATCAGTTCCGTCACTTCGCGCACCGCGTCGACCGAGCTGCTTTCCAGATAGCCCTGCCGAAGCGTCCCAAGCCCGTCCTGACCCGGCTCTGCCGAAAAAGCGGGCCCGGAGGCCGGGCTCTCGACAAACAGGTTCGACCCGATCGCCTCCAGCCCTTTTTCGTTCGAAAAGGCCGAGAGTGTCAGCTGGCCCAGAAGCTCTGGTTCGACCCGGTCGGCGAAATCGGCCCAAACCTCACCCGAGGGGCTGATCGTGATACCGCGCGCGTCGCTTGGGATCGTCAGGCCCGGCACCACGGTAAATCCGTCCGAGGTAACGATCAGGCCATCCGCCGACCGCTTCAGCGCCCCGTCACGGGTATAACCAGTCTGGCCCGAGGGCAGTTGCACCTCGATATAGCCGTTGCCATCAATCGCCAAGTCAAGATCGGCCCCGGTCGGGTCCAGCGATTTCTGGCCCTGCACCACGGAGACGGAGGTCGGTCGCACCCCCAGACCTATCTGTACGCCGGTCGGCAGCATGCTTCCATCTGCCGCCGAGATACTGCCAGGTCGCGTCACCTGCTGATAATACAGGTCGGCGAAATCGGCGCGGCGTGGATTGTAGCCGGTGGTCGACATGTTGGCGAGGTTGTTCGACACCACATCGACCTTCATCTGCTGGGCAGCCATCCCGGTCGCGGCAATCTGAAGTGCTTTCATCTGGGTCCCCTATCGGCCAAGCGTCTGGATGACGCCGCGCACACGTTCGTCCTCGGCATCAAGGAATTTCTGGCCCAGCTCGTATGCGCGCTGCACCTCTATCATCCGGGCGATTTCGGACACGGGTTCCACGTTGCTTTCCTCCAGCATGCCTTGCAGGACTACGCCATCGGCCACCGGTTCCAGGTCAGTGGCCGAGAACATCGTGCCGGACTGGCGCTGCAGGCCAAGCCGGTCAGCTGGTTGCCAAAGTCCGATCAGGGCAATCGGCTGACCATTTGCTGAGAGCGTTCCGTCACGCGCCAGCGCCACTGCCTTGGCATCCGGTGGAATGAACACCGGCGCCCCGCCCGCATCCAGCAGCCGGTAGCCATCCGATGTCACGATCTCGCCCTCGGCCGAGGGGGTGAAGCTACCCGCGCGGGTCAGCCGGTCGCCTTGGGGCGTTTCGATCAGAAAAAACCCTTCGCCCTGGATGGCAAAGTCAAAGGTGCCGCCAGTCTGGCTGATCGCGGCCTGGCCCAGATCTACGTTCCGTCCGCTGGCATAGGCCATGGAGAGCGACGGGTCGTTGTCCAGCGCAACCACGAATTCGGAGAACACCACCCCTTCGCGCCGGAACCCGGTGGTCGAGGCATTGGCAAGGTTGTTCGCCACCACCGCCATTTCGCGCATCAGTCCCGACTGGCGGTTCAGCGTGACATACCCGGTCGCCTCCATGCTCAGCCCCCCGCGATCTGGGGGATGATGGTGCCGGTAAAGAAGCCAACCAGGGTCGAAGTCATGAAGCTCATCGAGGCCCAGAACACGACCAGCATCAATGCGGCCTTGGGCACAAAGGTCAGCGTCATTTCCTGGATCGAGGTCAGCGCCTGAAAGAGGCCGACAATCACCCCCGCAACCAGAGCCACGCCGAGCAACGGCGCCGAGATCACCACCGATACCCAAAGGCCCTGACGCATCACGTCAAAGATCATCGTCTCGGTCATACCGGCATCCTCAGGATTTCCTGATAGGCTTCGACCACGCGGTCGCGCACGGTGGCCACCGTCTCGACCGCCAGCTGCGATGACGCCAGCGCCTGCACCAGCGCCTGCGGATCGGCTCCTCCAGTCATCGCGGCGCGAGCGGTTGCCTCATGCTCTTGCAGGGTTCCCATGAAGTTGCCGGCCAGCCTGGCAAAGCCCTCTGCCGCCCCGCCTGCCTTTGGCTGGGGGGCGGCGGCCGTGCGGGCATTGGCATAGGCCTGGGAAACGAAAGAGGTCTTCATATCCATTCTGGAACTCCTCTATCGGCGCAGAAGGTCGAACAGACTCTGCGTCATCTGACGCGTCTGATCGAACATCCTGAGGTTCGCCTCGTAGCTGCGCTGCGCTTCGCGCGCGTCAGCGATTTCGATCACCAGATCGACGTTCGAGCCGTCATAGTAACCGTCTTCATCGGCCAGGGGGTGGCCGGGGTCGTAAATGCGGACGAGCTCAGACCGGTCCAGACGGACGGCGCCGGGTTCGACCAGTCCGGTCTCCATCGCCTGATCGAAAGTCATGACCTTGCGGCGGTAGCCGGGGGTATCGGCGTTGGCGATGTTTTCCGAAACATGCCGCAACCGCATGGCCTGCGCCTCCATCCCTGAGGCGGCGAAGGCAAGCGAGCTGATCAGATCATTGCCCATCTATTCCCCCTACCGTGACCGGCCAAGGCTGGCGCGGATGACCTCCGAGGAGGTGCGATAGACGGCCAGCGCCATTTCAAGGCTTTGCCGCGCCTCGACCGATTTCACCATCTCTCCCTCAAGAGAAACGGAGTTGCCGTTCGGCGCCTCCCGTCCCGGTGCGCGCTGCGGAACCATCGTTGTCCCTTCGGAACCGGCCTCCATGTGACCGGGACGGGTGGCGCGCATCTCACCG
Source organism: Rhodobacter sp. (assembly GCA_013821825.1). Lineage (GTDB taxonomy): Bacteria > Pseudomonadota > Alphaproteobacteria > Rhodobacterales > Rhodobacteraceae > Tabrizicola. The sequence goes on from PNJK01000034.1 coordinate 27,936, forward strand.
CCACTTTCGGCGAACACCTCGGCGAAGGGAGCCAGGTCCTGCGCCTTGAACCCGGGCGTGTCGGCATTGGCTACGTTGCGGGCAATCACGCCCATCCGTGACCCGGAGTAGGACGCAAGTGCCTGCGCCATCCGGGTAAGATCCAGCTTATCGAACATCGGGGCTTCTCCCTCGACCAACTTCACCAAGGCTTAAGGGTGATTCCTTTAGAAACGGTTGAGAGCGAACAAAGGAAGAATCCCGTGACCGGACTTTTCGATGGCCTTCTGGCGGAAATCGCAGGTGCAGCCCCGATCCGGCGTGTCGGGCGGGTGATCGAAACCCGCCGCGGTCTGGCCGAGGTTGCGGGGCTGGACGGTGCCACCATCGGCGATCGCGTACTGATCCACAGCCGCGACGGTGCCGCGGGGGGAGAGGTTCTGCGCCTTGTCCCCGCGCGCTGCACGGTACTGCCAGATGCGTCGGGCGACGGGATGGCAATCGGCGACCGGGTGGAATTGCTGGGAAAGGCCGAAATCGCCCCGGATGACAGCTGGATCGGCCGGGTGGTCGATGCGACCGGCCGACCGCTGGATGGCAGACCCCTGATGCGCGGCGTGCGCCCCCGGGCCTTGCGGGCCGCCGCCCCGGCTGCCGTATCGCGGCGCAGGCTGGGTGGGCGGCTGGGGACGGGCGTGGCGGTCTTCGACACGCTTCTTCCCCTTGTGCGCGGGCAGCGGATCGGGCTGTTCGCGGGCTCTGGCGTCGGGAAATCCTCGCTCCTCGCGCGGTTCGCGCGCGGGGTCGAGGCGGATGTCGTCGTCATAGCGCTGGTCGGCGAACGCGGGCGTGAGTTGCGCGAATTCACCGAACGCGTGCTCGGTCCGGCGGGCATGGCGCGCAGCGTGGTGGTCACCGCGACCTCGGATCAGTCGCCGCTGATGCGCCGGATGTGCGCGCTGACCGCCATGACCGTGGCCGAGCATTTCCGCGATCAGGGTTTGCACGTCCTTCTGCTGGTCGATTCCGTCACCCGCTTTGCCGAGGCACATCGAGAGGTTGCCCTTGCCGGAGGCGAGGGCGCCTCGCTGCGCGGCTATCCACCCTCGCTCACCCAGGCGATCATGGGGCTGGCGGAACGGGCGGGACCCGGGCCAGACGGGCCAGGCGGGGCGGGCGACATCACAGCAGTGTTTTCCGTGCTGGTGGCCGGGTCCGACATGGATGAGCCGGTGGCCGATATCCTGCGTGGGGTGCTGGACGGCCATGTGATCCTTGACCGCCGCATTGCCGAACGCGGGCGGTTTCCGGCGATCGATCTTCTGCGGTCGGTCTCGCGGTCACTGCCCGAGGCGGCGAGCGAAGAGGAGAACACCCTTATCGGTGAAGCGCGGCGTCTGCTGGGGGCCTACGACCGGGCCGAGCTGATGATCCAGGCCGGTCTATATGCGTCGGGGTCGGACCCGGTGATTGATCAGGCAATCAAGCTTTGGCCGGCACTTGACGCGTTCCTTGCCGAAGCTGCCCCTGCAAGCGGGATTGCGGGCAGTTTTGAACGGTTGCGGGCCTGTCTGAAGGGATAGGGGCAAGCACTTGCCAAGCCGGACATCGCGAAAGCCTGCCACGATTTGAACATACTGTCGCAGGGATTGGCGAATCTTGGTCACTCCGTCGACCGTGGGACGCGGCCCGTTCAATGGCGTCAACAGGTCCCAGTCCGGAGGCGTGTGAACCACTGGGCCGTCAACTTCGTCCGTCGGCCCCGGTCCGAGACCGGAACCGGAAGCCAATTGGTCGAGATCCACCGGGCCCTGGTTTGTGATGGCATAAGTTTGCCAAAAGCCCCGCTATCCGGATACTAGCTTCGCAAGAGAGCAAGCGCGATTGCAGCGGGGGAGCTTCCGGTACCCTGCTCTTGCATCTCGGCGCGCAGCATGAACCGGCGTACCAAACCCTCTAGCTTCGCGGGATCAGCGAACTGGCTGATGCTGGCTGATCCGAAAGCGGCCTCGGCTTTGGCCTTGAGCACGGAAACCTGCTGGTCAAGGTCGATCGAGGCAAAGCTTTTCGGCAAGCCAAGCGCGGTTTGAAGCACTTCGCGCAGGGGGGCGTTGCCAAGGATCGAATACCATTTCGCCGTTTCGCTGGTCGATTTTGCGGCCAGCTCGGAGATTCCACGCTCGGCGTTCAGGGCGAGGCGATAGGTGTTGTTCTGCGCTCCCACTTCCGCTTCGAAACTGCGGGCGCGGAATTGGCTCAGGATCTCGTCCGGGAAGGTCGAGATCTTCGTTCGTGGCACCGAATAATCCCCAAAACCGAAGGCGGAGGACAGTTTCTGGTACTGCTTGTCGGCCAGCCTGTTGGCAAGGCTGCCTTCCTTCAGAGTGCCACCCTCCAGGACTTTCTGGATGAAGGCCTTGCTGTTGATGTCCCCTTCAAGCCCGAAAGCCGTCAGAGTGATCCGCAAAAGACGCTTGTCGGACACAAGTTGTTCTGCGGTTGCGATCTTGCCGATCCGGTCGCGGAAATAGGCCTCGTCGCGCCGTTGCACCGGGGCTGCCAGCTGAACCGCCTGCTGTCGGGCCATCGTGCGTTTGAGGAAGCCCCAGCCGGCATAGCCGGTCAACGGTAATACCGGCTGAAAGCTCATGCCCGTCCGGCGGCGAACAGCCGTTCCTCGCGTGGAAGCAGGTTTCGCAGTGCTTTGAGGGCCTGATAATGCTGATCCTCCATCACTGAGCGGCTGGCCGAGGCAAGCTGTGCGCGGCTGTCATGGTCGGTCAGGACCTGGCTTAGCTGTTCGATCCCGCGCAGAAGCTGCATCCGGGTGTCCGAAGGGTCGCAATCGCCGGACAGCACGAGCTGTGTCAGATAGCATACCCGGCGCACGGGGGTGTTCGCTTCCTCCGGGTGGATCGCGTCGCGTAGCCGAAGGATATTGGCATTGGGTGTCATGATCGCCAGACGCGACCGGCGGTCGCCGTTTTCGATCACCGCGCCGTTGATCAGGACCCGCTCATGCGGGCCCAGTTTTAGGACAAGTCCGCTCATGCCAGGCCCCCGTCGCCGCGCAGACCGCGCATGATTGAGGTGTTGATGTCGGTCAGCACCTCGATGCTGGCCTTATCGTCCAGCACGGCACGGCTGTGCTGGGTGGTGAACTCGTACAGGTAGAAAAGCCGGGCCCGCAGCGTTGCTGGCAGACCGTTGCCGGGCGTGGCCACGTCGCCGGCAAGCGTCGACCAGAGCTGCTGGTTGGCCGTCAGTGCGGCGACAAGGGCGGGGAAGTCGGTGGCGCGGTTGGCCCAGGTCGTGCGCAGGCGCTGAGTGATCTGGGCGATAAGTTCGTATTCGACCGAGCGGAGCGAGCGTGCTGGCGTTTCGCGCCGCACGTAGGCGATGGGGGATTGAAAGGTCATCGGGGGTCCAACTGTTCGAGGCTATGGGGTGAAACGGGCCGCGGGATCGCCCCCGCGGCCCATGGGGATTACCGGAACAGTGACAGAAGCCCCTGCGGCTGCTGGTTGGCGATGGACAGAGCCTGCGTTGCCAGCTGCTGTTGGACCTGCAGTGCCTGGAGACGGGCCGAGGCCTCCTCCATGTTGGTGTCGACAAGCGCGCCGATCCCCGTCTTCAGCGAGTCGGTCAGTTGGCCCACAAACTCTGATTGGATGTCGATCCGCTTTTGCGACGAACCGAAGCTGGCAGCCGCGCTGATCGAGGTCTGCAGCATGCCTTCGATCGCGGCCAGAGCCGCCGGCGCATCGTCGGTCACGTCAATCGCGTTCAACCCCGCCAACCCACCATCGCCCCGGGACGCAGCAACCGATACCGCCGCAGCCTGGTTCGTGTTGTTTGTGATCGTCAGAACGCCGCTTGCTGCTGCAAGCGTGAAGTCGTTCGACGAAAGCCCGCCTTGGGTCAGCGCAGCGCCAAGACCTGCTGCCAGTTCAGTGCCGGTATCGCCTTCCTGAACGACGTAGCGCCCGGTTGTCGATCCGACCGTCAGTTCGATGGCATCGCCGGCGATCAGTGCGGTCGCGGTACCTGGGGCCGCGGTCGGGGCATTGGCAGCCAGGGCCCCGCCCGTACCTTGGAAGGCGAATGTCTGCAGGGTCACTGCCGTCGCGTTCGTCACTGATCCAGCCGACAGTGTGCCAAGGCTGCCACCCGACAAGGCAGCGCCGGCCGTGGTCGACAGGTTCTGCGCTTCGACCGTGATGCTCGACGACGCCACGCCCGTACTGCTCCGGTCCAGGGAGGACAGCACGCTCACCTGATCTTCCGAGCCGTTCACCAGGTTCAATCCGTTGAACTGCGCCGCGCCGACGACCGATTCGATCTGGCCACGAAGCGCGACGATATCGGTCTGCAACTTGTCACGATCGACGTTGTCGGCCTGGGCGGCGACGATCTTGCCCTTCATCTCGGTCAGAAGTTTGGTCACCGATTCCGAGGCGTTGCGTGCCACCGTCAGCGTGGCATTGCCGACAGCGAGGCTTTCGGAAATGCCCTTGAAGCCCTCCACATCCGATTCCATCACCTTGGAAATCGCCCAGACAGCCGCATTGTCCTTGGCAGAGGCGACGCTCTTGCCAGTCGAGATATCCGACTGGGTCTTGTTTAGGTTGGCGTTGATGCCCTTCATCGTGCTCAGGGCAACCATCGCGCTGGTATTGGTCAGGATCGACGACATCGTTTGTTCCTTGGCATAAGGCCGCAGGTTTCACGGCCGGTAAGGCCACGCGTGGTGGCTGGGGAATGGCATTCTGTCCGGAGCCCCCGGGTCTGCCAGAGGCGCCGCCCCGTCATGAGGCGCGGTGTCCATGAAGCGCCCCAGGTTCTAACCAAACCCTAATTGCCATGACCGAATTGCAGCGGATTTGAACAAACTCAGAAGCGTCTGGGAATCAGCGACGACTGCGACGCAATCACCTCGCGGCGGCCTTTGGCGTCATAGGTGGTCAGTGTCGGGCCGTTGGCAATCTCGACCAAACGGGCCTGTGCGGACCGGACCCCCCTTCCCGCAGCTTGCAGCAGCACAGCGTTGCGGTCGGCCTTGTGACGCAGCCTTTCGGTTGTCTGGCGGTCCAGCGGCGGAAGCGTGTCCGCCAGTGCTTCGACCTTCGGGGCAAGCATGGCAAGCGCGGTCAGATTGCCTGCCACCACGGCATCCCGCGTCTGGTCCAGCAGGTCTTCAAGCGCCAGTGACACGCTCAGCCTCCACCATGGTGTTGAAGATCATCTCGGCCAGCCCGATTCCCCCGCCTTCAACGATCAACCTCGCCTGTTCCTGCCGCAGGAAAGAGGTGAACTGCGCCTCACCCTGCCCGCCGCCAAAAGAGCCTTCCATCTCGCCAAGGCCGGAATAAGCCAGCATCTCGGCCAGGAAAGTGGCCTCAAGCTCTTCGGCTTTGGCCATAAGCGTTTCACGACGGTCTGGCGCCGGAGCAGGTGGCGCGATGATCGGTGCGGTTTCCATCACGAGGCTCCTGATGGGTTGGATTTTCACGAACGATCCACGACGGGGGTAAAGATTGGGTAACTTCTCGTGGCGATAACGGTCGGAACAGCGGCAGAAGTCGTAGGAACATGCAGACCCAAATCGGCTTTCCCCTTCTCATCGGTCCCGGCGCAATCGCGGAAGCCTTGCCGGTGGCCATGGACGTCGATGACCAGAGTGCGGTGTTCTCCGCTCTCATGACTGAAACGACGCCAGCTTTGCCTGACGGCGTGGTTCCGGTTCCTGTGCCCTGGGCGGCGGCGGTGCCTGTCGCGGGCCGGGTTGGTTTTCCGGTTGATGAGCCGGTTGCTGCACCGCAGATTGATGCAGGCGAGATTGACGATCCGGCAGAGTCCCTCCCTGTTGGCATCCTGCCGGATCTGCCGGCACCGGGTGCCGTTTCAGATCTGGCCCCAGCGGCGCCACGCGATGGTCCTTCAATCACGGCCTCGCCGGTCTCCCTGCACGGTTACCAGCCAACGCCACCCGCAGTGCCGATAGCCGCTGACCATTTTCCGGCTCGACCGCCGGTCGAAAGCGCATTCACCATGCGATCGGAAGCGTCGGGTTTGCCACCCATTCCCGCGGCGGTGCCCGGGGTGATCAAGGACACTCCCGCGCCCCCCCCGAATTGGAGCGCACTCTATATAGCGGATGGAGAGCCGCGGCTTGCCAAATCCATGGCAAAACCCGTTTCCGACGGGACTGCCCTCGCCCTGCCGACCCCCGGCGGGTCCGAGAGCGTTCCCGTCGCACAGGCCGGCGTCGGGACACGACCAACTCCGTCTCCGGGAAGGACTGTCCTTGCGGGGGTTGCCGCCTCGGATCCCGTGCAAAGGGTGGACCTGCCGACCGTTCCAGCGGCGCACATGCAGCCCGAAGCTGCGCCAGCGAGCCTGCCGCCAGCCCTGCCTTCGGGGCTCGTGCCCCAACCGCAGGTTCGGGCCGTTCAACCCGCCGTCGTTCCAGCGCCGCAGATGCAGCCCGAAGCGGCGCCAGCGAGCTTGCCGCCAGCCCTGCCTTCCGGGCTCTTGCCCCAACCGCAGGTTCGGGCCGTTCAACCCGCCGTTATTGCGGCGCCGCACATGCAGCCCGAAGCGGTGCCAGCGAGCTTGCCGCCAGCCCTGCCTCCCGCGCTCGTGCCTCAACCGCAGGTTCGGTCCGTTCAACCCGCCGTCACTGTGGCCGAGGCTATTGCGGCACCGACCGGTGGGTTTCCACCCCCGCCTGCGGTCTTGGCCTCCAGCCCGGCGCCGGGCCTTGTGCCAACCGTCGCCCAGGTTCCGGAACAGGCCCCCTCCGCGCCGGTTGCGCCGGGCTTGCCGGGTCAGGCCGTCGCAACGGCTGTTCGGCTCTGGCAGGGAGTTTTCGTGTCTGACGCAGCGCCGCAGGTGATTCCGACAGGAATTGTCGAAGCAGCCGCGGTGCCACCACCAGGACCCGTGCCGCCACTGCCGCTGCCAACGATGGCAGCATCCCCGGCAACTGTGCCTCGAACGGGTGTCGACATGCTTCCTGCACTGCCAACGGCCGACAACCTTCCCAGCCTCGAAAAAACCGGCCCTGCGCCGGCCGATGGTTGGCTTTCTTTATCCGCCCCGATTGCCAACCCGCTCACCGGCCCGGCACCAACCGTCACGAATGTCCAGCCAGCGATCCCGCAGCTTGCCGCCCGGATCGTCGAGACGCTGGTGCATCGCGCCGACGGCACGACTGAGCTTGCCCTATCGCCGGATGAACTTGGCCGGGTCCGAGTCTCGTTGCAGGCCGATGCCCAGAACCCCGACCGGATGGTCGTCATGCTCAGCTTCGACCGGCCTGAAACGCTGGATCTGTTCCGCCGTCATGCCGACCAATTGGCCGATGCCTTGCGCGCTGCGGGCTACTCCGGGGCAGACATCGGGTTCGGTCATTCGGGAACCGGCACCAGCCGCGGCGAGGCAGATGCCGCGCCGGGCGATCGGTCGGGGGCGCTGCATGGCCCGGATACGCCGGAAACGGTCGCCCCGCCCCGTCGCCTTGCCGCGACGACCTCCCTAGATCTGAGGCTATGAGGATTACCATGACCGTCAATGCCACCAGCTTTTCCGCGAATTCCACCCCGCCTGGCGCCGCCCCCGCCCCGCCGCCCAAGATCACGTCCGATTTCAATACCTTCTTGCGGATGCTGACCGTGCAAATGAAGAACCAGGACCCGCTGAACCCCATCGATTCGGCCGATTACGCCATGCAGCTGGCGACCTTCTCCGGGGTGGAACAGCAGGTCCGAACCAACCAGTTGCTGGCAGAAATGACGTCCAAGTTTCAGCAGATGGATATGGCTGGAATGGCAAGCTGGATCGGGCAAGAGGCACGGTCAAACGCGCCGGTCTATTTCGACGGCAGCCCGGTCACGCTGTCCCCGAACCCGGCGCAGGGCGCGACCGGGGCGGTTGTCGTCGTCAAGGATGCACAGGGCAGACTTGTCTCGCGTGAGCAGATTCCGGCCACCGCCCAGTCCTATCAATGGCTCGGTGCCGACGCCGCGGGCAACCGGTTGCCGACAGGGGTTTACACGGTGACGCTGGAAAGCCTGAAGGGCGAACAGGTGATCGATAACCGCCCCATCGAGCACTATGCGCCAGTGATCGAGGTGCGCGGCGGTCCCGGCGGCGCCAAGCTTGTGCTGGATGGCGGGGTCGAAGTGCTGGCCAGCGCAGTCACCGCCTTGCGCAAGCCGCCGAGCTGACGGTCAGAACATCCGGGTTGCAAACAGTCCTGCAGCAAATGCGGCGAGGCTGAGCACAAGCGTCAGCAGCCAATGCCATTTTCCGGCAGGTCCCTGTGCCGGGGCGGCCGGATTGCCGGTGCGGATCAGCTGCGCTTCGACCAGCGCGGGAAGCTTTGGGCCAAATCGGGCCAGCACGCGCGCGGTCTTGACCAGATCGCGGAGCACGGCCTTGGGGCCGAGGTTTTCGCGGATATAACCCTCGACGATCGGCTTTGCGACTTCCCAGATGTTGATATGCGGGTCCAGCGACCGCGCCACGCCCTCAACCACCACCATGGTGCGCTGCAGCAGGATCAATTCCGTCCGAGTTTCCATCCCGAAACGCTCGGTGACCTCGAAGAGATAGGCCAGAAGCCGCGCCATGCTGATCCGGCTGGCGTCCATGCCGAAAATCGGCTCGCCCACGGCGCGCAGGG
>PNJK01000035.1 GCA_013821825.1 Rhodobacter sp.
GCCAAGTGCGGTGATCGTCTCGATCCCCAGATAGCGCCCCACGCCGTGTTCGACATGCACCACCAGGTCGCCTGGGCTGAGCGTATCAACCTCGCGCAGGAAGTTGTCGGCCTTGCGCTTGCGCCGGGGTTTGGCAACCAGCCGGTCGCCAAGCACATCCTGTTCCGAGATCACGGTCAGCCCCGGTGCCGTGAACCCGGCTTCCAGCGGCCAGACCACAAGGAAAAGACCACCCTTGGCTTCGGGGATGTCGCGGAAGTCAGCGACCGCCCGAACCCCGGTGACGCCATTGTCAGCAAGAAGCCCACGCAGGCGGTCGCGCGCTCCATCGGACCAGCTGGCGATCACCACCTGACTGGTCTTGGACAGAGCTTTGACATGATCTGCCAAGGCACCGAAAAGGTTCACCTTTTCCTGTTGCCGCTCTATCGCGAAACTGCGCCCGGCCCGCGCACCCGCGTCCAGAACGCCCGGCCCCGGACTTTGCGGCAAGGGTGAAAGCTGGATGACCCGATGCCCGGCCACTGCGGCTTCCCAGGCGGCATCGTCCAGATAAAGCTCATCGGGCGGTACGGGCTTGTAGACCGTGTCGATGCGCCCCTTGGCCCCCATCGCCTCGGCCCGCGAGTCATAGCTGTCGTCGATCCCTTCCCACCGCGCCAACCGGGCGGGGGTGACCTGATCGTCCAGCATCACGCTGGCATCGGGCAGGTAATCGAACAGCGTTTCAAGCCCGGCGTGGAAGAAGGGCAGCCAATGCTCCATCCCCTGATGCTTGCGGCCCGCGCTGACGGCTTCATAAAGCGGATCATCCGTCCCGGCCGCGCCGAAACTGATGCGGTAGTTCTGCCGGAACCGCGCAATCGCCGCCTCGTCGAGGATCACCTCGGACACCGCCGAAAACTCCACCCGCTTCAGCTTTTCGATGGTCCGCTGGGTATCGGGGTCAAAACGCCGCGCGCCGTCCAGCACATCCCCGAAGAAATCCAGCCGGATCGGTCCGCCGGGTCCGGGCGGAAAGATATCCACGATGCCGCCGCGCAGCGCGTAGTCGCCGGGTTCCGCCACGGTCGAGACCGGCGAGAAGCCCATCCGCGCGAGAAAGCCTTTCAGGCGCGCCTCATCCACACGCTCGCCGACCTCGGCCCGGAACGAGGCATTGCGGACCACCTCGCGCGCAGGGATCCGCTGGGTTGCGGCGTTCAGCGTGGTCAACAGGACAAAGGGCTTCGCCAGCCCGTCGACAAGGATGGCCAGCGTTGCCATCCGGCGGGCGGAGATTTCCGGGTTGGGACTGACGCGGTCGTAGGGCAGGCAATCCCAGGCCGGAAAGTCCAGCACCGCTACCTCGGGCGCCAAGACCGCCAAGGCCGCCCGCATCGCCTCGGCCCGCTTGTCGTCGCGTGCGACATGGATGACCTGCCGCCCGCGCGCCAGTTCGCGGGACAGAAGCAGGGCGTCAAACCCTTCGGGCGCGCCGCCCAGTGTGATGCGCTCGGCCGTCATTCGATCTGCCTTGGTCAGTGCAGGATGGACACGCTGACATTCTGCCAGGTGCCATACAGGGCCGTGACCAAGATCGCCAGCATGCCAATGGTCTGCGTCAGCCGCCGGTGGACGGTCAACCGGCGATGAAGTTCCTCGCCCTTGGCCTGCTCGGCCGAGATCTTGCGGCAGGTCAGGATGCTGAGCCAGACGACAAGTGTCATCGGTGCCAACAGCAGAAACACCGCCTGCGCAAATTCGACGTCATAGTAGAAGGCCAGTACCCCCAGCACGGTAAACCAGAAACATGCAAAGGCGACAATGATCAGGGCACCCGTGTCGACCATGTTCAGAAGCCGGCCCGAATTTATCCGCACCAGGTCTTCGACATCGGCCTGTGCCTGCCCGCCTTCGCGGCGGCCACGCTGGATCATGTCATGGGGAACGCCCAGCACCCAGTGACTTGTCGAAGACCACAGCACGGCCAGCGCAATCCAGTACCAGAGATTGGAGAAGGATCGCATGTCGATCACTTCGAAAACCGTGTCGAACAACTCCACCTGGCGGGTCTTCCTCTTCTGTGCTTTGGCCCGAAGGCTTACAGGTATCTTGAGGCGCGTCTCTTTCCATGGCAGGCAGGAAGATAAGTCGCAAGCCCCTGCTTGCACTGCCAATCAAGGAGTGCGCGCATGCAACCCGTCTTTGCCCCTTTCCCCAGCGGGCGCTTTCGCCGCAGCCGCCGGAGCGAGGCCCTGCGCGCCCTGACCCAGGAGGTCAGCCTTTCGGCAAGCGATCTGATCTGGCCGGTTTTCGTGCGGGACGGCAGGAATGTCCGCGAGCCGGTTGCTTCCATGCCGGGGGTGGAACGCCTGTCCGTCGAACTGGTGGTCGAGGCGGCGGCGACGGCCCATGGCCTTGGCATTCCAGCAATCTGCCTCTTTCCCTACACCGATCCCGCGCTCAAGACCGCCGACTGTCGCGAGGCCTGGAACCCCGAAAATCTCGCCAACCGGGCAATCCGTGCGATCAAGGCCCAGGTTCCCGGGATAGCGGTGATGACGGATGTGGCGCTGGACCCCTATAACGCACTTGGCCATGACGGGCTGGTGCGCGACGGGGTGATCCTGAACGATGAAACCATCGAGGCGCTGGTGAAGATGACCCTGGCCCAGGCCGATGCGGGTGCTGACATCTTGGGACCTTCAGACATGATGGATGGCCGGATCGGCGCGATGCGGTCGGCGCTGGAGACAGCCGGTCACAAGGACGTGGCAATCCTCAGCTATGCCGCGAAGTACGCCAGCGCCTTTTACGGCCCGTTCCGGGATGCGGTTGGGGCTTCGGGTGCGCTGAAGGGCGACAAGAAGACCTATCAGATGAACCCGGGGAACAGCGACGAGGCGTTGCGGCTGGTGGCGCGCGACCTGTCGGAAGGTGCTGACATGGTGATGGTGAAACCCGGGATGCCCTATCTCGACATCTGCCGCCGGGTAAAGGACGCTTTCGGAGCCCCGACCTTTGCCTACCAGGTGTCGGGCGAATACGCGATGATCCGGGGCGCGGCGCTGAACGGCTGGATCGACGGTGACAAGGCGATGATGGAAACCCTGCTGGGATTCAAACGGGCGGGATGCGACGGCATCCTCACCTATTTCGCGCCCGAGGCCGCCCGCCTGCTCAGGGGTCAGTGAAACTGGCTCTGAACGGTCGTCGTCAGATCGTTCAGCGAAAACGGCTTCGGCAGGAAAACCGAATTGGGGATGCGCGACTGGTCCTCGGACAGGTAGTCTTCAGCGTAGCCCGAAACGAAGATGACCCGGACGTTCGGACGGTCCTTCAGCGCCACGCGGACCCAGGACGGGCCGTCCATGCCCGGCATCACCACATCGGTAACGAAGACGTCGACCTCCAGCGTGCGGTCCTCCAGCGTCTTCAGGGCCTCTTCGGCGCTGGCGGCCTCCAGCACCGTGTAGCCGCGCAAGCGCAGCGCCCGGCTGGCAAAAGCGCGGACCGGGCCCTCGTCCTCGACCAGAAGCACAACACCTTCGCCACGCCGGACCGGCCCGCGCCGCATCTCGGGTTCCGCCGGTTTCAGGTCTTCGCCGTCGAAGGCCGGGAAATAGATCGAGAATGTCGTGCCCTGCGCCGAGGAATCCACGAAGATGAAGCCACCGGATTGCTTGACGATGCCGTAGGCCATGGACAAGCCAAGCCCGGTGCCCTCGCCCACACGTTTCGTCGTGAAGAACGGCTCGAAGATCTTTTGCAGGTTGTCGGCCGGGATGCCGATGCCGCGGTCGATCACCCGGATCACCGAATAGTCCCCGGCCGGAACCGAGGCGCGGTCGCGTTTAAGGTCGGCGACAAGGGTCACGGGTTCGGTTTCGATCACGATGCCGCCTCCATTCGGCATCGCATCGCGGGCGTTTACCACAAGGTTGATCAACACCTGTTCCAGTTGCCGCCGATCCGCCCGGATCGGCCGCAGCGGACGGCCCGCCTGCTGACCAAGGTGCGAAAGCCGAAGCCCGACCCGTTCCACCACCAGCCGGTTCAGAAGATGCGTCAGGTCGGAGAGCACCTCCTCCAGATCCAGACGCTCGGGCTTCAGGGTCTGTTTGCGCGAGAAAGCCAGAAGCTGCCCGACCAGCGACGCCGCGCGGTTCGCGTTCTGGCGGATCTGCTCCAGATCCGCAAAATCTGAGTCCTCGCGGTCGTGGCGAAGCAGCAGAAGGTCGCAGTGTCCCGAGATCGCCGTCAGCAGGTTGTTGAAATCATGCGAAATGCCACCGGCAAGTTGCCCGATGGCCTGCATCTTCTGGCTTTGCACAAACTGGGCTTCCAGCGTTTTCAAGCGGGTGGCGTCGTTCAGGACGGCCAACGCGCTGATCCGCCCGGCGTCGTTGAACCGGTGCAGGGTGACTTGCAGGAAGGTTTCCTCCCCGGATTTCCGCGCCCGCAACACCTCGGTCCCGCCGGGCAATCGGCCCGACACGACATCGCCAAGCCAGTCCGACACTGGGCGACCCAACCCCTCGAACAGGTCGTGGAACATCATCGACCGCAACTCGCCTTGCAGCATCAGATCGCGCGCCGCGCGGTTTGCGCTGCGCAAGACCCCGTCGCGTCCGAAGGTCATCAAGGCAACCGGAACATCCTCCAGATCGCCGCCTTCGCCGTTGCCCTCATCGCGAGGGCTGCGGGCAATGTCCGAAGCAGGGTCATCGGCAACTGCGAACTCATCGACCCGCCAGAAATAGCTTTCCCGCCCGGACCGGTGCACCGAAAGCCGCAGGACCCCTGACTTGGTCGGGATGTCGTGCCGCGCTGCGCCGTCCACTTCGGCCTGCTTCTGCAATCTCAGAAGCAGGGCGCCCGGGGCAAGAACATTGCGGGACAAAGCTTCGATCATCGACCGGCTGTCCGGTCCGAACCGCGTTTCGGCAGCAAGGTTGCGCAGGATCACGTAGCCGTCGGCGTCCGTGGAAAAGCACGCAGCGGCATCATCGGCAACCAGCCGGAACGTGCGGCGGCGTTCAAGCCGCGCAAGACCCGCCTGCACCGAGGACAGGGCCGCCAGCAATGCAGCCAGCAGGACCAGCGCCAGCCCGCTCAACGCCATTGGGGGGCCAAGGTCAAACCAGCCGCTCCACCAGATGCCAAGCAGGATCGCGCCCATACCGGCCAAGACCACCGGCCCAAGGGCGGGCCATCGGCCGGAATGCCAAAGCGTTCTTGGTCCGATCCCCGCCAATACCCCACCCGAAGCTGCCAATTGCCTGCGAACACTCTCGCAGTCAAAGGGTTAAGCGATGCTTAACCAAACCTGCAATTCACGCAAGAGTTGAATGGTTTAAGTGCCAGATCGCTGCATGAGGGCAATATAGAACCCGTCGCCGCCCAACAAAGGGGAGAAGTTGGTCTCGTCGATCAACCCCCATCCCGGCTTGGTGCCCATGAATCGGGTAATCTGTGACGCGTTCTCCTGGTGCAGCAGCGAACAGGTGGCATAGGCCAGCATTCCCCCGGGCGCGACCATTTCCGCAGTCCGGGTCAGGATCGCGGCCTGTGCACCCTCCAGATGCATTAGCGCTTCGGGAGTAAGGGCCCATTTTCCCTCGGGATCGCGGCGCCAGCTGCCCGACCCAGAACAAGGCGCGTCGACCAGAACCAGATCGTAGGGTGCCTGTGCCTCCGGGTCTGCGGTCAGTGTCACGCGCGCACCGGCACGCTTGGCCCGCACCGGCAAGTCAGTCATCCGCTTCGGCGCAATGTCATGCGCATAAAGCCCCAGATCAGCCCGCGCCGCCATTGCCAGCGTCTTGCCGCCCCCACCGGCGCAATGGTCCAGCACCCGCATACCGTTCACCAGCGGCAACTTCTCCACCACGGCTTGCGAGGATGCATCCTGAAGCTCGACCAACCCGGATTGATAGGCCTGCGACGCCTGCACCTTTCGGGCGTTCTCCGTCACCTGCAGCGCGGTCGAGGCCAGCGGATGCGGCACCGCCACGATCCCTTCCGCCGCAAGGGTCCGCGCCGCGCCTTCGCGATCAATTCTGGCCAGGTTCACCCGCAAGAAGACCGGCGCGCGCTGGCGCAGGGCCTCGGCCACCGGTTCCAGCGCCGTGCCCAGGCTTGCGCGAAGGTCCGGCAACAGCCAGTCCAGCAGATCCATCGCCTCAGCCGGATCAGGTTCGTGCCCGAGGTCGGCTACGGTCGGTGGCGCGGGTGCATGCCCCTCGCCCGAGAAAAGCTGCTCTTGCCCACGCTCGCGGCAAAGCCCCAGCACCAGACCGCGCCCGGTCATCGCGCCCCCACGCGCTGCGGCGGAACGTCGTCGGCGCAGCGCGTCAAAAACCAGATCGCGCACGGCGGCCCGATCGCCCGAGCCGGCAAAGCGGCTGGCCCGGCCCCAGTTGGTCAACGCAGGTTCTGCCGGAGCGCCGCCAAGAATGCGGTTCAGCACCTCGATTGCGGCGGCCAGTCTGGCGGAAGGCGTCATGCTGTCCCCGATGCAATGGCGCGGGCTGGCACTGAGGCCATACCCGTACCGAAACCCGATATCCGGCCTGTTGGCCGGTTTTGCCGGATGCAGCAAGCCGGAATCTTTTCTGCTCTCGGGAATTTGGGCCTCGCGGTGCCTGGCAAGGTCTGGTCCATCGAGTGAATCCGGCTTGACTTGGTTTTTTCCCGCTTCTACGCATGGATTTTAATGATTTAATCCAACAAGGGACCACATTGATGAAATCGATCTTGACCGCCACGCTGATTGCCGCGCTCGCATCGCCTTCATTTGCGGGTGGCCTGGTGGTCGTCGCCGAAGAACAGGAGGTTGTGGCGGAAGCCCCGGCCTCTTCGGTCAACCAGGCCTTGATCCCCCTTCTGCTTCTGGCGGTGATCGTCGTTGTGGCGGCGTCTTCGGGGGATGACGAAACCTGATCCGGCAGCATCTGCTGACCTTTTGGCCGAAGTGCGGCTGAAGTCCGATCGCCCCAGCACGGGTCGAGCACTTTGATTGCTGAGGCGATTGGCTTTTCAAATGCCTTGCCAGACTGGGACGCCATCTAACATGACCGGGTCCTGCCCGCCCTTGGCGTTCCGGGTGGCGGGGCTGAAGGTCTGCGGTGGATCTTCGTCTGCGGGCAACCCGGCAGCGGAAAGTCCACGCTGATCCGTCAGCTTGCTGCCGAGCTTGGCCCAGTGCGCACCCAGGAAATAAGCAGCGATGCGCTGGCCGATCTACTGCCTGAAATATACGCCGACCCGGACGATCCAGACGTGCAAGGTGCGCGGGATGCCTATCAGTCCGGGATAAGGCAAAGCCATATCGATGCGTTGATCGAGCGGGCCGTCGACCTTGGCGTCCATGTGATTTTGGGGCGGCCTACACCCACCAACACTGCTGAACTGGCAGTGATCGCCCGGACGCTGGGTTGCCGGGTCGAATGCGTGGTCTTTGCTGTTCCGCTGGTGGATAGCTGGCTTGCGACGCTGTGCCGCGAAACCGGTGTGGTGGCGTCAAAGGGCGTCGTCCCCCGGCGGGTTGCCTGGGTGAACCAGTGTGTCACCTACAGCCGCTGGCCTGCCTTCCTTGCACGGGCCGAGGATCAGGTGGCTTTCGACGAGATCAGGATCATCGACCGCGAAGGCGAGACGTTCTTTACACCCTTTGCCTTTGAGTTCCTGATGGTGGAACGGCTTCACCCGCGAACTGCCGCGCAAATAGAGGGCCTGCTTGCGGATTGGGAAGCGCTTCGTGCCCATCCCGACATCGCGTTTCGCAACCTCGAAGCCTGGCCTTACGCCAGCATGGTGAAGGTTGGCCAGCAGATGCAGGCTATGCGTGACGATCCCGGCGCGGCCTTCGATCTGAATAACCCGCCCAAGAGCCGGGATCAACAAGCCGCTGCCGCCTGGATCGCGCGCCTGCATGGCGAAGTCGATGCCGTGCTGAACAGCCCGGAAGCCGAGGGACAGACGTCGCTGGCCGGTCGATGTGACCGCTTTGTCGTGCTTGTCGAACGGGTTGCCGTTCAGCCCACCCGGTAATTCGGGCTTTCCCGGGTGATCTGCACGTCATGGACATGGCTTTCCTTCAAGCCCGCGCCGGTAATCCGCACGAATTGGCACTGGCTGCGCATCTCGGCCACCGTCGCGCAACCGGTGTATCCCATCGCCGCGCGCAGGCCACCGACCATCTGGTGGATGACCGCGGCCGCCGATCCCTTGTAGGGAACCTGCCCCTCGATCCCTTCCGGGACCAGTTTGTCGCTTGCCGCGTCCTTCTGGAAATAGCGGTCAGCGGACCCCCGCGCCATCGCGCCAAGGCTGCCCATGCCGCGATAGGCCTTGAAGGACCGACCGTTCCACAAGATGACCTCGCCGGGGGATTCGTCCGTCCCGGCGATGGCGCTGCCGACCATCGCGCAGGACGCGCCCGCCGCGATCGCCTTGGCGAAATCGCCGGAATACTTGATCCCGCCATCCGCAATCACCGGCACATCGCCCGCCGCCCGTGCCGAATCCATGATCGCGGTCAACTGCGGCACGCCCACACCCGCGACGATCCGCGTGGTGCAGATCGACCCCGGTCCGATCCCCACCTTCACCGCATCCGCCCCGGCCCCGATCAGCGCCCGCGTCGCCTCGGCCGTGGCCACGTTTCCGGCCACCACTTGCACGGCGTTCGACAGCCGTTTGATCCGTTCGACCGCGCGCGCGACACCTTCGCTGTGACCATGCGCCGTGTCGATCACCACAAGATCGACGCCTGCGTCGATCAGCGCTTCGGACCGCGCAAAGCCGGCATCCCCAACGGTGCTAGCTGCTGCGACCCGAAGTCGCCCCAGATCGTCCTTGCAGGCCTGCGGGTTCAGCACGGCCTTCTCGGTGTCCTTCAGGGTCAGAAGGCCGGTCAGCTTGCCCTTGCCATCGGTTACCAGGAGCTTCTCGATCCGCCGCGCCTTCATCAGGCTGATCGCCTCGGCCCGGTCCACCGGTTCGCGCAGCAGGGCCAGATTCTGCGATGTCATCATCACGCTGACTGGCGTCTTGTCGTCGCTGGCAAAGCGCATGTCGCGGTTGGTGACGATGCCGAGGACCCGGCCCGAACCGTCCACGACCGGAAAACCCGTGATCGAGTAACGCTCCATCAGCGCCTTGGCATCGGCCAGCGTCTGATCGGGTGTCAGGGTGATCGGCTGATAGACCACGCCGCTTTCGAACCGCTTTACCCGCCGCACTTCCTTGGCTTGCGCCTCGAGGTCCAGATTGCGGTGGATCACCCCGATCCCCCCCGCCTGCGCCATCGCGATCGCCATCCGGCCTTCGGTCACCGTATCCATTGCGCTGGACAGCAGCGGGATGTTCATCCGGATCGCCTGCGTGACCCAAGTTGACGTATCCGCATCCGACGGCAGAACGCTGGATGCAGCGGGCACCAGAAGCACGTCATCAAAGGTGAGAGCCTCACGAATCTCCATGGAAAACCCCTCCGGAGGTGGCGTCGTTTGGCGGTTCCCCTTTTCACGCGCCGCAAAGCTTGGCAAGGGGAAATGCGCCCTATTGCAGCCGCAGCCGCCGCATGCTGAGTGTGCGCTGAACTTGCGGGAGCCTGCGCATGCGCGTCGCCATCGTCGAAAACTCCAGGATCACGCATCACGGGCTGGTCGGCGTCGCCCTGCACGAGGCGGCGGCGTTGATCGACATCTGGAAGCCCTGGACCGGTGCCGCCCTGCCAACGGGTGTGGAGGCGGATGCCCTTGTCGTCTTCGGCGGCGAGCAGTCGGCCACCGATGACCACACCCACCCCTACCTGCCCGACCTTGCCCAGCTGATGGCGGCCTATACGGCGGCGGACCGGCCGGTCCTTGGGATCTGCCTTGGCAGTCAGGTACTTGCCCGCGCTTTCGGGGCCGAAAACCACCTTGGCGCCACCCCCGAGTTCGGCTGGGCCGATGTCGACCTGACCGAAGCGGGGCGGCGTGATCCGGTGCTGTCTGCGGTGCCCGAGGCCTTCCCGGTCTTTCAATGGCACTCCGACACCTTCACCCTGCCCGACGGAGCGTTGCATCTGGCCAGCAGCGCCCAGGCCCGGATCCAGGCCTTTCGCATCGGCCGCGCCACCTATGGCACCCAGTTCCATTTCGAGGCCAGCCGGGCCGTCGTCGGCGACTGGCTGGCCCGCTTTCCCGACGGGATCGACCGCATGGCCCCCGGTTGGGCGGCGCGGCACCCCGAACTGGCGGAAACACGGGGGGTGGTGGCCGATGCGCACGGCCTTGCCCTTGCCCGCGCCTGGGTCGCAATGATCTGAGCCCGGTCTACGCCTCGGCTGCGTTGCTCACCTGGGCGAGACGCCCGCCCGGCCAGCGCTTGAGCACCCACCACGCGATCACCGGAATGGCGATGGCCGCCGCCAGCAGCAAGACCAGCCCCGGGATCCGCCAGCCCCCGCCTTGTGCAAGCATCGCCGTCGCCAGTGCTGCCAGCGGAAAGGTGAAGCTGCCCCAGAGCGGCGTCACCCCGGACACGATGATCCAGCGGCCAGCCAAGAGAAGGCTTGCCGCAAAGAGTGTGCCAAGCGCCAGAAAGCCCAAAGCCATGTCAGCCAGCCCCAGAAGGGCAGCGACATATGCCAACAGGCCTGCCGGCACCAGATGGATAGTCAGAAACGGCCGCAACGGCGCCGGGGGAACGCCTCTCAGGAACTGCAGCGCGCTGAGGATCCAGATCGCCACCGCGACCGGCATCGACAGCCAGAACAATCCCTCGGCCAGCCCCGACCAGCCCAGGGCCACAGCACTTGGTGCCGCTACAATGAAACCCACGAAGCTAAGATGCCAGGTCGGGTTCACCTCACGCCCTGGGGGCGGGAGGCTGACCAGAATCCGGATCAGGCAAAGGCCGATGATGGCATGCACCGTCAATGCCAGCACCACCAAGGCAGCAGCCATCCGCGGCGCAAGCGGCGCGATCAGGGAAGCAGACGCCATGCCCCCCATCGCCATCGCCGCCAACCCGGCGCGCCCGGGCAGAACCCGCAGATCTTCCATGACGACACCAGGGCGGCGAACGACCTTCACCGCATAGGCCAGTACCGTAAAGGCCCACAAAGGCACGACAATCCCCGCAAGGAATTGCCCTGGTGCCTCGGGCAGTTCAAGAGTGGAAAGCGCCACCTGGACGGCCAGCGCAAGCCCGACCAACCCCAGGATCGGCGAGAATATCGCAGGAGGAGTCCGTCCAAAAAGCGCTGGACGGCGCGGCGGGAACTCGTGCGGGGGATAGCGTTTCGGGCGGGTGTCAAGCGTTGGCATCTGGTCCTCCTTGCCCCCCTGTCATACCGAAGCCCCCGGCCAAGGCAATCCGGCACCGGCCCCCCCGTCAACCGCGCAGCAGGGGAAACCAGTCGTCGCGCAGCCGCGTTCCCGGTTGCATCCCGTGTCCCGGAAACGGGGGCGAGGTCGGCCCCGGTCGGTCGATATAGCGCGCATCATCCCCCACCAACCGCAGCGAGAACGCCCGGCGTCGGATCGCGGAATGATTGCCCCTTGCCCCATGCAGGGTGCGGAAGTTGAACGCGACAGCATCGCCAGGTTCCATCTGCCATTCCCGGATCGTCATCCCTTCGGCCTCGGGGTCGGGGACCGGGATGTAATCGTGATCGCCGGGGTAGAAGTTCGTCTCAGCCATCCAGCGGGTCGGCAGCACGTCCTTCGGCCATAGATGGCTTCCAGCCACACAGCGCAGGGCCGCTTCCCGGACCGGATCGAGCGGCGACCAGAAGCTGACGGTCTGCCGCCCCTCGACAAAGTAATAGGGCCCGTCGGTGTGCCATGGCGTCGGTTTGGTCGTGCCGGGTTCCTTGACCAGAACGTGGTCATGGAACAACTGCACCCGGTTGGACTGCATCAGCCGCGCCGCGACCTCGGCGGCGTCGGATTGGCGGATGACGGCGGCGAATTCGGGGATCCGTTGCCAGTTGCAGTAATCATCGAAGAAATATCCCGGCTCGCCCGGTTTCAGCGTCGCCATCTGATGCGTGGGGTTCGCCATGTTGCGCGCAACCCCGGCGCGGAGCATCTCGACCCAGTCCGCCCATAGCCCCTTGACCAGCACGACCCCGTCGCGCTGATAGGCCTCAACCATTTCATCCGTGACCGTAACCATCGCCGCCCCCGTCTTGACCACCCTGCCCCGGCCCGCAGCCCAGGGCAAGACCAGCGTCGCCTGAAGCCGACGATGCAGCGCGCGCGCCTGTCGCGCTGCCTCCACGCCTCTGGCAAGATGTAACTTGCGCTTTTGCGGCACCGGATGAAAGCCATCGCCGCCGCCATCTGCCCGTCCTTGCGCCACTGCCAAAGCCGCAGGCTGGTCTCTGGCAAGGCCCCGGAGAACCCTGGTGGCAAGGCCTTATGCCGGCGTTTCGACCGCTGGTGCGCCTCGACCTTGATCAACCGGGAAAGGCCGCGATCATCGCGCCGGACCGCCAGGACTCCGCCCCGTTCGGCCGCCCGCGATCGGCTACCTGCGCGCGGCCACAGTCCAGCGCAACGTCATGCACCAGCCCACCGCAGGCCCGCGTCTTGTTGCAGCGGCAGGAACCCGTCGAATTGGTCGCAATGCTCCATGGCGCGGTTAACGACCGGGAGAGCTTTCCAAGCCGTTGATGATGAGCATGAAGAAACGCAGCGTATCCCGCAAGAAGGTTGCCCCGGTGCCCCGGTTCACCCTGCTCCGCCTCTCGCTGTAGGTGCCGATCTTCCTTGCGGGCGGGTTCCGCCTGTCTTGAGGGGCTTGCAGTGCTGTTTCAGCGGTAAAGCAGCGACTTTCCGTTGGCGAAAAGATGCACCTTCTTCGGGTTCGCCGTCAGTTTCACCGTCTGGCGGCGCAGTTCCGGCCGGATGCCCGGCAGCTTGGCCACGATCTGCGCGCCATCGGCGGTCTTCTGGAAGTAAAGCAGGGTGACCTCGCCCAGTGCCTCGGTGATTTCCACCTCGCCCGCGTGGATCGCATCGCCATCGGTTTCGGTGAAATCCTCGGGCCGGACGCCGATCTTGACCTTCAGCCCCTTGTCGGCGCTTTGCGTCGGTACATGCGTCCGCGCGAGGCCACCGTTTTCCAGCCGCACCACCGTGGTCGCCCCAGTTTCCACCACCTCGCCCGCCAGCAGGTTCATCGACGGGCTGCCGATGAACTGGGCGACGAATTCGTTCTCGGGCCGCTCGTAAAGCTCAAGCGGCGAGCCGACCTGGCTGATCCCGCCGCCGGCCAGCACCACGATGCGGCTGGCAAGTGTCATCGCCTCGACCTGGTCATGCGTCACATAGACCATCGTCGAATTCGGCATCGCCTCTTTCAGCTGCGCGATCTCGATCCGGGTGGCGACGCGGAGCGCTGCGTCAAGGTTCGAAAGCGGTTCGTCGAAGAGATAGACCTTGGGGTCGCGCACGATGCTGCGCCCGATAGCGACGCGTTGACGCTGGCCGCCCGACAGGGCCTTTGGCAACCGGTCAAGATAGGGCGTCAGCTGCAGGATGCGCGCGGCCTTGTCCACGGCGGCCTGAATCTCGGCCGCAGATTTCTTGGCGATCTTCAGCGCGAAGGCCATGTTGTCGCGCACCGTCATGTGCGGATAAAGCGCATAGCTCTGGAACACCATCGCGATGCCGCGCTGTGCGGGCGGCACATCGTTCATCCGCACGCCGTCGATGCTAAAATCGCCGCCGGTGATCCGCTCCAGCCCCGCGATCATCCGCAACAGGGTGGATTTCCCGCAGCCAGAGGGGCCGACGAAGACGATCAGCTCGCCCGTCTTGATGTCGAGGTTGATGTCTTTCAACACCTTGACCTCGCCATAGGCCTTTTCGACGTTCTTCAAGACCAGATCAGCCATGGTATCCCCCCTCACGCTCGCTTGGCCAGATAGACGCCCCAGGGGTCCAGCGTCACGCTGCCCCCGGTGGCGGTCTGGCTGCCCAGGTCTGTTCCGATTGTTGTCCAGGTCCCCTCAGGCAGGCCAAACACAGCCGCGCTGTCACCAAGGTTGAACGCGCAGAGGAGAGTCTCCCCGCCTCTGCGCTGAAAGCTCGTTACCCCACCCACCGCGGCGATGTCCTCCATCGCCCCGGTTCGAAGCACAGGATGCGCCCGGCGAAAGGCCAGCGCGCGGCGGTAATGGGCCAGAATCGAGGTTCTGTCGCGGTCTTGTGTGGCAACCGCGAGTGGCAAATGCGGCGGCTTGACAGGCAGCCAGGGCTTGCCTGAACTGAAGCCGCCGCTGGCATTGTCAGTCACCCAGACCATCGGCGTGCGCGCGCCGTCGCGCCCTTTGAACTCGGGCCAGAACTGGATGCCGTAGGGGTCCTGCAATTCGTCAAGGCTCAGATCGGCTTCGGGCAAGCCAAGTTCTTCGCCCTGATAAAGGCAAAGCGATCCACGCAGGCAGACCAGGAGCGTGGCATAGGTCTTCGCGGCCTCGGTCGACAGGTGCCAGCGGGTGATGTGGCGGACCGTATCGTGGTTGGAATAGGACCAGCAGGGCCATGCATCAGGGGCGGCCGCGCGCATCCGGTCGAAGATTTCGACCAGCAGCGGCGCGGTCAGCCTTGTCGGCTGAAGCATCTCGAACGGGTAGCACATCTGCACCTTGTCGCCGCCGGAGGTGTATTCGGCCATGATCTCCAGCCCGCGCTGGGCATCGCCCACCTCGCCGACGGCGGCGGCGTTGTAGGGGTTCAGCACTGCACGGAATTTCCGCAGGAATTCAAGGTTTTCCGGCTGGTTCTTGTCAAAAAGGTGCAGCTGGTGATTATAGGGGTTCACCGAGGGCGCGATGCTGTTGTTGCGGAGTTCCTTCGGCAGCGACGGGTTGTCGCGCAGGTACTTGTCGGCAAAGTAGAAGTTGATCGTGTCCAGACGGAACCCGTCGACCCCCCGCTTCAGCCAGAACCGCGCCACGTCCAGAAGGGCCTCCTGCACGGGTTCGTGGTGCAGGTTCAGGTCGGGCTGCGAGGTCAGGAAGTTGTGCAGGTAATACTGTTCGCGCCGGCCGTCCCATTCCCAGGCTGACCCGCCGAAGACCGACAGCCAGTTGTTCGGTGGGGTGCCGTCGGGCTTCGGATCTGCCCAGACATACCAGTCGGCCTTCGGATTGGTGCGGTCCTTGCGGCTTTGCGCGAACCACGGATGCGCGTCGGCGGTGTGCGACAGCACAAGGTCGATCATCACCCGCAGGCCCAGGTCATGCGCGCGCGCCACCAGCGCGTCGAAATCGGCCAGCGTGCCGAACATCGGATCGACGTCGCAATAATCGCTGACGTCATAGCCGAAGTCCTTCATCGGGCTGGTGA
Organism: Rhodobacter sp.; assembly: GCA_013821825.1. GTDB lineage: Bacteria > Pseudomonadota > Alphaproteobacteria > Rhodobacterales > Rhodobacteraceae > Tabrizicola. The sequence continues at coordinate 15,342 of PNJK01000035.1, forward strand.
AAAACGGGCTGATCCAGATCGCATCCGCCCCAAGGCTGGCGATATGGTCCAGTCGACCGGTGATCCCTGCAAGATCGCCGATCCCGTCGCCGTTGCTGTCCTGAAAGCTGCGCGGGTAGATCTGATAGATCACCGCCCCACGCCACCAGTCGGGATCCGCTGCCAACACAGACCTGCCCTCACGTTCCATCATACTCACTTCACCGACCCCGCCAGAAGCCCGCGCACAAGGAAGCGCTGCATTGAGAAGAAGACCGCCAGCGGCACGGCGATGGAGACAAAGGCCGAGGCGCTCAGGATCTCCCAATCGCCGCCGCGAGACCCCATCAGGTTCACGATGTTGCCGGTCAGCACCTGCTGGTCATTGCCGGTGCCAAGGAAGACGAGCGCCACCAGCAGGTCATTCCAGGTCCAGAGGAACTGGAAGATCGCAAAGCTGGCCAGCGCCGGAAAGGACAGCGGCAGGATGATCTTGGTGAAGATCTGGAAGTCCGTCGCGCCGTCGACCTTTGCATTCTCGATGATGTCGCGCGGCAGGCCAACCATGTAGTTGCGCAGAAGATAGATCGCCAATGGCAACCCGAACCCGGTATGCGCCATCCAGATGCCAAGATAGCCCTTCCCGATGCCGATCCAGTTATGGAACTGCAAAAGCGGGATCAGCGCCAGTTGCAGCGGCACGACAAGAAGGCCCACGACAAAGGCCACCAGCAGCGCCCGGCCCGGAAAGTCCATCCACGCAAGCGCATAAGCCGCGAAGGCCGCCACCAGGATCGGGATGATGGTCGCCGGTATCGCCACCGTCAGCGTATTCAGGAACGCCTGCCCGATCGATTGCCCGGCCAGCGGCGAAGAGATGACATTGGCGTAGTTCTTCAGCGTGAACTCGGGCGGGGTGGACGCGGTGGCAAAGACCCGCGGCATCCGCAGGTCGGCCATCGACGTCGGCGAAGTCAGCACAAAGCTGCCATCCGCGCCGACAGTCAGGGTGACGCCATCGCCAAGATCAGTCGATGCGCCCGGCCCGAACGCTTCGGGTTCGCGCGACGAGGTGCCCCAGGCGCCGACATCGGTGCCAGCGACGAATAGCTGGCCCTCGATGACAAAAACGCCGTCCTTCTCGGCCTCATCTCCGCTGATCCGAACCGGGGAAAGCTGCTGCACCTGCGTGCTCAGCGATCGCCACCAGCCGGACCCGACGATCTGGTCGCCGGTCCGGAAGGACGACACCAGAAGCCCGAAGGTCGGCACCACCCAAAGGATGACCAGCGCCAGAGTTGACAGATGCACTGCCCAGACGAGGCCCGATTTCTTGCCTACAATCCCGTCCATGACCGCCCCCTTACCGCATTTCCTTGCGTGCGTTGACCACGTTCCAGATCAGGATCGGGGTCACGAGCAGCATGATGATCATTGCGCTGGCCGAGCCCATGCCCCAGTCCAGCGCGCGGAACAGCTTGTCGTACATGTAGTTGGCCAGAACCTGAGTCTCCCACTGGCCATTGGTCATGGCCAGCACGATGTCGAAGACCTTGAGGACGGTGATGGTGATCGTGGTCCAGACCACGATAATGGTCCCCATGATCTGCGGCACCTTGATCTTGAAGAAAATCTGGAACGGGTTGGCGCCGTCGATGGTCGCGGCCTCGATCGTGTCTTCCGGCACGCCGCGCAGGGCCGCCGACAGGATCACCATGGCAAAGCCGGTCTGGATCCAGACCAGCACCGCCATCAGGAAGAAGTTGTTCCAGTAGGGCTTTTGCAGCCAGACCTGTGGTTGACCAAAGGGCAGATCATTGGTGGCGATGCCGTACAGCCAGATGCCAAGCTCAAAGGCCAGAAAGGCTGCAACCAGCGCGCCAAGGATGCGCGCGGCCTTGACCAGCAAGCCATCGCCCTGCCCCCGCAGAAGCGGGCGCAAGACGGACCATCCCGCCCAGGTAATCGCAAGCAGCAGACAGCCGATCAGCAGGAACGGCACCAGCCGCAGCATCAGGAACGACCCCACGCCACCATCGAACTTCAGCCAGACGGCGTTGATCAGCCCGATCTGGCTAAGGTCGGCCTCGCGGCTGTCGTAGATCAGCTTGAAGATCACCGAAGCGCCGACGAACGAGATCGCCATCGGCATGAAGATCAGCGACTTGGCGAAGTTGCCCCATTTGATCCGGTCGGTCAGCTGTGCGGCAAGCAGACCGAAAGCCGTTGCCGCCGCAGGCACGACGATCAGCCACAGGATATTGTTGGCAAGGCTTTCGCCAAACTTCGGTTCGCCAAACATCCGGGTGTAATTGCCAAGGCCCACAAAGTCGCCGTTCTTGGCGAACAAGGACAGCCATGCCGTCGCGAAGACCGGATAGGCCAGGTAAAGGCTCAAGAGAAACAGCGCCGGGAACAGGAACAGCCAGGGACGGATCATGTTTGCGCGATTGGTGTTGCGCCCCGCGTTCGGTCCGCTCGCCGGGAACAGGACCTTGTCCAGAAGCAGGTTCGACGCGTAGAAATACGTGACGCAGCCGCCCACGCCGACGACGATCACGAACAACGCTTGCAACGCTGGATGCATGTTCCCCTCCATCTGACAGCCTTGGAACAGGCCCTCTGACGGGACCATTGGGCAGAATAGCCGAAGTCAGGCCGGACGCGAGTTGCGCCCGGCCCAAGGTCTCAGGTCACTTCGGCCAGCTGGCCTGGATCGCGTCGGCCACTTCCTGCGCCGACTTGCCGCCGGTGTAGTCGACCATGCCGGTCCAGAAGCTGCCTGCGCCCACGGCGCCCGGCATCAGGTCGGACCCGTCGAAGCGGAAGGTCGTCGCATTGGCCAGGATCTCGCCCTGCTTCTTCAGTGCAGCGCTGCCGTAGAGGTCCTTGTTCACGCTGGTGTAAGGCGTGACGAAACCGGTCTGCGCCATCCAGACTTCATGCGCGATCGGGGTCTTCAGGAACTCGATGAAAGCCTGAGCGGCAGGGCTGTCCTTCATGATGAAGGCCAAGGTGCCCGCACCCAGGACCGGCTGACCAAGGTCCTTCTCGGCATAGGCCGGGAAGTAGAAGAAGTCAGCGTCGGTGCCCAGCTCGGTGCCTTCAGGGAAGAAGGACGGGATGAACGAGGCCTGGCGGTGCAAGTAGCACTGCGGCGGCGACGAGAAGAGACCCTTCGGGCTGTCCCGGAAGTCGGTCGAAGCGACAGCGGCAGCGCCACCCGCGACATAGGCGTCGTTGCGGGCGAAATAGCCGAACTCGTCTATCGCGGCCACGACTTCGGGGCTGTTGAACGGCAGTTCGTTCGACACCCAGCGGTCATAGACTTCCGGCGGTTGCGTGCGCAGCATCATTTCTTCGACCCAGTCGGTCGCGGGCCAGCCGGTCGCACCGCCCGAACCTAGGCCGATGCACCACGGCGTGCCACCATCGGCGACGATCTGGTCGGTCAGGGCCTTCAGTTCTTCCATCGTCGCAGGGACGGCATAGCCTGCATCTTCAAAGTTGTCGGGGCTGTACCAGACCAACGACTTCACGTCCGCCTTGTAGGGGAAGGCATAGAGGGCCGGAGTGCCGTCCGGGCCGGGATAGGTGCCAAGTGCCGCCCAGCTTGGACCGGCGCCATAGTTCTCGCCCAGCCAGGTTGAGGTCTCGGCGCTCAGCGGCGTGATGAAGCCGCCCTTGGCCAGTTCGGCGATCAGGCCGGGCTGGGGCAGAACCGCGACGTCCGGGGGCGAACCCGCCTGCGCGTCGATGATCAGCTGCTGCTCATAGCCTTCCGAGGACGAGTAGCTGACCGTCACACCGGTCGCGGCGGAGTAATAGGCCAGCACCGATTCCACCAGAACCTGGTCTTCGCCACGCCAGGGCCCGAACAGGGTCAGCGACTGGCCTTCAAGGTTGTTGGCAGCGTCGAAGGCAGCAAAGCTGTCCCAGTTGAAAGCCCCTTCACCCACAGGGAATTTCAGTTCCTGTGCCAGCGCGCTGCCAGCCGAAAGCGCCAGCGCTGCGGCGCTGACGAGAAGTCTCGTCTTCATGTCATTCCTCCCGAATTCCCCGCCCTCATGGCGAGGCGCTGTCCCATAGGCGGCAGAATCGCTTCAAACCGCTTTGGATGCCCCAACCTCGCCGATCCGGTTTTCCAAGTCAATCCAAAGCGCCTTCAAACCTTGCCGAATCACAGATGCCAGCGCCCGGTCGCCGCCGTAAACGATTACGGAAACCCGGGATTAGCCTTTGACGCAAGCGCCGCCGCTGTCTAAGGTTTGGGCGTTTGAAACCGTTTTGAGCAGTGGAGCCGATGAACCTCAAGGAACTCGCCACCAAGCTGGGTCTGTCGCCCACAACGGTATCGCGGGCGCTCAATGGCTATCCAGAGGTGAACGAGGCCACGCGGGAACGCGTCGTGGCCGCGGCAAAGCGGCACAACTATCATCCGAATACCCGCGCTATCCGGCTTGCCACTGGCCGCGCCAAAGCCGTGGGGCACGTCATCCCGATCGCCACCCGGCATGAGATCGTGAACCCGGTCTTTGCCGATTTCATCGCTGGAGCGGGCGAAACCTACAGCCGCAACGACTATGACATGGTGCTTTCCGTCGTCCCGGACGAAGACGAAGACCAGACCTACCGCAGCCTGAAATCCAAGGGCAACGTCGATGGGGTCATCGTCCACGCCCCAAGGATGAACGACCCCCGCATTCCTCTGCTGCGCGAGATCGGCCTGCCCTTCGTGGTCCATGGCCGCGCCACCGGCACCGCCGAACCCTATTGCTGGCTTGACGTGAACAACCGCCGCGCCTTCCAGCGCGCGACCGAATTCCTGCTGGATCTGGGCCATACCCGGATTGCGCTGGTCAACGGGCTTGAATTCATGGATTTTGCCATCCGCCGCCGCACCGGCTTTGTCGATGCGCTAATCGCCCGCGGTATCGCTCCGGACCCGTCGCTGATGTCTTCCGGCGAGATGACCGAGATTTCAGGTTATCGCGCCGCCCAGGCCATGCTGGCCCTGCCCGATCCGCCGACGGCGATCCTCGCCTCGTCGATGATCTCGGGCATGGGGGTGCGTCGCGCGGTTGAGGGGGCGGGTCTTGTCGTCGGGCGCGATGTGTCGATCATCATTCACGATGACGATCTGAGCTACATGAAGAACGGCGAGGATGTGCCGATCTTCACCGCCACCCGCTCTTCCGTCCGCGAAGCCGGGCGGCTTGCGGCCGAAATGCTGCTGGACGTCATCGCCCACCCCGAAATGGGGCCACGGCAACGCCTGCTCGAGGCGGAACTCATCATCGGCCAGTCCACCGGCCCCGTAATCAAGAACTGATCCCATGCCCCTGTCACGCTTCGATTTTCCCGAGGGCTTCCTCTTTGGCGCCGCCACCGCCGCCTACCAGATCGAAGGCTCGGCCTTCGGGGGTTGCGGCCCCTGTCACTGGGACACTTTCGCCGCCACTCCCGGCAACGTCGTCCGTGCCGAGGATGGCGCCCGCGCCTGTGACCACTTCCATCAATGGCCCGCCGACCTTGACCTGTTGAAAGCCGCCAACCTGGACGGCTACCGCTTTTCCACCTCCTGGGCCCGGGTCATGCCTGATGGCGCGAACATCAACCCGGAAGGGCTTGATTTCTATGACCGTCTGGTCGACGGGATGCTGGAACGGGGCCTGAAGCCCTTCCAGACCCTCTACCACTGGGAGACGCCCTCGGCCCTGGCCGATCAGGGCGGCTGGACCAACCGCGACACCTGCCACCGCTTCGCGGATTTCTCGGAAGCCGTCACCCGCCGCCTTGGCAACCGCGTCGCATCCGTCGCCACGATCAACGAACCCTGGTGCGTGGCCTGGCTGTCGCATTTCATGGGCATCCACGCCCCTGGCCTGCGCGACATCCGCGCCGCTGCCCGCGCGATGCACCATATCCTTCTGGCGCATGGCCTTGCGGTCGAGCGTTTGCGCGGTATGGGCCAGTCAAACCTAGGCATCGTGCTGAACTTCGACCATGCTTCCCCAGCAACCGAAAGCCCGGAAGATCAAGCTGCGTCAGACCTTTGGGACGGGATCATGAACCGCTGGTTCATCGAGGGTATCACCCGGCAGGCCTATCCGACGAACGTGCTCAAGGGTCTTGGCCCGCACATGCCCGCCAATTGGCAGGACGACATGGCCCTTATCGGGCAAAAGCTCGACTGGCTGGGTGTCAACTACTACACCCGCCACCTGCAAGCCCATGCTCCCGGCGGGGCATGGCCGTCGCTTCGGGACGTCCCCGGCGACCTCCCCCGCACTCAGATGGGTTGGGAGATCTACCCGGAGGGTTTGCACCACTTCCTGACCCGGATGGCGAAGGACTATGTTGGCCAGACCCCGATCTACGTCACCGAAAACGGTATGGCCAATGCTGACCAGCTTGAAGATGGCGCTGTAACCGACCAGATTCGTGAGGATTTCCTGTTCTCTCACCTCGCCGCTACCAAGCAGGCCATTGCCGACGGGGCCAATGTGAGGGGCTTCTTCTATTGGTCGCTGTTGGATAATTACGAATGGGCCGAGGGCTATGAAAAGCGTTTCGGTCTGGTGCATGTCGATTTTGACACTCTGGTCAGAACTCCCAAATCATCCTATCACGCCCTCGCACGCGCCTTGGCGCGGAACGAGTAGGACAGACCGATGACCCTTGCGATCCTCGCCGATATCGGTGGCACCAACACCCGCGTGGCCCTGGCTGATGGTGCGAAAGTGCGCATCGACAGCATCCGCCGCTTTCCCAATGCCGAATATCAGGCCCGCGGTCAGGACATCGCGCATGTGCTGCGCGACTATCTCGCCCAGACCGGAGCCAGCGTGACCGGCGTCTGCGTCGCCGCCGCAGGTCCGGTGCGGGACGGCGTCGCCACGATGACCAACCTTGATTGGGTCATGGATGCGGCGAAGCTTTCGGCCGCGACGGGCGCCGGAAAAGTGGCCATCCTCAACGACTTGCAGGCCCAGGGTCAGGCGCTGGGTCATATTCCGGCGGAAAAGCTGCGCTGCGTGATCGAAGGCCCGGTGAAATCCGGTGCGACGATGCTGGTGGTGGGTCTTGGCACCGGCGTCAATGCGGCGCCAGTGCATCCCGGTGCCACGGGCCGGGTGGTGCCGCCTTCGGAATGTGGTCATGTCAACATGGCCGTCAGGACCGAGGAAGACTTCCGTCTTGCCCGCTTCATCGAAGCCCGCCTGACCGCCGAGGGCGAGGTGCCCCATGCCGGCGTCGAAGAGGTTCTCGCCGGTCGTGGCCTTGCCAACCTGCACGCCTTCGCCGCGACCGAGGCCGGTCGTCCCGACACCCACACCTCCGCCGAAGTCCTGAAGGCCCTCGCCGCGGGCGACACCGTCGCCAGCCATGCCGCCCGGCTTTACGTGCATGTCCTTGCCCAGACGCTGGCCGATCTGGCGCTGATCCATCTGCCCTATGGCGGAATTTATCTGATTGGCGGCATGTCCCGTGCCATGGCCCCGCATTTCGCGACCTATGGCCTGGCGCAGGGCTTCCGCGAAGCCCGGCGCGTGGATCTCTTGCAAAAGGACTTCTCGGTGACGGTGGTCGAGGATGACTATGCCGCCCTCACCGGCTGCGCGGCCTACCTGAACTCTCTGATCTGAAACGAGTTTCCCTCGCCAAGGTTGGCGCCGGTCAGGCCAGCCGCTCTTTCAGGAATTGCAGCGTGACCCCAAGGCCATCCGGTGCGATTCCGTGGCCGGTGCCCTGCATCACATGGCCAAAGGTCGGAAAGCCCGCCGCCACCAGCGCGTCGCCCGCCTTGCCCATGTCCTCGAACGGAACCACCGGGTCCTGATCGCCGTGGATCAGCAGGACCGGCGGTTTCGACACTGCCTCCGCCGCCAGCCGTTCCGGCCGCAGCAGCCGCCCGGAGATCGCAACGACCCCCGCGACGGCCTCTGCCCGGCGCGGGGTGACATGCAGGCTCATCATCGCGCCCTGGCTGAACCCGACCAAAGCCATCCGCTCCGGTCCCAGCCCGGCTTCGGCCAGCCGCGTATCCAGAAACCCGTTCAGGTCGACGGCGGCGGCCTCGAGCCCCGCCTCTGCCGCAGCCTGAGGCGAGCCGTCGATCCAGGGGATCGGGAACCACTGATAGCCGAACCCGCCGCCAACGCATCGCTCGGGCGCGTCCGGGGCCAGGAAGCCCACCCCCGGCAAATGCGGCGCCAGCGCGTCGGCCAGCCCCAGAAGGTCAGCCCCGTCCGCGCCATAGCCATGCAGGAACACGACCAACGCTTCCGGGTTTGCCGCCCCTGACCGTCCGAACCGCAAGTCCCGCATCACGCCACCCCGTCCCGTTCCTTCGCCACCCGGTAGTAGGCCCAGAGCACCCGGGCCGCAACCGACCTCCAGGGCGACCAGTCCGCGGCCATCGCCCGCAAAGCCCTGTCGGACGGTCGCGCCTCCAGCCGGAACAGCATCCGCGCAGCCTTTTGCAAGGCAAGGTCCCCGGGGGCAAACACATCCGCCCGGCCAAGGGCGAACATTGCATAGATCTCGGCGGTCCAGACCCCGATCCCCGGAACGGCCACCAGCTGCGACACCACTTCGGCATCCGGCAGAATGCGCAGCGCGTCGAAATCGATTCCCGCCTGTGCCAGCGCCCGGCCATAGCGCGCCTTCTGCCGCGACAGCCCCGCCGCCCGCAGATCGTCGTCCGATGCCGCCGCCATGGCCGAGGCCCTGGTCAGTCCCGCCACCTCCAGCCGGGCCCAGATCGCCCGGGCACTCGCAACCGAAACCTGCTGGCCCACGATCGCGCGGAGCAGCGCCGCAAACCCGTCCGCCTCGCGCCGCAGGGGCAGATCGCCGACCATCGGCAAGGCGCGGGCAAAGGCCGGCTCGCGCAGGGCAAGCCAGGCGGCCCCCTCGGCCACGCAGTCCAGTGAATGAATGATCCGGCCTACCATCCTGCATCTGTCTACAAATATCCCCGCCACTGGCAACGGTCGTTTGTACCTTGCCCGTCGCGAGTTTGGCCCTTACCCATTCGGCATGCAGACCGACGCCCTAGCCAAACGCAATATTCTCGTCCTCGTGGCCGCTCAGGCGATCCTTGGCGCGCAAATGCCTATGATCTTCACCATCGCTGGTCTGGCAGGTTCGACCCTTGCCCCGAATGTCTGCTGGGCAACGCTGCCGATTTCCTTCACGGTCATCGGCTCGATGCTGACGGCGACGCCGATCTCGGCCCTGATGCAGCGGTATGGCCGACGTGCGGGCTTTGTGGTCGGCGCGCTTGGCGGGGCCCTCGGGGCGGCCATCGGAGCCTTCGGCCTGGCCACCGGCAGCTTCGCGATCTTTTGCATCGGGGCGCTTCTGACCGGCATCTACATGTCGGCGCAAGGATTCTACCGCTTCGCGGCCGCCGACACCGCGTCGGACGCTTTCCGCCCGAAGGCGATCAGCTGGGTCATGGCGGGGGGGCTCTTGTCGGCAGTCTTCGGGCCGCAGCTGGTGAAACTGACGGCGGATGCCATGGCGGTGCCGTTCCTTGGCACCTATCTGGCCGTGATCGCGCTGAACCTTGGCGGAATGTTCCTGTTCCTTGGCCTCGACATCCCGAAGCCGCTTCCGCCCGCCGCAGGCGCGCCGATCGGCCGCACGCGGGGCGAGCTGCTGCGTACCCCGACCATTGTGGTCGCTATGATCTGCGCCACCGTGTCCTATGCGCTCATGAACCTGGTGATGACCTCTTCGCCCCTCGCGGTCGTCGGCTGCGGCTTCAATACCGGCAGCGCCGCCGATGTGGTCACCGCACATGTGCTGGCCATGTATGCGCCCAGCTTCTTTACCGGCCACATCATCGCCCGCTTCGGCGTCGAACGGGTCATGGCACTTGGCCTGACGATCCTTGCCGCTGCCGGGGCCGTGGCCATGGCCGGGGTCGAGTTGGAGAATTTCTTCATTGCCCTCATCCTGCTCGGCATCGGCTGGAACTTCGGTTTCATCGGGGCGACCACCATGCTGACCTCGGCACAGCGACACGAGGAACGTGGTCGCCTGCAAGGGCTGAACGACCTGATCGTGTTCGGTGGCGTGACGATGGCCAGCTTTTCGTCGGGTGGGCTGATGAACTGCTCGGGCGGGTCGGTGCAGGAGGGCTGGCAGATGGTAAACCTCGCAATGCTGCCGTTCCTGGTCCTGGCAGGTGGCGCGCTGATCTGGCTTTGGCTGAAGCCCGGCGAAGACCGCGCCTGAGCACGCCGCATTTCCCGGCCTACCAGCGGCCGGTAAAGCCCTGCCACAACAGCCGGCCGCGACGGTGAAACTCCGACAGGCCCTCCGCCTTGGCATGCGGTCCGGAATGAACCTGCCGCAAGATCGGCTCGGCCTGCCACCCGGCCAGCAATGCCGGCGCAATCGGCTTCGGCACCGCCCGCCGCCCCGCCCTTGCACCGGCCAGCCGCGCTAATCCTTCGCCGGCCAGTGCCCGGGCGTCCATCCCGTCCGGCAGGGGCTGCCGTCCCCGGGCCTGCAAGGCAGGCGCCGCCCTGAGGTAAGCCGCCGCCGCCGCTGCCCAGCCATAGGCCCGGATCGGTGCCTCGGCCGCATCCGGCGCCCCAAGCGCACGGGCAGCCAGCCACATCAGCCCGGCTCCGGTATCGTCCAGATATGCCTCCAGCGCCGCCCGATCCGCATGGGGTTCGCGGTGGATGTCCCAACGCCGCGCCGCGATCAGCTTGTCCAGCACTGCCACGGGCAGGCCGAAGTCCCGGATCAACTCGTGCAGCGGCCCCGCTACCTCATGCGCACGCGCCGCGCCCGAGGCCGCGTTTTCCACCACATCGCGCCACCATTGCAGGCGCATCTCGGCGATCAGAGGCTCTTCCGTCACCCAAGGCGCGCGCGCGACTTCCAGGTTGAAGGCGTAAAGCGGGAAAAGCTGTTCGCGCACATGCATGGGCGCCGCAAGGACGGCCAGGAACCGGTCCGGGTCGCCGCGTTCCACCAGCGCAGCACAGGCGGCTACGGTCATTCTGGCACCGCTACGATCAGATAATAACCGTATTCAGTGCCATGGTGCCGCCAAACAGCAATTTCACGGCGAAATCCCGCCACAAACTCTGCCAACTCCGAATCGTCGGCCAAGGCATCCAGACGCTGCTCCAATGGCAGGTAATAGGCGTCCCAGGCACTGTCGGGCAGCCAGAACCCGTCAACGCAGCGCCAGCCCATGGCGGCTACCTCGGCCTTAAGACCGGCCACATCGCGCGAGGCAATCCCTTCGGCGGAAAAGAAACCTGCAACCTCAGGCGAGACCTCCCGACCACGCAACACAAGATCGGTGAAGACCACGCGCCCCCGGGGGGCCAGCCTGGCGCGCCAAGCCGAAAACGCCGCCCCGATCCTTGGCCCATAAATCGCCCCGCCCGACCAGATCAGATCATACGGCCCGCCGGGAGGATCGGTCATGTCGGCCACGTTGGCGAGGACCGTGGGAAAGCGCGCCCGGATGCTGGCGATGAACGGCTCTGCAAGGTCGATCGCCGTCACCTGACCCTCTGGCACCAGCGCCAGAAGCGCGGGCAGGTCTGCGCCCCTCCCGCAGCCGGCATCCAGCACGCGTGCGGTGGGCGCAAGCCCGGCACAGGCTCGCGTCAGACTGGCCGCGTCGCCGGGCGCGCACCGGTCGATCCCCTCGAAGAGACTAAAGATGCTCATCCTGGGGCCAGGGGGTTGCCGATATCGCGGATCAATTTCCACTGGATCGCATCCAGAAGCGCTTCGAAACTGGCATCGACGATGTTCGCACTGACCCCCACTGTGGACCAGCGCCGCCCCTGCCCGTCTTCGCTGTCGATGATGACGCGGGTCACGGCCTCGGTGCCGCCATTGGTGATGCGGACCTTGAAGTCCACAAGCTTCATGTCGTCGATGCAGGTCTGGTACGGCCCAAGGTCCTTGCCAAGCGCCTTGGCAAGCGCGTTGACCGGGCCGCGGTCGCTGCCGGCCTCGTCCATGCTATCGCTGACCGACATCATCTTCTGACCACCGATCTTTACCACCACGACGGCCTCGGACAGGCTGATCATCCGGTCATAGCGGTTCTTCCGCCGCTCGACCGTCACCCGGTAACGCTTGACCTCGAAGAATTCCGGGCAAAGGCCAAGTTCGTGCCGTGCGACCAGTTCAAAGCTGGCCTGCGCCCCGTCATAGGCATAGCCCTGATCCTCGCGCTCTTTGATCACCTCGATGATCCGGCCAAGACGCGGATCCTTCGGGTCGACCACGATCCCCGCCGCCTCCAGCCGGGCGCGGAGGTTCGACTGCCCCGCCTGATTGGACATCGGGATGACGCGTTCATTGCCGACCAGCGCCGGGTCGATGTGTTCGTAGGTGGTGGGATCCTTGAGGATCGCGCTCGCGTGGAGCCCGGCCTTGTGCGCAAAGGCGGACGCGCCGACGTAAGGGGCCGACCGCAACGGAACGCGGTTCAGGATGTCGTCCAGAATGCGGGACGACTTCAGCAGGCCTGCCAGCGCCTCGCGGGTGACGCCGGTTTCGAAGCGGCTGGCGAAGGGTTCCTTCAGCAGCAGCGTCGGGATCAGGGTGGTGAGGTTGGCATTGCCACAGCGTTCGCCCAGCCCGTTCAGGGTGCCCTGCACCTGCCGGCAACCGGCTTCGACTGCGGCAAGGGTATTGGCGACGCCGTTGCCGGTGTCGTCGTGGCAGTGGATGCCCAGCCGGTCGCCGGGGATCCCTGCCGCCACGACCTCGGCCACAACGCGGCCAATCTCGGCGGGCAGCGTGCCGCCGTTGGTGTCGCACAGGACGACCCAGCGGGCGCCGGCGTCCAACGCGGCCCGCAGGCAGGACAAAGCGTAGCCGGGATTGGCGCGGTAGCCGTCGAAGAAATGTTCGGCGTCGAACAGGGGCTCGCGGCCCTTGGCGACAAGGTGGCGGATGGAGCTTGCGATCGCCTCTCGGTTTTCATCGAGAGTGACGTTCAGGGCGGTGATGACGTGGAATTCATGGGTCTTGCCGACCAGGCAGACTGCCGGGGTTCCGGCGTCCAGGACCGCCGCCAGAACGTCGTCGTTCTCGGCCGACCGGCCCACCCTGCGGGTCATGCCAAAGGCCGTCATCGTGGCACGGGTCTTTGGTGGGGTCGCGAAGAATTCGCTGTCGGTCGGGTTCGCGCCGGGCCAGCCGCCTTCGATGTAATCGACCCCGAGGGCATCGAGGACCCGGGCGATCTGGACCTTTTCGGCCACGGAAAACTGGACCCCCTGGGTCTGCTGGCCGTCGCGGAGGGTGGTATCGAAAAGAAAGAGGCGCTCACGGGTCATGGGTGTGTCCACGCAGGGCGGAATTGCAGGGCATTTGATTTCAACGGGTTACGCGTGGACATTTGGGAAGTGTTAACACTTCGGCGCCGGGCCGCGACCCCGCCCCGGACCTGATCCGGGGCCTCTGGTTGCCGACGGAGGTCCCGGGTCAAGCCCGGGACGGGGATGTGACGGGTCACAGCAGCGCCTCCAGTTTGGCGGGGTCGAAGTCAGGGCCCGGGACGAGTTCGATACCTGCCTTCGACATGCGGACCTCCACCCCGGCGGCGATGAGGGCGGATTTGAGGGCGTCGACGGTGGAGAAGTCCTTGGAGGCCATTGCAGAAGCTCGATCTGACGCCAGCGTCTCGGTCAACCTGGCGAGGTTTGCGGCTGAACCAGCGAGTTCTGCCCTGCGAGCCTCAAAACGTTCGAAAGGAACCAAACCCAGGAAGTCGAGAGTGGTGACCAACTCATTCCATCGGGCGTTGTCCGCAAGTCGGTCGATTTCCACCAACGCAAGGTGCGTGTTCAGGTCGTCCGCGAGGGCTTCAATGACTTCGGGCGCTGGCGCGGTCAGTCTGGCTGTTGAAAGATCGGCAAACCGTTCACCCAGGACCAAGTAGTCTCCAAGCTTTGCATCTACAGCGACCGCCTTCTCCGCCGTCCAGTCCATCGGGCTGCGATAATGCGTCATCAGGAACACGAACCGGATCACCTCGCCCGGGACGCCCCGATCCAGCAAATCCCGCACGGTGAAGAAATTGCCCAGGGACTTGGACATCTTCTTGCCCTCGACCTGCAGCATCTCGTTGTGCAGCCAGTAGTGGGCGAAATCGCCGTGCGGATGGGCGCAGGCGGATTGGGCGATTTCGTTTTCGTGGTGGGGGAACTGGAGGTCAAGGCCGCCGCCGTGGATGTCGAAGGATTCCCCCAGCAGTTCATGCGCCATGGCCGAGCATTCGATGTGCCAGCCGGGGCGACCCCTGCCCCAGGGAGAGGCCCAGCCCGGCTCCTCGCCCGAGGAGGGTTTCCAGAGGACGAAGTCCATCGGGTCTTCCTTGTAGGGGGCGATCTCGACGCGGGCTCCGGCGATCATGTCGTCGACGGAGCGGCCCGAGAGCTTGCCGTAGTCCTTGTAGGAGCGGACGCGGAAGAGGACATGGCCATTCGCCTCATAGGCGTGGCCTTTGGCGATCAGGTCGGCGGTCATCGCCACCATCTGGGTGATGTATTCGGTGGCGCGGGGCTCGTGATCGGGCCGGAGCGCCCCAAGGGCGTTCATGTCGGCGTGGTACCAGGCGATGGTTTCCTCGGTCCGTTCGTGGACCAGCTCTTCCAGCGTGCCGGTCGCCCCGGCCTTCTGGCGGCGCAGCGCCTCGGCGTTGATCTTGTCATCGACGTCGGTGAAGTTGCGGACGTAGGTCACATGATCCGGCCCGTAGACGTGGCGCAGAAGCCGGTAGAGCACGTCGAACACAATGACGGGCCGCGCGTTGCCAAGGTGGGCGCGGTCATAGACGGTAGGGCCGCAGACATACATCCGCACATTCGACGGGTCGATCGGCTGGAAATCCTCTTTCCGGCGGGTCTTGGAATTGGTCAGGCGGATCTTCATCATGTCAGTCGTCCCAAGCACGCAAGCATCACCCTGCGCGGGACCGGCTTTTCATCCAAGGGGAATGACGAAGCGCCCGCGCGACCGAAGTCAGCGGGTAATGCAGCAGATGCGGAGGTTGCGCAACGTCGTCATGCGGTTGGCCTAGCACGGGGCCGCAGCCCCGTGCAAGCCTTGCGTCGGGTCAGTTGCCCTGGCGGCTGAATTCGCCCCGATGGTCCGGGCCAAGCCCAAGCCAGCCGGCGACGGTTTTTTCGACATGGGCGGTGATCATCGATTTCTGCGTCTGGCCCTTGGCACGCGCGGCGCGCATCTGGGCACCCGACAGCGCTGGCAGTTCGGCGCGGATTTCGGTGGCGGGAAGCAACACTTCGCCCGTCCGGGCGTCGACGACCCGGGCGGTGAAGTTGATGTTGTGCACGCCCCAGTTCTGCGAGCGCTGCTCTGCCTCGAACGTAAGGGCGTGGAAGCGGGACACGGTCACGTCGATGATGACCGGGCGCGATCCGTTCAGGCCCTGGGCGCCGCGGGTGATGGCATTGGTCATGATCACGTCCACCTGCGCATAGCGATCACCCTGCGGGTCTTCGCGCCAGACGATATCTGCGCTTGGCAGGAGCGTCTTCTGTTCGGAGACCGTCAGCGATTTCGGGACGTTTACCCGCACTTCGGCCAGCCGCCAGCCGCGTGCCATTCCTGCGGGCACCGGATCATATTCGGTCTTGAAACTACTGCCGCCGACGACGCAGGCGGACAGAAGCAGGGCAGAGAGGCCGACAAGGGCCACGCGGCGGGACAGGGACATGCATACCTCGTGCAAGCAGGTTGGTCTTGATTATGCGGCGTGACGGCTAAGGACTCACCATGGCCGGAACAAGGAGCGGAAGTGGCGGGAACCGGGTGAAGGCTTGCCGTTTTGCCTCGATCATGCCCATTTGCGCGCAAAGTGGCCGATGGGGGAATGCGGGATGGATCACGAGGATCTGAGGCAGTGGTCGAAGCGGGCCGCGGACTGGGCGGCAGACTATCACGCGGGCCTGCGGGACCGGCCGGTCCGGGCCCCCTTGGTGCCAGGGGCAGTGGCGCGCCAGTTGCCGATGACCCCGCCCGAATCTGCAGAACCGATGGAAGCGATCTGGGCGGATTTCGAACGGATCGTGCCGGACGGGATGACGCATTGGCAGCACCCGCGCTTTTTCGCCTATTTCCCGGCCAATGCCGCCCCGGCCAGCATGCTGGCGGAACAGCTGGTCAACGCGATGGCCTGCAATGCGCTGATCTGGCAGACCTCTCCCGCCGCGACCGAGGTGGAGCAGGTGATGATCGGCTGGCTGGCCCAAGCAGTGGGTTTGCCGGAGGCGTTCACCGGGACGATCCACGATTCGGCGACCAATGCCACCTTGTCGGCGGTGCTGACGATGCG
Organism: Rhodobacter sp.; assembly: GCA_013821825.1. Lineage (GTDB taxonomy): Bacteria > Pseudomonadota > Alphaproteobacteria > Rhodobacterales > Rhodobacteraceae > Tabrizicola. The sequence continues at coordinate 31,684 of PNJK01000035.1, forward strand.
GGAAAAGGCGCTGGATTGGCGCGGGCTGGACGAAGGGCTGAGCGGCGGGCCGATGCTGCGGTTCTATGCCAGCGCCGAGACGCATTCTTCGGTCGACAAGGCGATCCGGGTGGCGGGGATCGGGCAGCGGAACCTGGTGAAGGTGGCGGTGGACGGGGACCGCGCGATGACCGGCGCGGCGCTGGCGGCGGCGATTGCGGCGGACCGGGCGGCGGGCTTGGTGCCGGCGGGGGTGATCCTGTGCGCGGGCGGGACGAGTGTCGGCGCCTTCGACCGGATCGGCGACTGCATCGCGGCGGCGCAGGCGGCAGGCGTGCCGGTGCATGTCGATGCCGCCTGGGCCGGGTCGGCGATGATCTGCCCGGAGTTCCGCACCCTTTGGGCCGGGATCGAGGGGGCGGATTCGATCGTCTTCAACCCGCATAAATGGCTGGGGGCGCAGTTCGACTGCTCGGTCCAGTTCCTGCGTGATCCCGGCGCTCAGGTCCGCACTCTGGGCCTGCGGCCGACCTATCTGGAGACGGCGGGGCGTGAGGAGATCGTCAACTTCAACGAATGGACCGTGCCCCTGGGCCGCAGGTTCCGGGCACTGAAGCTGTGGTTCGTGCTGCGCGCTTACGGGCTGGAGGGCCTGCGCAGCCGGATCCGCAACCACATCGCCTGGGCGATCGAGGCGCGCGACCAGCTGGCCGCGCTGCCGGGGGTCGAGATCGTGACCGAACCGCGGCTGTCGCTCTTCACCTTCGCGCTTGAAGACGAGGCGGCGACCGAGGCTCTGCTGGCCAGGATCAACGATGACGGGCGAATTTACCTTACCCAGACACGGGTTGACGGGCGTTTTGCGATCCGGGTGCAGGTCGGATCATTTGACTGTTGCCACGAAGATGTCATGCTCATTGCGAAGATCGTGGAAGAAATGCTTGCATCATGTTTATCAAAGCCTTTGCCGTTGCCCTGACGTTCGCCTCTGCTGCTGCCGGACAGACCCTTCCCGAACCGCTGGGGGACGGGCTGTCCGATTTTGCCAATGTTCTGGACGCAACCGAAGAAGGCCGGATCACCCGCCTGCTGGAGGCGACCCGGGCCGAGACGGGGGTGCAGATGGTCGTCGTCACCCTGCCGACCATCGAAGCCAATGGCGGCGCCGGGATGCGGCTGGATGCTTATGCCAAGGCGCTGTTCAACGCCTGGGGCGTGGGCGAGGCGGACCGCAATGACGGCATCCTGATGCTGGTCGCCACCGAAGCGCGCGAGGTCCGGATCGCCCTTGGGGGCGGTTATGATGCGGTTTATGACGGCCGGGCGGCGCGGGTTCTGTCCACGGCCGTCCTGCCCGAGTTCCGGGAAGGCCGGATTGCGGGGGGGATCGAGGCCGGGATCGTGTCGTCCCGCGAACGGCTGATAACGCCTTTCCTGGAAGGTCGTCCGGTGACAGTGACCGACGGGTTTGCCGACGAGACCCCGTCGTCCCTGCCCTGGGTTGCCGGGATAGGCGGTCTGGCAGGACTGATCGGCTATGGCTTCTGGAGCAGGGCTCGGGCCCGGCGCACTTGCCCAAGCTGCGGGGCGCAGACCCTGAACCGCACGAAAGAGGTTATCGACCCGCCGACGCGTTCCAGTTCCGGGACCGGGTTGCAGCATCTGACCTGCCAGGCCTGCGGCTTTGTTGACCGGCGGTCTTTTTCTATCCCGGCACTGCGGTCAGACGGGAGTGACGGGCCGGGAGGCAGCAGAGGTGGCAGCAGTGGCAGTGGCCGCAGCAGTGGCGGCTTTGGCGGCGGGCGGTCTTCAGGCGGCGGCGCAAGCGGAAAATGGTAGCGAAAATCGCAGGTTGAGCGACGGTCCTCACGCATCTTGCCACCGCCGTCCTGGCGCAAGGCCCGCGTGACCAGATGTTTCCCGACGCCAAGACCTGCTTTGCCCGCAGCTGCATCGCAGAGCATCAGGCGCAGCGGGCGACGGATATGATCCTGGCGCAGGACCGGTCCGGAGTGGCGGAGCCCCTTCTGGGTCTCTCGGTCCGCATAACCCTGCGCGGGGTTCCGGGGGGTCAGTTCGAGGCGATGGCCTATTGCGAAAACAACGGCGCTGCGACGCTATACTGCGCGATGGAGGGGGGCGCGGGCGGCTTCACGGTCAAGCCTGCAAAGGGCGGCGCGGTGCTGGCCAAGGTCAACGGTGCCGGGATGGGCTTTGAGAAGCTGGGCGGGTTCGAGACTCTGGATCCAAACCGGGGCGATAACCGGAGCTTTCTGTTGCAGCCGATGCTTGGCTGCCGCTGACTGGTTTGCGGCGCAGGGCAACCCCGCGCCGCAAGTCGCGCTCTAGAAGCGCAGGGACACCTTGGCCTTCAGCGTCGTGGCATCGATATCGACACCCGAGCCGTCAAAGTCGCTGAAGCGGCTCCGCATCAGTTCGCCGCCCACGCTCCAACGGTCGCTCACGGCGTAGTCGATGCCCGCACCAAGGAAATAGCCGTTGTCGCTGAGATCGGCGCCGCCGACGGTGGCCGAAGCCCGGGCGATACCGGTGGTCGCGTAGACCAGGCTCTTGCCGAGTTCGGCGCCGCCCATCAGCTTCAACCGGGCCACGTCGTCCAGCGTGTCGCCCGGCACAGCGCCAAGGTCGATGCTGGCGGCGTCGTAATCAAGCTCGGCACCGGCGACATATTGGCCGAAGTCCCAGCGGTAGCCCGCATGGACACCGCCAAGCATGCCATTGCCGTCCTGCCCGCCGCCATTCGAATCGATGTCGGCATAGCCAAGCTGGGCACCGACGTAGAACCCGGACCAGTCTACCGAGGTCGGCTGCGCCGGTTCGAAGGCCGGGACAATGGTGGGTTCGGAATCAACCGGCCCCAGCCCGCCGGCAAGGGCTGACGTGGCAAGCGTGAGGGTAGCAAGGACTGCTGCGATGGTTTTCATATCATTCTCCTTCTTCGGCGGCCGTTTGAGGAGGACCGGCTGCTCGCATCAAGGCTGGGGGTTACGAAGCCCCGGCGCAATGGCTCCTCACGATGGGGTGATGTGGTGCTGGTCGCAGTGGCAAATCCTTGCCGGGCCTGACGCCGCGATTGGGCCTGATCTTGCCGGGGAATCCGCCGTCAGACCCGGTCGGCAAGTTCCAGCCAATCGGATTCCGCCGCGGAGAGGGCGGTCTGCCGGTCGGCCATCGCCTGGGTTGCCTTGCGGAACTTGATCGGATCGCGGGTGAAAAGGTCGGGCTCGGCCAGTAGCATGGCCAGCTTGGAGATCTCGGATTCCAGCTTTTCGATCAAGGCCGGAAGGTCATCCAGACGCTTCTTTTCGGTGAAGGACAGGCCACCCTCACGGGGGGCTTCGGCCTTTGCCGCCGTAGCGGTCTTGCTGCCGGGTTTGGCGACCGTCTCGGGTTCCGGCGTCGCGCGTTGCGCCGCATAGTCGGACCAGCCGCCGGGGTAGACGGTTGCCCTGCCCTGCCCCTCCAGCGCCACGGTCGCGGTCGCAATTCGGTCGATGAAATCGCGGTCGTGGGAAACAAGCAGGACGGTACCGTCATAATCGCCAAGGATGTCCTGCAAAAGATCGAGGGTCTCGACGTCCAGATCGTTGGTCGGTTCGTCCAGGATCAAGAGGTTCGACGGCTGGGCCATCAGCTTGGCCAGCAGCAACCGGGCCTTTTCGCCGCCCGACAGGCTGCGAACCGGGGCACGGGCCTGCGCTTCGTCAAAGAGGAAATCCTTGAGGTAGGCGACCACATGCCGGGGATTGCCCCGCACCATGACCTGATCGGCAGCCCCCGAGACCCGCATCAACGGATCGCCCGTCAGGTTTTCCCAAAGGCTGGCCTCGGGGTCCAGGCGGGCGCGGGTCTGGTCGAAGACGGCGATTTCCAGGTTGGTGCCAAGGGTGACGCGGCCCGCGTCCGGGGCGATTTCGGTGGTCAGGAGTTTCAGAAGCGTGGTCTTGCCCACACCGTTCGGCCCGACGAAGGCCACCCGGTCGCCGCGCAGGACGCGCAGGCTCAAATCCCGGATCAGGACATTGTCGCCAAAGGATTTCGAGATGTGCTCGGCCTCGATCACCTTGCGACCCGAGGTTGGGCCGCTTTCAAATGCCATCGCGGCGGTGCCCTGGCGGCGGATCTGGGCGGAGCGGTCGGCGCGCAGCTGCTGCAATGCGCGGACCCGGCCCATGTTGCGCTTGCGGCGGGCCGAGATGCCTTCGACGGCCCATTTCGCCTCGGCCTTGATCTTGCGGTCAAGTTTGTGGCGGGCTTCGTCTTCCTCGGCCCAAAGCGTCTCGCGCCAGTCTTCGAAGCCGTCGAAACCGGATTCGCGGCGGCGTACTTCGCCCCGGTCGATCCAGAGCGTCGCCTTCGACAGCGCGCGGAGGAAGGCGCGGTCGTGGCTGATGAGGACAAAGGCCGTGCGGGTTTGGG
>PNJK01000036.1 GCA_013821825.1 Rhodobacter sp.
TTATCTGCCGCCCGGACCGAGGGCAGAGCTGCGTGAAACCGCAGTCCTCGACGATTGGCGGAAGGCAGAGGCAGGCAATTCCGCCCATCTCGCCCGTGTGGCTGGCCGGATTGGCGCGCTGGATGACCGTCTGCACCGTGGCCCGGACGGCTGGCGGCACAGGCTCGCGATGATGGAGGCGGCAGACCTCAGCTGGTTTATGGGCGACCGAATTAGCCCGGATCGGCTGGCGCTCTGGATGTCCATGCGCCTGTCCGGAGTTCAGGACGACACCGCGGCGCTCGCGCGTGTCGGATGGGCGTTGCGGCGTCTTACAGGCGGTCCCGGCCCAGAGGTGGACCTGTCCGCTTTCCTCGATCGCCGTGACCCTGAAAACATGGCGGATGAAGCCGAGCCCTTTGCGGATCGCGCGGGCGGTTGGCTTGACCTGATGGCGCAAGCCGCCGACCTGCACCCGATCACACGCGCCTGCATGGGGTTTCACCTCTGGAGCCTTGCGGGCCTCGGGCAACAGGGCGACCGGATGGAAGCGGCGGTCACGGCGGCGCGCATCGCGGCCAGCGAGGGAAAGGGGGCTGTCTTCGTGCCTCTAGCCATGGGCGGGGCAGGGGGCCTGCGTGCCGGAGGCCTGCCTGCCGAACGGCTGGCGCGCTGGCTCAACGGGATGGAGACGGCGTCTTTGTCAGCAATGCGGCACTTGGACGAAATTGAGGCGTGGTCGGCGCGGGCACGGTCCGAGATGTCATCGCTCTCGGGCAAGACACCGCCGGTTTTGCGTGCCACACTTATCGAATGGCCGCTCGTCTCCGCCCCAATGGTCGAGACTCTGATCGGAGTCAGCCGGGCTTCCATCCAGCGAAACCTTGCCTGGATGGAAGCGCATGGGTTGATTCGCGAAGTAACAGGGCAGGGACGATTTCGAATGTGGCGACCGATCACCGTGGGGGCCGGATAGATTATCATCTGTCAGGCCAGGAAAGGGTGTCGTTGCCGCCTCTTGGCGAAGTGGAAGGAGCTTGGAGCCGGCTTTTGCCCATGGAAATCCCGAGATATTCTGTAATAGATATCAGCGGCAAAGACTAATGAAGACAGGCGCTTCGCAATGGACCTTAATCAGATCCGATACTACCTCAACCTTGCTCAGACCCTGAATTTTACCGAGGCAGCACGACAAAGCGGGGTTTCCCAGCCCAGCCTAACGCGCGCGATCCAACGGCTTGAAGAAGAGTTGGGCGGCCCACTTTTGTATCGGGATGGCAAAGACACTCGGCTTACCGCGTTGGGGCGAGATATTCAGCTTGAGTTCATGCGTATTCAGGTCAGTCTGGATGCCGTCTCAGAGATTGTCGACACATCTGTCATGGGCCAGCGGCGGCGGCTGGCCATCGGGATCGCCACTACGATAGCCCCAGCAGTGATGGCGGGCTTCTGGCGCCACGTCCTGACGCAATTGCCGATGGTGGAGTTGCAGTTCTTCCCGATGCGGCCCGGCGAAGCTGAGGCCGAGGTTCTTTCGGGCCGGTACGATTTGTGCCTTCTGACCGACCCTCCCAAACCGAACATGAAACTGACCGTTCTGCCGTTATTCCGCGAATGCCTTCGCCTGGCGATGGCGGCTGACCATTCCCTTACGCGGAAGGCGGAGATAACTCCCGCCGAAATGTCAGAGGAACCCTACTTGGACAGGCTGCATTGCGAATTCCGGTCTGCGCTGATCAAGCATTTTATGGATCGCAACATCGTCATGCGCCCGCGCGTTCATTCTGAGCGCGAAGACTGGCTGCAACAGATGGTCGCTGCCGGTGTGGGGATATGTGCACTGCCGGAACGCTCGGCAATCGTCGGGGGCATTGCGCTGCGCCCGGTGGCGGGGCTGGATCTGTCGCGCGAGGTGTCTCTTGTTGCCGTCTCGGGCTCGGGCAATCCACGCGAAGCGCGCCAGATCCTGACCATGGCTCGACAGTTCGACTGGGCCGGATAAAGCCCACCGTCCTCGCGCGGCTATCACAACTATAGCCCCCCGCTATTGGCGTTTTTTGGGGCAATCGCCTATCTTCCGCTCATGGAAATTGAACCGGGAGAACCATGATGACCTACCGGAAGACTGATGACGTCATAGCCAAACTGACCCCAGAACAATACCGGGTCACGCAGCAAAGCGGCACCGAACGTCCCTTCACGGGGGAATATGACAAGCATTACGAGCCGGGCATTTATGTCGATGTCGTCTCGGGTGAGCCGCTGTTTGCGTCGTCCGCAAAGTTCAACTCGGGCTGTGGATGGCCCGCCTTCTCGAAGCCGATCGACAATGTGACCGAGCTTTCCGACACTACCCACGGGATGCGTCGGGTCGAAGTCCGGTCCAAGCATGGCGACAGCCATCTCGGCCATGTCTTCAACGATGGCCCTCGCGAGAAGGGCGGCCTGCGATACTGCATAAATTCGGCCAGCCTGCGTTTCGTGCCGAGGGCCGAGATGGAGGCTCAGGGCTATGGGCAATATCTGATTCAAGTGGAGGAAAAGTGATGACCGAACGTGCCGTTCTGGCGGGTGGTTGCTTCTGGGGCATGCAGGATCTGATCCGCAAGCTGCCCGGCGTGATTGACACCCGCGTGGGCTATACCGGCGGCGATGTGAAATTCGCCAGCTATCGGAATCACGGCACCCACGCCGAAGGAATCGAGGTGATCTTCGATCCGGCGAAGATGTCGTATCGCCAACTGTTGGAGTTCTTTTTCCAGATCCACGACCCGACCACGCTGAACCGGCAAGGCAACGACCGTGGCACCTCCTATCGCTCTGGCATCTACTACACGTCTGACGACCAGAAACGGCTGGCAGAGGATACGATCCTGGATGTCGAGGCTTCGGGTCTGTGGCCGGGCAAGGTGAAGACCGAGTTGAAACCCGTAGGCGATTTCTGGGAAGCCGAGCCAGAGCATCAGGATTATCTGGAACGTATCCCGCATGGCTACACGTGCCATTTCGTCCGCCCCGATTGGGTCCTGCCCAAGCGCGCCGCTGCAGAATAAGCCATGGGCGCCCGACAGCACCTGGCAATTATCGGGGACGGTGCAGTCGCCGCGGCCTTTCTGTCGGTCGCCCGACTGGTGCCGGGCGACCGGCTGACCTTGATCGGACCGAATGTCCACCGGTTCGGGGCCGGGCGGTTCTATGCGGACCACGATGCCCGCCATCCCTGGCGGCTGGCCTATCTGCTAGATCGTCCGAACGGCGAGATGACAGAGGGCTTTGCCGACTGGCTGGCGGCAGAATGGCCCGTATTGCTTCCCGAAATCGCAGTCGCGCAGCCGCTTCACGTCCGGCGTTGGTCTGAGGCGCTGTCTGAAGGGGCATTCGGCGACTTCGCCGCGCCCCGCGCGATTTATGGCCGCTATCTTGCCCGACGCAGCAGTGAGCGGTTGGCGAAGCTTGTCGAGGACGGGGTGCAGGTGCAGCTGATTACGGGGCTGGCCACCGATCTGTCACGGGCAGATGACCAGTTCCGGATCACACTTGCCAGTGGCGAGGTGATCAAGGCGGACCGGGTGGACGTGGCCACCGGCGGCCCGGCAAACCAGCGCTTTGGCGTGGATGCGGGGCCTACGGCGTTCACGACGCTTTACGACAATGAAGAGGCCATTGCGAGGGTCCTGAAGCCAGGGTGGGAGGTGACCTGCCTTGGCGCCTCGACAGAGGTGTTGGACGTGATGCACTTCCTTCGTGCTGCCTGGCCGACACAGGAACTGCGTCTGCGGGTTCTGCGCGATCGCGCGACACCCGCGCTTGATGGCGATCCGGAATACCGCCGTCTTCGCGCGGCAGGGCGGATCGTCGAAGAGGTAGGCCGACCGATCTGGGTCTATGCCGAATCTGCGGGAAACGTACGGCTGCGGATTACCGGGAAAGAGTGCCAGAGCCAGGAGAAAACGGTGCCGTTGGCGATCAATACCGCGGGGCCTGGAGATCAGCTTCTGGTGGATATTCTGATCAGCGGAATGATTGCGAAAGGCTGGCTGAAGCTGAATTCGGCACAAAATCGGATCGATGTCGGTGCGAGGTTTGCAACCGATATGGACGGGGTTCGCTACGCGTCGGACGCGGTAGCCATTCTGAATAGACGGCCGGAAGGTGTGGTGAGGCAACGCGTGGAAGAACTTGTGGGATCATTCGAAGGTGATCCCATTGAAACAGCCTGAGGCCCTTGGGGGCAGAAAGGAAACACAATGGCTTTCGGTGGATTGCACGACAAGGCCCGCGAACTGCGAGTGAACGAGTGGATCGACGCAGACGGCATGTCTATGGACAAACCTGTGCGCCTGGCCGACTTGGGGCAGGGTTACAAGGTAATCTTCTGCTTTCAGGACTGGTGCCCCGGCTGTCATTCGCGCGGGTTTCCGACCCTGAAATTTCTGCACGACGGACTGAAGGACAAGGGTTTCGGTTTTGCCGTCATCCAGACCGTGTTTGAGGGTGCCGAAGAAAACACATTCGACAAGCTGCGGCTGAACCAAGAACGCTATGGGCTGGCCATTCCCTTTGGTCAGGACCTGCCCCCTGAAGGCGAACGCTATCCGACCTTCATGGAGGATTACCGTTCCGGCGGTACGCCCTGGTTCACCATCATCGATCCGGCAGGGAACGTTGTCTATGCTGATTTCCGTCTGGACGCGCGCCGCTTCCTTGCCGCGCTCGGGGCGGATGACGCCGACCTGAGTTTTGCCTGAGACCCCTTCAAGTCAGATCATTCCGAGAAAGTTCCCATGCAACAACTACCCGTCATTGCCTTTGACAACAGTTATGCCCGCGATCTTGAGGGGTTCTATGTGCCATGGACCGGCTCTAGGGCCCCTGCGCCGGAAGTCTTGCGGCTGAACACGGCCCTTGCGGCCGAATTGGGGCTTGATGGCAAGCCCCTGACCTCTGGACCGGGAGCGGTCATGCTGACCGGGGGCGTGGCACCCGAAGCTGCCGTGCCCCTAGCCATGGCCTATGCCGGGCACCAGTTCGGCGGTTTCTCTCCGCAGTTGGGAGATGGCCGAGCGCTGCTTCTGGGCGAAGTGATCGACCGTAAGGGACAGCGGCGCGACATCCATTTGAAAGGATCGGGGCGCACGCCCTTTTCGCGTGGCGGCGATGGCAAGGCGGTGCTGGGGCCGGTGCTGCGCGGATATTTGTTCGGCGAAGCGATGCATGCGTTGGGGATACCAACGACGCGGGCGCTCGCCGCAACTCTAACGGGTGAAGCGGTGATGCGGCAAAAGGGGCCCGAACCGGGGGCAGTTCTGGCACGGGTTGCCTCCTCGCACCTGCGGGTGGGCACGTTTCAGTTCTTTGCCGCGCGGGGAGAGGTGGAAAAGGTCCGCCAGCTGGCAGATTATGCCATCAACCGCCATTTCCCCGAGATCGCTGCCCGCGACGACAAGTATCTGGAATTCTTTCGCAGGGTCCGCGAAGCTCAGGCGTCGCTGATCGCACAATGGGTGCATGTGGGCTTTGTTCACGGGGTCATGAATACCGACAACACGACCATTTCCGGCGAGACCATCGACTACGGCCCTTGCGCCTTCATCGATGCATATGATCCAAAGGCCGTGTTCAGTTCCATCGACGAACACGGACGCTATTCCTTTGGCAATCAGCCGCCGATCATGCAGTGGAACCTGTCACGCTTCGCCGAGACGTTGATCGACTTGGTCAACCCCGACGACAGCGAAGACGCCGTTCGCCAGTTGACGAACGAGATCAATGCGTTCCCAGCCCATTACCAGATGCTTTGGTTGAAGGGGATGCGGGCCAAGCTGGGCCTTTTTAAAGAACTGCCTGGCGATCTGGAACTGGCCAACGATCTTTTGTCAGCAGCTCAAGATCAAGGGGTGGATTACACAAGCCTGTTTCGGGCCATGGGTGCCTTTGTGCGCGGCAACATCACGTCAGTGCGTGCCCTTTTTGCAGATCCTGCGGGCTTCGATGCTTGGGTGGATCGTTACCTGAGCAGGACGCGCGACGAGGCCATCCCCGAGACGGCCCGTGCCGACCTGATGGATCAGGTGAATCCGATATATATCCCGCGCAACCATCTGGTCGATGCGGCTTTATCGGCGGCGGTCGCGGGCGACATGGCCCCCTTCGACCGTCTGCTCGGGCTCGTGACAGCGCCTTTCAAGCAAGAGGCGGGAGCGGAGGACTATGCCCGCCCCGCGCCCAGTAGCTTCGGGACGTTCACCACCTATTGCGGCACCTGAGGTCGTGCCAGCGCGACCAGCGTGCGAAATCCGGAAGAAGGAAGAATGACGTTGAAGATTGAAGCAAAAGATGCCGTTTCCGCACTGAACGAGCTGTCAGAAATGGGGTTCACCCACGACTTCCGTATTCAGGGCGGAAAACTTGTGGACGTAAGCACCGGATTGCCGGTCGATCCGGCAGCCGTTGCCGTTGTAGCCAAGTTGCGGTTCGAAACCGATGCGGGATCGGGCGATGCGTCGAACATCTACGCGCTGGACGTGGACAACGGCACCGCGCGCGGGTTTCTGGTGGATGCGCTGGATTTTGAGGGCGAAGGCGCGCCGGGGGACTTGATCGACAAGCTGCGGGCTGGCGCGATTGCGTCGGTGGTCGAAGGATCAAATGCCGACGATCTGCGCTACGGCGTGCGCAAGGTTCGCAAAACCGAGTTCAATGCCGATCCGGCCCGTTATGTCCTGCGGGTGGGGTACCCCGATTTCCCGGCCTGTCCATTTGGCCAAGGGTTTACCATGCTTGGGTATGACACGACCGATGAGGAATATGTCTGGCTGGCCACCAAAGTGCTGAAGGATGACCGGTTGCAGCACGTCCCCTACAACGGCTCCGGGCGGGCGTGAAATAGCAGCGGACATCGGAACAGAAAACAAGGGGCAGGAACATCATGACGGAATTCGACAGCATCATCATCGGCTCGGGGCAGGCGGCGCCCTCTCTGGCAGCGGGCCTTGCTCGCCGGGGCGAAACCGTGGCCCTTGTCGAAGGCGACCGTCTTGGCGGAACTTGTGTGAACACCGGCTGCACGCCGACCAAGACCCTCCGCAAGTCGGCGCGCGTTGCCCATCTGGCGCGCCGCGCTGCGGATTTCGGCGTCACAACCGGCCCGGTCGAGATAGACTTTCCAGCCACCATGGCGCGGATGCGGGCGCGTTCGGACACCGCCCGCGAGGGCCTGACCAGTTGGCTTGAGCACACCGAAGGTGTGACTCTGGTCCGCGGCTGGGGCCGCTTGGACGGGCGTGAGAAGGATGGCCGCTTCCGTGTCATGGTGGGCGATCAAGTCTTGCTTGCGCGGCAGGTCTATCTGAACACCGGCACGAGGCCTTTCTTGCCACCGGTTCCGGGGATCGACACGATCATGCCGTTGGACAATGCCAGTCTTCTGGCGCTAACCGAGCGCCCGGATCATCTGATCGTGGTGGGCGGGTCCTATATTGGGCTGGAACTCGGCCAGATCTTCCGGCGTCTGGGGGCCAAGGTCACGATCCTGCACCGCGCTGACCGTCTGACGGAGCGCGAAGATGCCGATGTGTCGGTCATCATCGCCGATATCATGCGCGCCGAGGACATCGACCTGCGCCTGAATGCGTCAGTGGGCTCGGTTGGCGGGTCCATGCGCGGTGTTCTGGTAACGCTCGAGGATGAGACGGAGCTTTCCGGCAGCCATATCCTGTTCGCCACAGGCCGGGTGCCCAATACCGATGCGCTGAATCTCGCCTCGGTGGGTCTTGCCGCCGACAAGCGGGGTTATATCGCGACGGACGCACAGCTCAAAACAGACGTTCCGGGCATCTGGGCCTTGGGCGACATCAACCGGCGCGGGGCCTTTACCCACACGGCTTACCACGACCATGAAATTGTGCTGGCGCACCGAGATGGCCTGACGGACCTGCATCAATGGCAGGGCGCGGATGCCCGCGTCACAACCTATGCCATGTTCACTGATCCGCCGCTTGGTCGGGTCGGGCTGACCCGGGCCGAGGCGCAGGCGCTGGTGGCGAAGGGAAAGCGCATCCTGATTTCGGACATGCCGATGGAACGCGTGAGCCGAGCCAAAGAAGAGGGAGAGACGACCGGCCTGATCCGGTTGATCGTCGATGCCGAAAGCGAACGTTTCTTAGGCGCCACCGTCTTCGGTTTAGCGGGTGACGAGATCATCGCCACGCTGACGAACTACATGGCTACGAGCGCAAGTTACCGGATCATGCAGCAGGCCCTGCCGGTTCATCCGACCGTGGCGGAGTTCCTGCCGACGATCCTGGCCGGGCTGAAGCCGCTGGAGGCTGCAGATGGCTGACATCACGCTGTTCGGCGAAACGCGCTGCCCCAAGACCCGGTTCTACCAGGCAGCCCTTGAAGAGCGTGGGCTTGACTATGAGATGGCCGAAGTTGACAAGGACCCGGATGCTGCACGCAGGCTGACCGACCTTGCAGGCAGTGCGGATAAGTTTCCGACCTTCCAGATTGCCGGTCGCAAGGTGCGCAACCCAAAGCTGCCGGAACTGGACAAGGAACTGGCCCGCGCTGGGTTATATGATCCTGGCTTGGTCCATGATGAGGCCAGCCAACGGTTCATCCGTCACATGGCCCCGGTGGATGCCTTTGTCAGCTACCACTGGCAAGGTGACAGGATGGTGATGGCCCACATCGAGGTTGATCCGTCTCTGCGCGGCACGGGATTGGGCGCCCGTTTCGCGGCAGAGGTATTTGATGCGGTTGTGCATCGCCCACACGAAATCCGTTTGACCTGCTCTTTCTTGCGGCGGGTCGCTGCTACCCGGCCCGAATGGCGGTCGAAGTTTGGTTTAGGAGGATGAGTTATGGTTTCATTTGAAAATACCCGGTTTGACCCCGATTTGACGGGATTTCATGCTATTGCGCAGCAAATGGCACAGGCGGTTGGATACACCGCTGATTTGTCCATTGATTCCGGGTTGGCGCAGCTTTTGCGGCTACGGGTCGCACAGTTGAACCCGTGCTCCTATTGCCTGATTTTGCACAGCAAGGCCGCAAATGACCGTGGTATCGGCGTTGAAAAGATTGCGCATTTGCCATCATGGCGCGAAAGCACGATGTTTTCGGATGCCGAACGTTCAGCACTGGCCTATTGCGAGGCTTTGACGGCCTATGATCTAGCGGCTTTTCCGTCCAAGCATGCCGCGCTTGCGTCACACTTTGATGAGGTTGCGATTGCCGAAATCGCCGCCATCATCATCAACATGAACCTCTGGACCCGGTTGAAACTGGCGCAGGGTGCCATTCCGGTTCAGGTATAGACGATGATAGAAACCGCAGGTTTTGGCGGCGGCTGTCATTGGTGCACCGAGGCGGTGTTTCGATCGCTTGCAGGTGTTACAGACGTCCGCCAGGGGTTCATTTCGGCCGATGCCCCGCATGACAGCTATTCCGAGGCCGTTTCCGTGACATGGGACGCTGGCCGCATAAGTTTTGAAGACCTGATCCTGGCCCATCTGCTGACCCATGCCAGCACCTCAAATCACAAGATGCGGGGCAAATATCGTAGTGCGGTCTATGTTCACGAGGCCGAGAGCGGCATCAAGGCCGCGCAGATCATCGACCGCCTTGGGCAAGACTCTGACAGCGCGTTTGTGACTCAAGTCTTGCCATTCCGCATGTTCAAACCGTCAGACGCGCGGTTTCAGGACTACTATGAAAACAACCGCGGCGGCCCGTTTTGCGACACCTACATCGAACCAAAACTGGCGCTGTTGCGGCAAAGCTTTTCCAAACTTCAGTCCGGAGCCTTGAGCCATGTTTGAGACCTTGCTGATCATACTGGCGTTCGCCTTCTATTCCTTGTTCAGCAACGCGATCTCGAAAACCGTTCTGACTCTTCCGCTTTTGTTCACGGTGGTTGGTTTTGCGCTTTCAGGCCCGCTTGAGGCCAGCGTGTCACCAAAGGTGATACATGAAGGCAAAAAGTTGTTGGCAGAGGTGACGCTGATCCTTGTGCTGTTTGCTGATGCCAGTCATGTGCGGTTTCGCCAGCTTGCGATGGACTGGATGCTTCCGGCGCGCATGTTGGTGATCGGGATGCCGTTGACCATTGCGCTTGGCACTGTCGTTGTCACCTTGCTGAACCCCGGGGCGGGGTTGGCCATGGCGCTGCTGACGGCGGCGGTGCTGACCCCTACGGATGCAGCCCTTGGGCAGGCCGTAGTCGTCAACCCCAAGGTTCCGCCCCATATCGGCCAGACCATCAATGTCGAAAGCGGGTTGAACGATGGCCTTGCCCTGCCTTTTGTGTTGCTGGGCGCTTCGCTTGCGTCGATGGCCTCTGAACATCTGTCAGGTGCCGCCCTTGCCTGGGAGGCGGTGAGCGAAGTTGTTCTGGGCGTTGTTGCGGGGATAGTGGTCGGCTGGGTGGCTGCTGTCGCGATGAGCTGGGCGCAGGACCGACAGGTCATGCAGAAATCTGCCGGGGCAGTGCTGTTTCTTCTGGCTGCCTTTACCGCCTATGTGTTGGCGGACCTTGTGGGGGGGAACGGCTTTATCGCGGCTTTCATCGCCGGGATGGTTTTCGGCAACACGTATAAGCACGGTGCCCATTTCATTTCCGAGTTCATGGAAGGTGCTGGTCAGTTGTTGACGATGGCGGCCTTTCTGGCCTTTGGTGCCTTTCTTTTGCCCGTCGGGATCGCGCATGCCAGCGTTTCTAACGTGGCTTTGGCGGTGCTGTTCCTGACGGTTGTGCGCATGTTGCCAATCTTTATCTCGCTTACCGGCACAGGGCTTTCGTCGTCTGAAAAACTGTTCTTGGGCTGGTTTGGCCCGCGTGGGTTGGCGTCCTTGCTGTTTACGATGCTGATGATAGACAGCTTTGATTTCCCCAATGAGGCAGAGTTGATCGCATGCGTTTCCCTGACGGTCGGATTGTCAATCTTGTTGCATGGCTTGACGTCGACACCCCTGTCAAACTGGATCGCGAAGCAAAAATGAGGGTCCTGCGCAGGTTAACCAAACTGATCGCGATACTGGCCTTTTTCGCGACTGCCCTGATCCTCATTGCAGGGCTGGTTTTCCGTTTGCCCGATCTTGATGGGCGCAGCACGTCTTACGCGCTTGGCATCACTGCTGACACAACGCTGGGCGCAAAGATCAGCCCACTTGCGGACCAGAATTCGGGCCTGTCCGGAGTATATCCGCTGTTTCGTGGTGCAGAGGCTTATGCAGCGCGGGTGGTACTTGCGCGGTCGGCAGAGCAGTCCATAGATGCACGTTATTACATTTGGCAAAATGACAACACCGGACTACCGCTGCTGCAAGAACTGCGGCTTGCGGCCGAGCGGGGCGTCCGGGTGCGTCTTTTGGTGGACGATAACGGAACCTCTGATCTTGACGGCGAACTGGCGGCCCTCAATCAGCTAGAGAATTTCGAGGTAAGGGTCTTCAACCCTTTCAATCTGCGCGATCCACGACTTGCATCGTATTTCTTCGATTTCTTCCGTCTTAACCGCCGGATGCACAACAAATCCTTCACCGTGGACAGCGCCGTAACAATTATCGGTGGGCGCAATATCGGGGACATCTACTTTTCCTTTGACGCAGAAACCCAATATTCGGATTTCGATCTGATGTTGATGGGAGACGCCGCGCAGGACGTGGATGCGGACTTTGATCTTTACTGGAACAGCCTGTCAGCCTATCCTCATGAGCTTCTGGTTCAGCCCGACCCCGGGGCATTGTCGCTATTGCAATCAGATGCCGAGGCCATAGCCCTTGCGCCTGAATGGGGTCTGTATCTGGGGGCCATCCAAAGCAGCAAGCTGATCACCGATCTTGTTGCGTCATCGCTGCAGGTCGAATGGGTCGAAGTTGCTTTGGTAAGCGATGATCCCCCCAAGGGGCTTGGCAAGGTTGCGCCCGAAAAGCTGATGCTTTCAAAGCTGACCGCAATCATCGGCGATGCAGAGCATTCGATTGACTTGCTGTCGGCGTATTTCATTCCGGGCGATGCCGGCACCGATATCCTGACGGCCGCCGCTCAATCAGGTGTAAGGGTGCGCACCCTGACCAATTCGCTGGAAGCGACAGACGTCTTGCCCGTTCATGCCGGCTACACAAAATACCGCGCCCCCTTGCTGGATGCTGGCGTTGAGGTTTACGAAATGCGCAAAGCCCCCGGTCAGGCGAGCCGCGCCGAGTTGGGCTTTCTTGGCAGTTCGGCCGCCAGTCTGCACGCCAAGACCTTCGTGCTGGACGCTGATCGGGTCTTTGTCGGCTCGTTCAATTTTGACCCCCGCTCGGCTTTTCTCAACTGCGAAATGGGGTTCTTGGTGCACAGCAAGGCGCTGGCCACACACATGACCCAAAGATTTGACACGGGCCTTGAAACCGTCGCCTGGCAGGTTGTGAAAAGCGGCGATGGTCGCCTTGAATGGCACAGCCGCGAAGACGATGGCGCATCCGTTTCCTTGACGACCGAACCGGGCAGCAGCGCAACAAAGCGAATGGCGCTTTGGGTGATCGGGCTGCTTCCGGTCGAGTGGATGCTTTAGCCGGTCCAAAGAGTCACCAAAACCCCACCAAAAGGAGCCGTCACACATGACGCTGCATGTCGAAGTTTTCCGCCACCGTATCGACCCCAGTTTTCGGGGAGAATTTGATGACCTTTACGCCCGGATGGTGACCATCGTCAAAGGACTGAAGGGTTACATCAGCCACAAGGTCTTTACTGCCGAGGATGGCGAGAGAGTTCTGATTGGCTATTTCAGCGACTTCGAAGCTATCGAGGAATGGGACGCTCACCCTGAACACAAATACGCCAAAGAACGGGGCAAAGCGGATGTGTTCACTGAATATGATGTAATCGTCGCCAAGGTGGTAGAACACCATTCCAAGCCAGCAAAACCCGGCGCATGACCGCTTTTTTCCTACAACAGTCCGCGCCAGCGGAACAGAATCAGCAGCAGCGCAGAAAAAGCGACGCACCCAACTGCCAATATCAAAAATCCCCATGGGTTTCCGCTCATGGGGATCCCCGCCAAATTGACACCGAACAGCCCTGTCACAAAACCAAGCGGCAAAAAGATGGTCGCGGCAACGGCAAAGGCGTAAGAGCTTTTGTTCAGCTTGCGATCCTGTATTCGGGTGACCTGATCGTTCAGGATGTCGATCCTTTCGCGCAGGTTGAGCAGAGTTTCCAAGAACCGCAAAAGCCGGTTCAACGAATCCTCCAACCGCGAACGCGTCCGGTCATCAAGCAAGGGATGTTGCAGGGTCGACAGAGTTTCCAGAACCGGGCGCTGCGGCCCAAGATGGCGCAGAAAGCCACTGATCCGGGTTTCGGTATCCGCCATGTTTGGGCAGGCGAATTCTGTTTTGTGCTGCGCCACAAGGACGCCGATCCGGTCTGTGTCGTCTTCAAGCATTTCGACCTGCCCTTCGACTTCGTCGAGATGCTCTGCGATCAGATCGGCAAGAAATGCGGAAGGCGTGTCAGGGCCACCCCCCTGAACCAGACGACTAGCGATTTCGAGGATCGGGTCTACGTCCGCCTCGCGCGTGGTGATGACCTTGTCCTTGCCAAGCCAGATCCGCATCGAAACCATGTCTTCGGGCCGTGCCATGTCTTCGCCGCGCAGGTGCATGGCTTTGAGCAAGACCATGATGCCATCGGGAAGAACCCGGATGCGCGACCGGGTATCCTCCTCGACCAGCGCATCGACGATCAGATCATCAAGGGCCACCTTCTCCATCAGGTATTCGGGCGTCTCGCGGTGGCGGATGCACATGTGCAGCCATTCACCCTCACGTTGAAGGGGCAAAAGATGCAGAAAACCGGGCAAATCACGATCGGGTTGCATGCGACTTCAATGCCCTTTTCTGATGATCGGCTGGCCAAAAGCCGCAGCAAATGCCGAATGGGCACGCTCTGGACCGGAAAGTATGACGACTTGGCCGGCTTCGAACCTATCGGGTTTACCATGATCGATATGGCCGTCGATATTGCGCGTCCCTATCGGGATAAGCGCCGCCCCTGCTACCCAAGCCTTGGGGTTGGCGCCGGGCGCCTTGGCAAGCACATGTTCCCCCACGGTGACATCACCCGTCAGTCGGAACAGCACCAGATAGTCCATTTTGCCAGTCTGATGCTTCGCCAGCCAGCCCGACGCCACCTTGCAGATAAGGCGATCCGCCCATGCGGAAAGCAGCACATAGCGCAGGTAAAGCAAGGCAATTGCCACCGCCGCACCCTGCGACAGCAGCCCAGTTGTGGTGCCACTGACGCCGAACGCCCCAACAACCACGGTCGCGATCAAGGAACCAAAACCGATGCCTCCGGTAAACATCAGCACGATCAGAATTTTGCGACGCTCTGGGGTCTGCAGGATCAATTCCGACTCGCTGGTCGTAAAGCCGGTTCCCATAAGCGCAGAAATCGCTTGGAGCCGTGCAATATGACGGGGGATGCCGCTGTGCTCAAGGACCACCCCGGCGACCCTTACAATCGTGCTGGTGACGGTAAACAAGACAACTATGGACAATGCAGCACCCATGTTGGAACGCCTCTTTTGCTGTTGCGCTCGCCGTTGCGGGCATCGTGTTAACTCTTACCTAAAATCCTAAAGGAAACATCATGATCGACAAGTCCCACTTGCGCACCACAATGCTGGCGCTGACCGAAGCAGAACTGGCGCAGGCCCACAAGACCTATGAACGCTTCCTTGCTGCCGCGCGGCTGGATCGGTTTGAACCCGTCGAATACGACGAACAGGCGCAAGCCGAAACTGCCGCCGATCTGGCAGAAGCGTTTGATGATCGCGAGCATGAAGCGCAAGCCAAGATTGCCGCAATTGCAGGTTTGGATTTTGGTCCGAAGACCGAAGTTGGCCCCGGTGCCGCGGTGCGAATCGGCGACCGCTTTCTGGTCGTCGGTGTATCCACCGGCGAATTCACCTGCCAGGGCCAGAAGTTTGTCGGCATTTCCCAGGCCGCTCCGATCTACGAAGCCCTGGAAGGCAAGAAGGCCGGCGAGGTCTGCGAATTTCGCGGCCGCAAGATGAAGGTAGCGGAAGTTTACTGAGACACGAAACGGAGGGACTCGATATGACTGAAACCAGATTAGACTCGCGCCCGCGTGTTCCGCCAAACCAGGTGGTTACGCAGAAATTTCCGGTGATGACCGCAGGCACGCCTGCGACGGCAGGCATCGAGGAATGGACGCTGGTTCTGGACGGTGATGTTGAAAGCCCCGTAACGCTCGACTGGGCCGCGTTCAACTCGCTGC
Source organism: Rhodobacter sp. (assembly GCA_013821825.1). Lineage (GTDB taxonomy): Bacteria > Pseudomonadota > Alphaproteobacteria > Rhodobacterales > Rhodobacteraceae > Tabrizicola. The sequence continues at coordinate 15,275 of PNJK01000036.1, forward strand.
CACAACAAGACTTTACTGCGGACATTCACTGTGTCACCCGGTGGTCGAAACTCGACACGCGCTGGCGCGGCGTGTCACTGCAGGTGCTGGCCGATTTGGTTCGGCCAAAGACCGGCTCTGACTATGTTCAGGCGCGGGCTGACGGCAATTACACCGCCAATCTGCGCCTGCGCGATCTGGTATCAGACAAGGCCTTTGTCGCCACCGGATTTGACGGCAAGCCGCTAACCCTCGATCATGGTGGCCCGGCGCGTCTGGTGGTGCCCGACCTATACTTCTGGAAAAGTGCCAAGTGGCTGCGTGGCCTGCATTTCAGCCCCTTTGACTACAAAGGGTACTGGGAGAAACTTGGGTATCACAATTACGGCGATCCCTGGCTTGAACAGCGGTACCGCGGATGACGATTCAAGACCAATACGCCGAACTTGAACCGCAGATTCGGGCGTGCCGTCTGTGTGCCGAGGATTTTCTTGGCACCGCAACGCGGCACGCGGCACGCCCCATTGTCTGGTTTCGCCCCGGTGCGCGTATCCTGATCGTGGGTCAGGCTCCGGGGTTGCGTGTGCACGAATCCGGCATTCCCTTTGACGACCGCTCAGGGGATCGGCTGCGCGACTGGATGGGGGTAAGCCGCGACGAGTTCTACGATCAAGACCGGGTTGCAGTGGTGCCGATGGCTTTTTGCTTCCCCGGTTATGACAACAAGGGAAGCGATCTGCCGCCGCAACCGCGCTGTGCGGCGAACTGGCGGGAAAGGGCAGTGGCCCTTTTCCCCGAAGTCAGTTTGACAGTCGTCATTGGTGGCTATGCCCAAGGATGGCATCTGGGGCAAGAATGGCGCAAGGCGGGGGTCAATGCCACAGTGCAGAACTGGCAAGGCTTCGGGCCGGCCAGATTTCCACTTCCGCACCCGTCGTGGCGCAACAATGCCTTCCTGCGCCGCAATCCCTGGTTCGAGACCGATCTACTCCCGGCACTCAAAACCCGCGTCCAGTTGGCCCTGAAGGGCATCTGACGCCGAAATGATGAAATTCAACCGACAAACACAGGAGATACCGATATGGTAAAGGCAGTCTGGAACGGTAAGGTGATAGCGCAAAGCGACGACACCGTCGTTGTCGAGGGCAACCATTATTTCCCGCGCGACGCAGTAAGCTCGGAGTTTCTGGTGGAAAGTCAGAAGCAAACCGGCTGCCCCTGGAAGGGTACTGCGAACTACTTTTCCCTCAACGTTGACGGGCAGCAAAACCCGGACGCAGCGTGGTATTATCCCGAGCCAAAATCCGCGGCCAAAGAGATAAAGGGCCGCGTCGCCTTCTGGCGCGGCGTTCAGGTCGGCTGACGCTGAAGATATCGGGTTCGAAACTTGTGCATGGAGATTACAATGGAGATAGGGTTTGTCGGGCTTGGCCGCATGGGCGGCAACATGGTTCGCCGTTTGCAAAAAGGCGGCCATAAGTGCCACATTTACAGTGAAACGGCAGAAACGAGGGATGCGTTGGCATCAGAAACCGGTGCGACAGCGCATGCTGATCTGGCATCGCTTGTCGCCGTGCTTTCCCCGCCTCGGGCGATCTGGGTCATGGTGCCCGCTGGAGAAGCCACAAGTACGGTGCTGGGTCAGTTGCAGGCCCTTTGCTCGGCCGGCGATATCGTCATTGATGGGGGCAACAGCCACTACAAGTTAAGCGCCGCGCGCAGCAAGGTGCTGCGCGGCTCTGGTATCGATATGGTGGACTGCGGCACCAGCGGCGGGGTTTTCGGTCTTGAGCGTGGCTATTCCCTGATGCTGGGGGGGCGGGATGAGGCGGTAAAGCACCTGATCCCGGTGCTTGACACCCTGTCACCCGGCATTGCGGCGGCCGAACGGACCCCGATTCGCGCGAAAGGGCCTCAGGCACCCGGCGAAGCAGGTTGGCTACATTGCGGAAAGTCCGGTGCTGGTCACTATGTCAAGATGGTGCACAACGGTATTGAATACGGCATGATGCAAGCCTTCGCCGAGGGCTTTGCGATGTTCGCCTCGGCCGATGCTGAAACAGTCGCCGAAGACCTTCGCTATGACTTTGACCTGCCTGCCATTGCCGAAGTCTGGCGGCGCGGCAGCGTGGTCAGTTCGTGGCTACTCGACCTTGGGGCAGATGCCTTGGCCGAAAACCCAAGCCTTGACCGCTATTCTGACCAGGTCGCAGACAGCGGCGAAGGCCGCTGGACCATTGAAGCTGCGATCGATCAGCGCACGTCTGTACAGGTACTGGCGGCTGCATTGTTCGCTCGGTTCGATTCGCGTGATCAGGTCAAGGTCGGCAACCGCTTCCTTTCCGCGTTGCGTAACCGTTTCGGCGGCCATCCCAGCCTAAGCGCAAAAGGTTGATCGGGTCAAAAGGGGGCGCGGCGTTGGCGCTGCGGCCCCTTAGCCTTTGGTATTCAAACCCTTACCCGATTTCGTCGCGCGGATGGCCTAGTGGACCCCGTGGCCCCTCTGGTCCAAAAGAACCTGAAGTTGTTCCAGAAAAACCGAGTCTTTGGGTTTCAATATCAACTGGTAGTCAAGGCAAGACTCTGCAGCGGCAATGTTTCCTTCATTCAGAAAAACCCGTTTCAGGTTTTCAAACATACGCACCAGCATGTCATGCGGATGCGCATTCGCAAGCCAAGCCTCATCAAATTGGCCGAACTGTTCCCCCGTCGAAGCCCTCAGCGCTGTGACATCTTGTGTTGACAGTTTGTGATGCGAAAACGGATCAACAAGGCGCTCACTGCCGTCCGGCTCGATCACCCGGATAAGGAAATGGCCCGGGAACCCGACGCCATGAACCTTGATCCCCAACCTTTGCCCCACCGACATGTAGATTGCGGCAAGTGAAATCGGAATGCCAAGGCGGTTGTCTATGACGTGGTCAAAAAGACTGTTGCCGGAGGAAAAGTATTCCAAAGTATCGCCGCGATAACCAAGCGAGCGTCCCACGACGTCAATCAACAGCGCGCTGTTGGACGGGGTCTTTGAAGGGTCGCTCTGGTAACCTTCCAGATAACCGTTCACCTGCTGATCCAGCGCGGCAATCGACTTGCTGATATCCGTCTCCGGGTTGATCTCGGAGGCGAAAAGCAAGGCGCAACGCTCGATATCGATCTCGTCCCTGGCCTTGCCAACCTCTTCAATAAACTGCTGCTGAGCTATCAAGCTGGGTTCCTCCATTGAAACAGGTTCCCACGATTGCTCGGCCAACCACTTGTTTGCGGGTCGTATGGCGGCAAAAGGCACACCGATGGGCTCGTTAGCTAAGTGGTGTCGACACCGAGCATGTTCAAGAGTGTGCAGCCTTTCCAGCTTTGGCGCGGTCCTTCAGGTAACGCACGATATCCAAGGATTCCGGCATCCAGCGATCTGAACCCTTGCCATCCTGAATGCGCAAGACAGGCACGGTTGTCCGACCCCGGGCTGCCTGAAGATCGCTGCGATTCTGCGGGACGTCCCAGACGTGGCGCAGCTCAACTTCAGCCTGGGTTTCGCGGATCGCATGCAGGACGCGCTGACAAAAGGGGCATTCAGGGTAATAGTAAAGCGACAGCGTTGTCGCGCTTTCAGGTTCTGCCGGTGCATAGCGGGTCAGAAAATGTTCGGCAAAGTGTGCATGCCATGGGTGGTCTGCACCAAAGAGCGCCAGGCGTTCATCTTCTGCCGCCAAAAGACATGTGACAAGCTCTGCGCGAGTGAATTCACGGCCCAGAGCCTGCGACAGCGGGTTACGCAGAAAATCAGCGTACCAGATCGACCAATCATGATCTTCTTGCACTCCGGAATAGGCAAAGTGATGTGCGTCACCCGCCTTTTCAAAAATGGCAACCAAAATAGCTTTCAGTTTTTCCACAGGGCAGGCCTTTCGATTGGGATCGCGTTGTCCGGGAATATCGCACAAGAGATCCGCAACACAACACTTCCGTCGGGGCATTGATTCGGCCGCGAATGATCTTATCTTGAAGGCATGAAACACATATCTTTCCAAGAGCACCGCGAGCTTGGCAACGTCACGTGGCTTCGCGATTTTGACGCGGCACTGCGCGAGGCGACAACTTCGGGCAAGGCCATTGTACTTTTGTTTCAGGAAGTTCCAGGTTGTTCGACATGCGTGAATTTCGGCCATGACGTCCTAAGTCATCCTCTTCTTGTCGAGCTGATCGAGGAATGTTTCGTTCCTGTCGCGATCTTCAACAACCACTCCGGCGAAGACGCGCGCGTGCTGCGTGCATTCAACGAACCTGCCTGGAACAATCCGGTTGTCTATTTCCTTGACGCTGATGGCAAGCCGTTACTGCCGAAGCTTTCAAACCGCTATGATCCCGTCGGGCTATATGACCGTCTGAACAAGGCGCTGGACGTGCAGGGCAAACAGGAGCCCACCTATGCCCGGCTTTTGCGCGGTGACCTGATGATCGAAAACGGGCAAGCCGCGAGTGCGGTCTACGAAACACCCTGTTTTTGGTCTGGCGAAACCACGCTTGCCGGGCACGAAGGCGTTTTGTCGACCGAAGCGGGCTGGGTCGGCGGAGAAGAGGTTGTGAAGGTCCATTTTGATCCGGCGCTTGTCAGTCAAACTTCCCTCGACAGCTTTGCCCTCACCGAAGGGTTCCGTCGAAGCAACAGGCGAAACTTCCGGGTGGATGAGGCCCCGCAATACTATCTCAGCAAGACTTCTTATGCAGGGGTACCACTTAGCCCTGCCCAGCGAACCCGAATCAATTTGGCGATACCTTATCGCGAAGACCCTGCGGCTTACCTGAGCCCGCGACAATTCAAATTACTTCGGGCACTCAAACCAGAGACGATGGTTCGATCTGCCTATCGAGGCCAGTTCCGTGAAGAATGGGCGCATGCCATGGCCCGCGTGGCAGATTGTAACTGACGGGCGGCTGGAGACACCAGCGGGTCGGAACAGCATCTCTCGCCGAGGCGGTAGGTATTCCGCTTCGCACAGTTCCATGTTGCAAGTATGTGTACCTGATCTGCAACTCATCGCTATGCCTTTAGCCGTCGTGGCCGTGTTTGTTAGCCGCCATTGCGGGGATGAAGCGCGGGCGCGGCCGCATGACGCTTTCATAGACCGTCTGGCCAATGCCTAAGGCCTCTTCGATCCGCTTGCAGCTTATGTTCTAAGGGTCATGTTCGGTTCAGGCGGACATACGCGGCCTTCCTGCAGTCAAGTTCAAGAGTGGATGCTGCCAGTTCAGCGAGAAGCGACGTCAAATGCTGCCGCGACATGCCCATCTTGTCAGCCAGATGGGCGAGCGTGAACGCGGCTGTCCCGCGCTCAAGGCCGCTTTAGCCATCCTTCCAGGCGATACCGTCAAGGATGATCGTTGCGAGTTTGTGGCTTGCGGCCGAAAGGTCCGCTTCAGTGATGCGACGCAGAATGGCGCCGGTGGTCAGGGTCATGGGCATGTCGTCCTGCTTTGAGGACGCCAGACGATGGGGCGCAAAAATTCGCTCGGACAAAATGCTTTGCCGATTGAACGGGCGCTTCACTCGCGATAGATTTCTCATGCAACGGAGAAATCAGCGCGGCGTCGGACCTATGGTCAGGCGTCGTTTCTGTTTCTAGGGGCTGGATTTCCGGTGTGGTTAAGGGCGGAGATCGCTTCGGTTAGTAGTGCACCTCCTCATGGCCGTAGGTTCCCTCATAGTCCCGCCATTCGACAAAGACCGAGCGGTGCCAGTAACTGCCGCAGTTGGCGGGGACGCCGAAGTCTGAGGCGGCTGGAACAGCGGATATGTTGCTCCGCCGCCGGGTGTAGTCCCCCTGTTCGCCGTAGCTGCCCATGTAGACCGTCCCCCAACTGTTGCAGTCGCCGTCAGAACTGCGGCGCTGCTGGTAGGTGATTTCAAACACCCGGATTGAACGAACGAAGTCAAAGGCTGCATCTGAAATGTCGACATCGGCCTGAGCGTCGACAACGATCAGATCGGCCGAGCCCTGGGGGAGCGACAAGGCTTTCGGAGGCACATCACGCCGGAATGCGATATCGAAGAGACGTTCAATCGGCCGCGGCTCGCCGCGGAAACTCGCCCGCATCGGGCAGTTCCAGATCTGCAGCGGCGGCTCGATCGGCCACGGCGTGATGCGGCGGATGAACACCGCGCGGGCATGGGCGCATTCGGCAGATGCGGGCCAGCCCCCGGCAAGGCACAGAAGGATCGCGCAATCGACAGGGTAGGCAGCTGCCGGAGTGACGGTTACGGTTGAGAGACCGACACCCAGGAGAAGGGCAGGGAGGAGAGGTTTCACGGGAGGTCCTTCTGGGCTGGGGGGATGTTGAGAAAGGTTGAGTAGGCCTCGGTGGCCACGCGGGCTTCGGACAAGGCGCGACTGCGCTCGGCGTCAAGGCAGGCGATGTGGTTGCTCAGATCCGCGAAATACGCCTCGAACTCGGCCGCGATTTCTGCGCGGTACTCGGAGAGAACCGCCTCGGGCAGGTCGGTGATCGGCACTTCGGGCGCAAGACAGCGAATCACCTCTGGTTGTGCAAAGGCGGTCGAGCTCATCGATGCCACCACGCAGAGTCCGGGCAGCATCCGAGCCCGTTGGAACATTTGGTGCGCTTTGCGGAACCAAGAAGTAGCGCCTGGGAGAGGACAAGGTCTCAATATTTCTTGGGCTTTTTTCAACTTTGCGCGCTCACACTTCGGCTCCATTTTCGCGACTGGGGAAGGCTTTTCCCGCTGGCCCTGACCAGACATCCGAACAGTCATCCGTCGGCGCTCACAGCCCTCTTTTATCGTGTTTGTCATTTTTATATTGAATGCGCCATACTTTCTGTTAGGCATCGCCCCACAAAGAAATCTGCGATACAACGTTCCCAACAGATGATCCGAGGGGACCCTATGAATACCAAACGGCGCGCATTGCCTGTCTTGCTGGAGCGTGACTTCCGCAAGCTGGCCGCATCCGAAGGAGCGACTGTTGAGATCGAGTGTGTCAGTGCGCCGAACCCCGACGAGCGATTCTCGGGGGAATGGCTGTTCTACGTTGTCAGCCCCACCGGCGAGCGTTTCCTCTTGGTCACGGCGCTTGCGCGGGAACGCATCGTCAATTCGCCAATCGGCATGTTCGGTCTCGCTTTCGGCAAGCTCAACCTCGACCATCTCGATGTGCCTGCTGTCGCTGGCGCTGTCTGCACTGGCATGCGGAGCCGCCCGGGCGGAAGTGATCCGCTGGAATGAGCCGGAAGGGCAGGGCGGCGACGTTCAGTTCGCCGCACTTGATACGTCTGTTCTGCGTTACGACGGTGAGGGACAGCTGATTGTCCCGGTCCGTCCTGAATTAGCTGAAGAAGAGACCCGGGAAGAGGAGGGGGCGGAAATTGCCGCCGATGTTTCCTACAGCACCAAAGGCGTTGCAGCCCCAAGGGATGTGCTTCCGTCGATCCGGCTGATTGCGACCCGCTATCAAGACCATCCGGCCTTGGCGCGGCTGGACCTTACGCCTGCTGAGTGGTCCGCCTTCTTCCAGGCGATGATCAAGGTCGAGAGTAATTACACCCAAGGCGCTGTGAGCCAAGCCGGTGCCCTTGGCCTCGCGCAGCTGATGCCCGGCACAGCTGATTACCTCAACGTCGATCCTGCGGACCCCATCGAAAACCTCGACGGCGGCGCGCGCTATCTTCTCGAACAGATGGCCGCGTTCGGCAGCCTTGATCTGGCGCTGGCCGCCTACAATGCCGGACCGGAAGCGGTCCGCAAATACGGCGGCGTGCCGCCCTACGCCGAGACCCAATCCCACATCGTGAAGGTCATGGCGGCCTACGACCGCATCCTCGCTGACCTCAACATCTGAAGGACCCTCCAAACATGAAACCGACCGAACTGGCTCTTCTGGGCCTGACCCTTTGCACCCTTTTTCTGGCGCAATCTGAGCCCGCCTTGGCGCAGGTGGTCTTCACCAAGGCCGAGACCGTTGCCACCGGCGTGCTGGCTTCGTTCCGGGGCACCCTGGCGACCGCCTTCTTTGGCATCGCCTTTGTGGTGACTGGGTTCCTTGCGGCCTTCAATCGGATCTCCTGGGCCTGGGTGACTCTGGTCGTGGTCGGCGCCTTCCTCGTTTTCGCGGGTCCGGCCATCGTTGCCAATCTGCGCTCGTCCTTCAGCTGAGGCAGGGCAAAACCATGGAGAAAAGCGCGGTCATCCTCGGGCTCTCGCGGCAAGCCAAGTTTCTTGGCCTGCCCATGCCCTATGCCATGGCAGTGGGTGCGATGACCGTGCTGCCCTTCATCCTCTTCAAGCCAGTCTGGTGGTTCCTGACAGCCCCCTTCTGGTACGGGCTGGCGCGCGTGGCCACCAAGCTGAACCCGAATGGGCACCACGTCTTTGCCGTCATGATGCAGGTGACGCCGATGGCCATCTTTCGGAAAGGGCGGCGTCATGTTTCTTGAGCGGGAGGGATTGCGGGGCAGGGCGCGGGCGTTGATCCCGGCAGATCCGAAGATCTATGCGCATCTGCCTTACGTCATCGATCTAGATGACGAGGTGGTGCGCACACGAGACAACGGGCTGATGATCTCGCTGGAGGTGACCGGCATTGACGGGATCACATCCGGGTCTTCGGCGATCACCGCTTTGCGGGCGGGGTTCGCGCATCTGCTCGACACGCTGGATGAGCGCTTCAGCTTCTATCTGCATCGGATGATGCGCCCGTCTCAAACCCAGCTGAAACCGATCCACGGCCAAAGCTTTGCCGCCGATATCGACCGAGCCTGGGGTTCTGAGCTTCAGCGCCGCAATTTGCAGGAATCCATGCTGATCCTGACGGTCGTCCGGCGGCAGGTTGCGCCGTTGGCGGTGCCGCTCTTTGGCAAGGCAGCGGCAAAGGTTTGGGGCGAGGATACTGACCGGCGCTTGGAAGAACTGCGCGAAGTGGTCTCGATCCTCGAGACCGGGCTCGGCGTCAAATCCCACCGCCTCAAAATGAGCGATGGCAGCCTGATCGGCTTCTACGCCTCGCTGTTGACCGGAGAGCTTCGAACCAAATCACGCAGCCCGTTCGGGATTATCGCTGAGGATGCCAGCGATGCCGCCATCCAGTTTGGCAAAGGTCAGTTCACGGTGGAAGAGGGGGCAGATACACCTCGCGTCGGCGCCGTCCTCTATGTCAAATCCTACGCCACCTCGACTTGGCCGGGCATGCTGGATGCTTTGGGCGCGTCCCGCGACACCATCATCACCCATAGCTACACGCCGATCGAGCGCGGCAGCATCACCGAGCGCGTGAAACGTCGCGTCGCGCAAATGCGGGCCTCAGAGGACATCGCCGCCACTATCGAAGCCCAGCTCTTTGAGGCCGCCGACAAGTCTGAAAGCGGAGAGCTCGGCTTTGGTATCCACCAGTTCACCATCACGGTCTTTGCCGGGGATCAGGCTGCCCTCGACACCGAGGTCGCTCGCATCCGCGGTATCGCCCACCAGAACGGCATGCGGCTCGTCCGAGAGGTCACAGCGCTCGAGGCCGCCTTCTTCGCCATGCACCCCGGCAACATGGACTATCGCGCGCGGGACATGACGGTCTCCTCCCTGAATTTCGCCGATATGGCGGCGCTGCATGCGGCTGACACCGGGACGGAAGCTGCCCGACTGCCGTGGGAAACGCCGCTCACGCAGTTTCAGACGCTGCAAGGCTCGCTGCATAGGTTCAGCTTTCACGAACCGGGTGATCCAAAAGCCGAGCCGACCAACGGCCACACCCTTGTTCTCGGCAAGTCCGGCGGTGGCAAGACCACCACCGTCGCCTTCCTCGCGGCCCAAGCCCAAAGGGCAGGGGGTCGGACCATCATCTTCGACAAGGAAGCGGGCCTTAAAATGGCGGTCCGCGCCCTTGGCGGCCGCTACGCCGAAATCCGGGCTGGACGTCCAACAGGACTGAACCCGCTTGCCACGGAATCCGGCGAACGCGGCGAGGCCTGGTTCTTGGACTGGCTCGTGGCACTTTTGGAATCCCGCAGCGGGCCGATGACGCCGTTGCAATCCGAGGCCCTCAAGTCCGCCATCACCCAGAACGGCAAAGCCCGTGAAGGTTTGCGGAACTTCCGCGCTTTTCAGGAACTTTTTGGGGACGTCGGCGACGGCCTCGATCTGGCGCAGCGGATCAGCGAATGGGGCCCCGAAGGTCGCTATGGCTGGGTCTTTGGCGAAGCCGACGAGCCGGTAGTGGATTTCACCAGTCATGATGTGACGGCCGTCGACCTCACAGAAATCCTCGACCTTGGGACCGAGCGCACCGCGATCCTCGGCTATCTCTTCCGCCGCATCGAGATGCTGATCGAGGAAAAACGCCCGACGCTGATCCTGATCGATGAGGCCTGGAAGGTCCTCGACGACGAATATTTCGCAAAAAAGCTCGCCGAATGGCTAGTGACCGCGCGCAAGAAGAATGTCGTCGTCGTGATGATGACCCAGTTCCCCAGCCAGATCCGGGGTTCCAAAGCCCGCTCGATCCTTGAGGCACTGCCGAACCAGCTTCTCTTCCCGAACGGCGAAGCAGCAAGTGCCGACTATGACGGGTTCCGGCTGACCGATGGCGAGCTGGACTTCGTGCTGAGCCCGATCCCGGGTCAACGGATGGTGCTGTCGCGCACGCCGCGCAGTTCGACCGTGCTGAACGTCGATCTCAAAGCTCTGGGGCCACTTTTGACAGCGCTTGGCGGCGGTCAAGCTGGGCTCAACGCCTTTGGCACCAACTACGCAGCGCGGCTCAAATTCTGGAAGGAATGATTGTCCAATGAAATCAGAATATTACATAACCTTGATTATGCGATTCCGATTTTTGGCTGTCATGATGGGTGCATCGCTCGGTCTCGCCGCCTGCACCGGCGTGCCGATTGCCAAGACCAATTGCTGGGCCACCGCAGGTTCCACTGTCACCACTTCCACCAAGGGCGCAAGTCCGGATGCGGGGCTTGTCTCACGCGGCAACACTTCGGGTCTTGATGTCATTCCCTGCGAATAAGCCTCTTGGCATGATCGGGGCATTGGCCTTGGGCGTGGCGGTCCTGCCTTGGCCTGCGACGGCGCAAGGCGTGCCGATTGTCGACCCGAAGTCGATCATCCAGCACGGGCTCGAGATCGCGCAGATGTCCTATCTGACCGGCGGGCGCGAGCTTGAGGCCGACAAGAAGCGCCGCATCGACGAATTGCACCAGGACCAGCTCGACGCGCTCGACGCCACGCTGGCGATGATGACGGGCAAGACACCGTGGATTGGCGATCTCGAAATGATCCCCGGGGCCGAGGCCGAAGTCCTTTATGCCGTGGAGGACAACAACCCCTACGCCGACCGGCTCTTCGGCGATGCCAAGACCAGCATCGAAGAAATGATTGTCGCCACGGCGCAGAAATACGCAGGCCATCCGGGCCTTGCCCGCGCCGGGCTGAACCCCGTCGAGTTCCGTATCTGGTTCCAAAGCCTCGTGAAACAGGAATCCGGGTTTTCCATCGGGGCACGCAGCCCGGTTGGGGCTTTTGGTCTGACGCAGGTGATGCCGGACACCGCAAAGGATCTCGGGATCTACCCCGCCTATTATGATGACCCGATGCTGCAACTGGATGGTGGCGCGCGGTACTTCCTGACCCAGCTCAACAAGTTTGGCTCAGTGCCGCTGGCCTTGGCGGCTTACAACGCCGGCCCCGGCAATGTCACCAAATACGGTGGCATCCCGCCCTTTGAGGAGACGCAAGGTTACGTTGTCCGCATCACCGGGTTCTTCAACACCTATGCCGGCAAGATCACTGGCGTCGATCAGATCGGCACTTTTGATCCCCGCGACATGGCTATTGCCGAGGCCAGCAACACATCCGACGCAGGCCTGCACTATGGGATGGCGGCCTCAGTCGAGATCGAGGCGTCGCTGAAGCGCCTGCGCTCCATCATCGAGCGCATCCCAACGACCAAATCGACCAAGGAGGCGCTGGACCTCAACAGCTATGCCAGGGCGGAAGCCGTCCGCATTGGGCTCATGGTCGAACGGGTCAAGGCAGCCCGCGTGAAGGTCGATCAGGCCCGCTACGCCCTCTGGCTGCAGGCTTATGCCATCGACGCAACATTCATCAAAGTGAAAGGTGGTTCCGAATGATCCGCAATTTTGTCCGGGGTCTTGGCCCTCTTATGATCTCTGCTGCCTTGCTTTCCTCGGCCACTGCCCTCGCGCAGGGCGTGCCCACGGTTGACCTCACCAGCATCGCCAAGATCGGCGAGGTGCTGACCGAGGCCAAGCTGCAGGTAAAGGAGATGATCGCTTCGAACCTGAAACTCGATGAGCAGATCTTGAAGCAGATCGAACAGATCGCGACGCTGAAAGCGCAGCTCGATGCCTTGCGTAACGGCTTGACGCTGGAGGCCCTGGGTATCCCTGACCCGGACACCTTCTTCGACGACATTCTGCCCGATGTGGCTGACCTGACCGGCGGGCTGATTGCGGCCAAGGACGGCAGCTATTCCCTGATGACCACATCCGGCAAGGTCGGCGACAAGCCCGCCGCCCAGTATGTCTCTGAGTTCTTCGCCTCTGCCGGGCTTGATGTGGCCACAGTCGACACCCTTGCGAACAGCGAAGATGAAGGCGCTGCCCGGATCGGCACGCAAGCCAACACTGCCGCTTTTCTCTCGGCCGCAGCTGAAACCTCCTCTGTCAAGGCATCAGAAAGCCTCGAGCGGGTCCATGAGCTGGTCCAGGAAATCCCGGACACCGAAGGGCTGAAGGAGGCGATCGATCTCAACACCCGCGTGACGGCAGAACTGTCGATCGCGCTCGCCAATATCTGGAACATGGAATCCGCTCAGCTGATGGGCATGGGCGAGGCTGGCGTCATGGATGCCGCCACCGCCGCCGAAGAACAGAAGTTCATTAAAGTCCTTGGGGGAGAATGAGCATGGCCAAAGCTTTCAAAGTGCGAATGATGGGCGGTGCATTTGGGCTGATCGCGGCTTTCACGGCCATAGCTTGGGCCGAAACCCCTGTCCCAGAAGAACTTGCCCAAGAGGAAGCTTATCTCGACGTTTTGCCCAAGATCGAGATTCCGGAAGACATCCAGCCGATCCCAGGAGCAGTGAACGAAGAATTCCGGAACTGTGAGGCCTCCTGGCCCGCAGGCTACGCGTTGGCGCGGTCCGGCCCCGAAGCGCGGGCCCTGCGCGACATCTATGGCCTGGTCCGCGTGCGCAACGTGATTGAAACGCAGGATTGCGGCTGCCCAGGCAAAGTGGCGAACTGGGAAGAGGTCGAGGCCGTCGCGGCTGCATTGCGCGATTATCACGACGTCCAGCGCCTCAGCTGGCAGCAGACGAAGGCGATTGCGGAGGAGGCCTCAACCCTGACGGCTGTCGCAGAAACCATGTGTGGCGGCAGTTTCTGATGGACAGCGTCTCGGCCATCCTGACAACGCTGGATGCGGCAATCACCTCAGCCGGGCGGCAGTACTTCGAGGCGACGGCGGGTGCGGTCGGTCCGATCTACACGACCCTGCTCGCCCTCCTGCTCGTCATGGTCGGGATCAACGCGGCCTTGAATGTTTACCGGATCTCGATGCGCGACGCAGTTCAGCTGTCGTTCCGCATCGTCATGGTCCTGATGTTCGGCCTGACCTGGTCCAACTTCACCCAGATTTACGATGCCGCCAGCAACGGGCTCAGTGCCCTTGCTTTGGAATACTTCCGGCTCGGGGGCGGCGGTGTCGGCGCATCCGCCACAGCAGCCATGGATGACATGGCGAACATGATGGCTGGGAACGTGGATTCTGTGTCTTCCGCGATGTCCTCAATCATGCGCGGCTTTGTGGCTGCCGTTCTTTACGTGGTGCTCGGCGTCTTGATGGCAGTCTATGTCTTCATCGTCGGCTTCTCGAAGCTGATGATCGCTTTCCTGCTCGGGGTTGCCCCAATTGCCATAGGCGCCACCATCTTCGAGAAGACCAAGGGCATGTTCGAGGCCTGGCTCTCGGCCATGATCGGCTACCTGATGTACCCAGTGGCGTCGGCTGGAGTCATCGTGGCCGTGGTAACCGTCGCGCACGACGTCTTCCGCGAGACAAAAGATGTCACTGACCTCGGCTCGATCCTCGGCTTCTTCGTTATCGTTTTCGTCGGCATATTTGCCCTCATGGCGATCCCGAATGCCGTGACGCACATCACTGGCCAGATCAGCCTCGCGAGCATTGCGCCGCAAGCGCTGCGCGTTGCGGGCAAGCCCTTGGAAAAGGCCTCCGACTATTCGGCAAGGCGCATGAACGAAGTGCGCTCGGGCTTCATGCACGGCAAGACTGAACACCACCATTTACGGGATCAGGCGCGGTCCGATGCCGAGCGCGGCCAGGCCGCAAGGGCGCGCTTGGGCCAATTCATCCGCGACAGTTGACGCTGACGAGCAGGCCCACGCCGCACGACTGCCGACCGCGCAATTCCCTATTTCCGGAGCAAGAAAATGACAGGATCGCCCCCTGAATTGAGAAGTTTTCTCGAGGCTGAGATGTTCTACGGCGTCAAAAAGCGCGAGCGCATCGCCTATGCCGTAGCGGGCGGCGGACTGGCCATCGGCCTGATGGGCATGATCGCCGTCGTCACAATGCTCCCCTTGAAGCAGACCGAGGCGTTCTTGGCCATCGTCGACAAAGACACTGGCGTCGCCGAACGCGTGGTTGCCGTGGAAAAGGCCGGGATCGAACAGGCCGAGGCCATCCGGCAAAGCCTGCTCTTTGCCTATGTCACCGACCGCGAAACCTATGACCAGCATGACAATGAGAGCCGCATTCTGCGCGCCTACACCTGGTCCGAAGGCAATGCGCGCCAAGGCCTCGTGAGCCTCTGGACGGAAGGCAACGCCAACTATCCGCCCAAGCTTTACGGCCAGAACTCGAAAGTGGTCATCGACGTCCTGTCGATCACCCCGGTGACGGACACCACCGCCCAGGTGCGCTTTACCAAGACCTGGGTGTCTGACGGCGAGGGCGTGCCCGACCGGATAGGCAAGTTCACCGCCACTGTCACCTATCGCTTCGAGCCCTCCAAGCAAACCGCGCTCGATCTCGTCTGGCAGAACCCGACCGGATTTTTGGTCACGGACTACCGCATCACTGCAGAAACATTGGCCCCCACGGAGGAATGACATGACCCATCCCCTGACCTTTCTTGCGCTCGGGCTTCTGATCTCGATGACCACGCTGCCCTCCTTGGCCGAAACCGCACCAAAGCCCGGCAGCCATGATGCCCGCGTGACCTATGCCACCTACCAGGAAGGGCAGGTCTACCGGATCAACACGCGCCTCAGGAATGTGACGCTCGTCGAGCTTGGTGAGGGCGAGAAGATTCAGTCCATCGCGATCGGCGATCTCGAAAGCTTTAAGATCGACAAGCTGGAGCGGGCGAACCTCTTCATCATCAAGCCCGTCATCGCAGGGGCCACAACCAACCTGACCGTCGAGACGCAGCGCAACATCTACTTTCTGCAGGTGACGGAAGGTGGACGTGGAGAACCGAACTATTCGGTCAAGTTCACCTTGCCGGGCAGCACGCGTGCAGCGGCCGCCGGGAGCGAAATCCCCGCCTCCCTGCCCATGAGCTACAAGATCATGAAAAAGGGCCGCGCCCTCCCCGCCTTTGCGCCGGTGTCGATTTCGGATGACGGGCGGAAGACCACCTTTGTCATCCCGCCCGGCGCGCCGATGCCGACGATTTTCCGGGCCGATGCCAAGGGTCAAGAATACTCGGTCAATTCCTCTGTCCGCGGCACCACCATCACGGTCAGCACCCGTTCTGAGCGTTGGGTGCTTCGCTACGGTGACGAGTACGTCTGCGTCACAGCCGAGCCGGGGGTCAGCCAATGACCGACGAGACCCAAGCCGAAAAGCTCACCGCCCGGATGGAGCGTATGAAACCTTCCGAGGCCCCGAAGCGCCGTCGGGGCATAAATCCCTACGCCCTTTCCGCCGTCACGGCCGTCGCCGGTGTCGGCGTCGGGGCCTGGCTGGTCCTCGCCGCACCCGATGCCTCTGCCCCGGCACCCGCGATCGAGACGGCCTCGGTCAGCGATTTCCAAGGCGACGGGACTGGAACCGACGGGTTCAGCGTCTCACGGCCCAAGCCGCAGATTGTCCCCGCCGCCCCCGACCGCAGTGAGGCGGAACGTCTGCAGGCCGAAGTTGACGCGCTGACCGCTCAGATCGCGGATCTGAAGGCCAATCCGGTGACGGATGAGGCGGCCCTCGCGGCGCTGAAAGCGCAGGTTGAAGCCCTGGACGCCGAGGCAAAAACCCGCGCTGCCGCCCTGTCGGACCTCGAGCGGGAAAACATCCGGTTGCAGACCGAGCTGGAAACCAACGCTCTGATCGCGGGCGATGGTGAGGCCGAAGCGGCACGCGCTCGCGAAGCTGATCTGGCCCGTCAGCGCGAAGAGGCCGAGGCCTTGAAGCAGTCCCAGATCCATTCCGACATGGTCGCCCTACGCTCCAGCATGGACATGGGCGGTGATGCTGGGGCTGCGTCCCCCGCCCCCGGCGGTGCAGCCGCCACTGGCGATGAAGCCTTCCGCCGCGCCGGGGCCAAAGCCGCCGAGGTGCGCCAGGCCGAGGTCATTGCCAACCCGTCCAATACCGTGATGCAGGGCACGCTGATTGAGGCAGCGTTAGAGACGGCTGTCAGCACAGATCTTGCTGGTAATGTTTCGGCCATCGTCAGCCACGATGTCTGGTCGTTCGATATGAGCCGGGTCCTGATCCCACGAGGCTCGCGACTCTTTGGACGCTACGACTCTGACGTCGGCGCAGGTCAGCGCCGCGTGCTAATCGCCTGGGATCGTCTCGTCACCACCGATGGGCAATCGGTGACCCTTGCTGCCTATGGCACCGACCGCATTGGGCGCTCCGGCCTGCCAGGCACGGTGCGCAATCACTTCCTCCAGCGGTTCGGCACTGCGGCGTTGATTTCTGTCATTGGTGCTGTCCCCGACATCGCCGCCGCGAAATACGCCAGCGACGAGGTGGCCTCGGACACCGCAGAAAACGTCGGCACTGATCTGGGTGAGGCGGTCAACACCGTGATGGCCGATTATCTGCGCATCCCGCCGACGATCAGCGTCACCCAAGGGGCTGTCGTCATGGTCAGGGTCGATGCTGACATCGAGTTTTACTGATGAGCTACCTCGACACCTATCTCGGGCAACTCGACGCGGGCCTGTCGGACCCTGCGGTGATGGAACTGGCGATCAACGCTGATGGCAGCATCTGGGTCGAGCGCGCAGGGCAAATTCACATGACGCCAAGCGGTTTGCCTGCCCTGCCCGCGCGGGCGGTGCGCGATCTGGCCTCGCAAATTGCCAACTCCACCTCGAACACCTTCACGGAAACTGCGCCCCTGGTGTCGGCCGCTGTAAGTTACCGCGAGTTGATGCTGCGCTGTCAGGTGGTGGGATCGCCCGCCGTTGCCAGCGGCACCGTGATCGGCATCCGGATTTTCCGCTCAAAGCAGGGCGACACGCGGCGTATGGCCCGGACGTTTCATTTTCTGCGGGGACAGGAAAACTCCCTGGAAGAGGAACGTCGCGCCATGGTGGCGGATATTCGTGCCGGGTCCGAAAGGGCCGACGTCGATGCCTTCCTTGGCAAACTGGTATCCGAGCGGCTGAATGTCATCGTCTCGGGCGGCACCTCGACCGGCAAAACCGAGCTTGGCCGCAAGTTGTTGGAAATGGTGGCCGCCGATGAGCGGATCGTAACCATAGAAGATTCCCTCGAACTGCTTCCGGGCCAGCCCAACACCGTCAGCCTGATCGCGCAGCGCGATGAGGCCTCGCCAAGGTCTGCCGCAAAGCTCTTGCAGGCCACGCTGCGGTTAAGGCCCGACCGGATCATCCTCGGCGAATTGCGCGGCTCGGAAGCCTCGACCTTCCTTGATGCGATCAACACCGGCCATTCCGGCTCCTTCACCACCTTGCACGCCCATTCGGCGCGCAAGGCGATGGACAGGCTCGCCCTTCTGGTGATGGCCCAGGGCACCAAGCTCAGCTTTGCCGAAGTCATTCGCTACCTTCAGACCTCGATCGACGTGATCCTGCAGATGGGCCGCATTGGCGATCAGCGCGGCATCATGGAGATGTATTTCCCCGGGCTGGACGACTGATCCCGCAGGCCACCCTCCCCCAAATTTCCTCTTTCTGCCCGCAGGTTCTCCCATGGAAAACGACACTGATCCGGTTACCGACCGCTTGAAATCCGAGCGCGGGCAGTCCGAGCCCACCGCGCCCGAGCGCCCGAAGGAATACTTCTCGGTGCGTCTGACGTTTTCCGGGGCCGCGCAGGAATTCGAGGATCCCCGGCAAGCAGGCAAGGCCTTCTTCCGCGCCGATCCGGCTGAAAGGCCGTCCGTTGCCCATATCGACGGCAATACCGCGCGCACTATGGCCCGCACTGAAATCCATGGGGTCCATGAGACCGGCGAAACGCGGTACTTCAAAAGCCTGCCGGATTCACATGCACCCGATGCGGAGTTTCGCGCCGGATTCCTCAATGCGATGGAGGCATCGCTGACGGAGCGGCTGGGCAAGGTCGAGTGGGGCAAGGATGGTCCTGCCGTGACCGAGCGGCTTGATACAGGCCTGCGAGATGATCTCGAGGCCTTCGCTCGCCGCGCACCTGAAAAGGCAGCGGCGCTTTGGGCCGATCACAGCGACGCCGTCCCGCCGGGGCCGACACTGCGCGCGGCGGTGCAAGCCCGCGAAGAAACCGCAGACAGCGAGGTTGCAACCAATCAGTATGCCCTTTCTGAAAAGCCGACCATCATCGCCACCGGCGACTGGGTCACGACTGATGCAAATGTCGAACTGCGTCCCGTGGCGGTGGCAACCGACGAGGGCGTTCATGCAGGCTACGAGGCAAACCTGCCGGAAGGGGAGAATGAGGTCACCTATTCGGAGCGTACTTTCCCGAATTCCCGCGAGGCTCTGCGCCACGCCTATGATTTCTATGAAGGTGGTGAGGAAGGGCTCGAGCTGGCGGTGAAGCGCGCGGCCGAAATGGACCGCGAGCTGGTGGAAGAACCCGAGCGCAGGCCGGAGGGGCTCGTCCTTGAGCATCAGCCACAGCCCGAGTTCGCCCGCCCCGAGACCGCAATCTATGCGGGCGATGATGCGCAGCTTGTTCTGACACTTGGTCGCGACAACGAAAACACCCGCGATCTTGCCGAACGGCTCGTCGCTGATCCAGACTTTCGGAAGGCAGTGGCCGAGCATATCCCCGATGCTGAGGCCACGCTTGGTACCGGTCGCTTTGTCGACGGAGAGAGCTCCAGCGGCTTTCTGCCCGATGAGCTTCTGGCCGTCACCTCCTATGGTCGCGATGGCAGTGCCGAGGTTCTGGCGAAGTTTCCTGATGAAGGGCCGCTCAGTGAAGCCTTGGCCAAGCATCTGGCGCAAAGCCCGGTGATGGCGGCCTATGTCGAAGAGGAACAGCAGCGCAGCGATTTTGCTTCCGACCCTGCGCGGGCAATCTCGGCCTGGGTGGCGCAATCAACCGCGCAGATCGACCGATTGCCGTCTGACCGACAGGACGACCTGAGATCCGAAATGCAGGGCATTGCCAAAGAGGCGGCGGCAGCCTTTGGACTGGATCGGGGGCAGACAGAGCGCGAAACCGAGCCGCGTTCGACCCTTTACAACACCGCCATCACCTCGACCACGCTGGTGGTTGGTGGCGTAGAGACCGAGTTCCAAACGGGCAGCGCCAAATTATTTCAGAGCATGCTTAGCTTGACCGCAAGCGCTGCAGGGATCGACGCCGAAAAACTCCAGAAGCGTCTGGAGACCGGGGCCGCCAACGCCCGCGAGGAGGAATCTTGGGTGAAATCTGATCTTGCCGATGTTGCCAGGCGTCACGGCTTTGATCTTGGCAGCGCGCAGGGGCGTAGCTCTGCCGCCGAACGGGTGGACCGTTTCTACGAACGTGCGGCTGAACTGATCCAGTCCGCCCGCAGCATTGAAGTGACCAGTGGCCCTGATCCGCTGGTCGAGGCCTTGGGGTCCCTGGCGCGCGTCCATGCCAGCCAAGGATCTGTCGCCTTCCGCAATGAAAATCAGGCACGCGATTTCGCGGAAGAGATGAAGGAGCGTTATGGGGCGACGGTATTGAAAGACATCGCCGCGGGCCGGACGGAGGCCCTCGCCAAGGACGTGCCTGACCCGGCCGCCCGGGCGGCGATGGCCGTTGCCGTCGTCTCCGCTGCCAAGGAACATCCCTCACTTGGTCTCAGCGCGCATGAAGCGGAAGCGGCGGAGCGCCGAATGATGGCGCAAGCCGCGTCGCGGCCACCTGAACACGCGCGGGCGCATGCTCACGATCGCAATCAGGACCGGGAGTTTTGATCATGCAACGCATTGCTTTGCTGCTTCCCCTTGGTCTCACCTCTGGCCTGCTGGTTGGTCTCAT
>PNJK01000037.1 GCA_013821825.1 Rhodobacter sp.
AGCTGTCATCTCGATTCAGGACATGGGGGCCGCCGGTCTGACCTGCTCGGCCGTCGAGATGGGCGACAAGGGCGGCCTTGGCATCAAGCTGCAACTGGATGACGTGCCGCAGCGCGAAACCGGGATGACGGCCTACGAGATGATGCTGAGCGAGTCTCAGGAACGCATGCTGATGGTGCTGAAGCCGGAGCTGGAACCGCAAGCGCGGGCGATCTTCGTGAAATGGGACCTCGACTTCGCCATCGTCGGCGAGACGATCCCCGAGGACCGCTTCCTGATCCTGCACGGCAACGAGGTGAAGGCGGACCTGCCGCTGTCCAAACTGGCCTCCAGCGCGCCGGAATATGACCGGCACTGGGTGGAAACTCCGGCAGCGGCCCCCTTGGGCGCGGTACCGGAGATTTCGCCGCTGAACGGGCTGCGGGCGCTGATCGGGTCGCCGAACTATGCCCACAAGGCCTGGGTCTATGAGCAATATGACAGTCAGGTGGGCGCCGACACGGTGGTCGCGCCGGGCCTTGGCGCGGGCGTCGTCCGGGTGCATGGCACCGGCAAGGCCTTGGCTTTCACCAGCGACGTGACGCCGCGCTATGTGAAGGCGAACCCGTATCAGGGCGGCATGCAGGCGGTGGCCGAAGCCTATCGCAACCTCTGTGCCGTGGGCGCGCGGCCTTTGGCCACAACGGACAACCTCAATTTCGGCAACCCGGAAAAGCCCGAGATCATGGGGCAATTCGTTGGCGCGATCAAAGGGATCGGGGTGGCTGTCGCGGCATTGGACATGCCGATCGTGTCGGGCAACGTCAGCCTTTACAACGAGACGGACGGCAAGGGCATCCTGCCGACGCCGACGATCGGGGCTGTCGGCATCCTTGCTTCGCTGGACGAATTGATCGCGGGGCGTCCGCTGGCGGGTCATGTGGCGGTGGTCGTGGGCGAGACGCATGGACATTTGGGGCAATCGGCGTTGCTGGCCGAGGCCTTCGGGATCGAGGCGGGCGACGCCCCGCCCGTCGATCTTGCGGTCGAGCGCAAGCATGGCGAGTTCGTGCGGACAAACCGCGCGCTGATCTGCGCCTGTTCCGATCTGTCGGACGGCGGGCTGGCGCTGGCGGGTTTCGAGATGGCGGATGGCGCGGGGATGGGGCTGGTGCTGGAGGCGGGGGATATACCGTCGCTCTTCGGCGAGGATCAGGCGCGCTATCTGCTCGCCGTGGCGGCTGAGGATGTCGAGGCGCTGCTGGCCGCCGGGCGTGACGCGGGCGTGCCGGTCAGCAAGGTCGGGCAGTTCGGCGGGGACAACGTGGCCTTCGGTACGGATGTCGCGGGTCTGGCAGGCCTTTCGGCGGTGTATCGCACGGCGTTCGGGAAGGCCGTGGGGTGATGTTGCGGGCTGCGTCGGAGCGGGATCCGGGGTTCATTCGCGTGTTGGTCAAGCGGCAGCAGAAAACGCGGCTTTCCTGACCGACGAGGACGAGGCGGGGCTGGCCGCCTATCTTGCCGATCCGACGGCCAGTCTGCTGATCTGGGGAGAGGATACTCCACGCGGTTTTGCGCTGTTTCGCGGCGTTGGCCAGAGATCCGGCACGGTGGAACTGCGGCGGCTGGCACTGGATACGCCGGGGCGGGGCGAGGGGCCGGGTTCACATTGCACGGGCATTTGCGCCAGCACCACTGCCGACCGGCCGTCGGGCGGGTGATCGATGTCCTGCTTTGCGACATACTGCGCTCTGAATGGGCCGCCCTGCCCCGCCGACGATCCTGCTTCCGGGCTTGCTTCCGGGCTTGCGACGTCCCGGTCGCAGCCCTACATTCAGCACAGAAGAATAAGGACCCATCCGATGGCGATTGACGCCCGCGATATTGAAACGCTGATCCGTGAAAGCTTTCCCAAGGCGAAAATCTCTGTCGAAGGTAACGACGGGACGCATTTCGCAGCGGAAGTGATCGACGAAAGCTTTCGCGGCATGAACCGGGTGCAGCAGCAGCGCGCGGTCTATGCGGCATTGAAGGGCAAGATGGACGGCTCGCAGGGTGAATTGCACGCGCTGGCGCTAACGACCAAGGCTCCTGACTGACATGACCGGGTCTGCGCTGGGCCAGTTTGGCGTGGTTGTAATCGGGCTGGTCGGGATTTTCAGCCTTTTTCGGGCGCGTCGGCACCGGGGCAGGATCGATGAGGACGCCGAATCGCGGATAACCCGGCAAGTGGAAATGGAGCGGCGGATGGCATCCTATCTGGCCGCACGGTATGATACGAAAATGGAAGGAGCGCGCGATGACCGCCGTTGAGACGATCAAGACCACAATCGAGAAGAACGATGTCGTTCTGTTCATGAAGGGCACCAAGATGATGCCGCAGTGCGGGTTTTCCAGCCGCGTGGCGGGGGTCTTGAACTTCATGGGGATCGAGTTTCAGGATGTGAACGTGCTGGCGGATGCCGAAATCCGGCAGGGGATCAAGGATTTCTCCGACTGGCCGACGATCCCGCAGCTTTACGTGAAGGGCGAGTTCGTCGGCGGCTGCGACATCGTGACCGAGATGGCGCTGTCAGGCGAACTGGATCAGCTTCTGGAAGCCAAGGGCGTGACCTTTGACAAGGCGGCGGCTGACAAGATCCGCGAAGCCAACGCCTGATCGGCGGCAAGACAGAATTCTTCAGGAATTCCGTGGCGGAGCCTTCGAGGCTTCGTCACGACTTCTTGGAAGAAATCGCGTCAGGCGCGCTGTCAGGCCTTCTCCTCGACCCTCGCCGCAATGGCTTCGGCCCTGGCAGCGATCTCGGCCAGCGTTTCGAACACTTGCGACGGGATCACCGCCACATCGCGGGTGCTGACAGGACGGGCCTCCAGCTCGGCCACGCGCGCGCGCAGGACGCGCAGTTCATCCTCGACGGACGCGGTCTTGTCGGCCAGCAACAGCCCGGCCATCAACAACATCTTCGATTCCGGCAGCCGCCCCATCTGGGAGATCAGGGGTGAGGCCTCGGAGTCCAGCATCGCGGCGGCAGCGCGCAGGAAATGCTCTTCGCCTGGCTGACACGAGACCCGAAACGCCTTGCCGCCGATGGTCACTTCCAGATCAGGCATGTCCGGCCTCCGTCAGATGGGGTTCGAGGGCGGCGAGGATTTCGTCCATTTCCGCCACTTCGGTCAGCCGCAGCGCACGCAGGGCGTCAAGTTCGGCCATCAGGGATTTGTTGATCAGGTGGGGTTCGGTCACGCCCGCCGCCTGGGCGGTCAGCAATGCTGCAAGCTGGTCACTCAGGGTCGCATTGGTGCGGCGCATCCGCTGCAGTTCCAGCCCTTGCATGTCAAGTTGCTGGGTCAGCCGGTCGATCTTTTCCTGCAGATCGCCCTTCGATTCGCGGTCTTTCGCGACGCGCAGGCGTTCCTGTAACTGTGCTGTCAGGGACTTTTCCTCTTCCAGCTGGGCGCGCAGGGCGGCATCGGCGGCAGGAAGCGGAGCGACCGGTGCAGGGCTGGCTATCGGCGCGGACGGCCTTGGCGCAGCGGAAATCCGGTCCACCCCCTTGCCGATCCGTTCCAGAGCCGCGGTGATCCGCTGTTCAAGCTCGGTAATGTCCCGCATCCCATACCCCTTGTGTCGTGGTTCGGCCGCCTTGCGCCGGTCCCCGTCAGTCGGAAAGCGAATCGCCTTCCCGCGATAAGAACCGATCTTAACGCGAAAGCGGGGAAAGGCGACGGGCCTTTCTTCCCAAGGCCTTGGGCAGCACGCTTGATCTTGCCGGTGGCGGTGGGTAGGACGCTGGCAAAGCCAGCCTATGCCCCTAGCCAAAGGAACCCAGCCTTGGACATCCAGACCCTTCGCGCCAAGCACCCCGATCACTGGATGCGCGCCACTGCGATCCGCGCGCTGACGCTTGATGCCGTGGCGGCGGCGAACTCGGGCCACTCGGGCATGCCGATGGGCATGGCGGATGTGGCGACGGTGCTTTTTGAAAAACACCTGAAGTTCGATCCCAAGGCACCGCGCTGGGCCGACCGTGACCGGTTCATCCTGTCGGCGGGGCATGGGTCGATGCTGATCTACAGCCTGCTTCATCTGACCGGCTATGCCGACATGACGCTGGAGCAGATCAGGAATTTCCGCCAGTGGGGCGCGATCACCGCCGGGCATCCGGAATATGGCCATGTGGCCGGGGTGGAAACGACGACCGGTCCGCTGGGCCAGGGCATCGCCAATGCCGTGGGCTTTGCGATCGCGGAAGAGAACCTGCGCGCCCGCTGGGGGGCCAAGGTGCAGGACCACTACACCTGGGTCATCGCGGGCGACGGATGCCTGATGGAGGGCGTCAGCCAGGAGGCCATCGGTCTGGCGGGCAAGCAGCAACTGAGCCGCCTGATCGTGCTGTGGGACAACAACGGCATCACCATCGACGGCAAGGTGTCGATTGCGGACGTGACCGACCAGAAGGCGCGGTTTGCTGCCTCGGGCTGGGATGTATTCGAATGCGACGGGCATGACCCTGAGGACATCGACCGCGCGCTGAGCGCGGCCAAGGGCTCGACCCGTCCCGCCATGGTCGCCTGCAAGACGCATATCGCGTTGGGACACGCGGCGCAGGACACGTCGAAGGGCCATGGCGCCCTGACCGACAAGGCGCAGCTGGAGGCGGCGAAAGCGGGCTATGGCTGGACCGGCGGCCCGTTCGAGGTGCCTGCGGACGTCAAGCGCTGGTGGGAATCGCTTGGGGCAAAGGGCGCCAAGGCGCGGGCCGATTGGGAAGCACGGATTGCGGCGCTGTCGCCCGCGAAACAGGCCGAATTCTCCCGGATCTTCTCGCAGGAGGCCCCGGCAAAGCTGGCAGCCACGATCCGCGCGATGAAAAAGCAGGCGGTGGCGGATATGCCGAAGCTGGCAACCCGCGCGGCGTCGGAAAAGGTGCTGGCGGCGGTGAACCCGGTTCTGCCGGAAACCATCGGCGGGTCGGCCGACCTGACGGGGTCGAACAACACCAGGACGGCCGATCTTGGCGTCTTCACTCCGGAAGATCGCAAGGGGCGCTATGTCTATTTCGGCATCCGTGAACATGGCATGGCCGCCGCGATGAACGGGATGGCGCTGCATGGCGGCGTGCGTCCCTATGGCGGCACGTTCATGTGCTTTACCGACTATGCCCGCCCTTCGATGCGCCTGTCGGCGTTGATGGGGATTCCGGTGGTCTATGTGATGACGCATGACAGCATCGGTCTGGGCGAGGATGGCCCGACCCACCAGCCGGTCGAGCATCTGGCAATCTCGCGCGGCACTCCGAACACCTTGGTCATCCGCCCCGCCGATCTGGTGGAAGTGGCCGAGGCCTGGGAAATCGCGCTGACCGAAAAGACCCGGCCCACCGTGCTGGCGCTCAGCCGTCAGAACCTGCCTGCGGTGCGCAAGGTGCATACGGCGCAAAACCTCGTCGCCAAGGGGGCCTATGTGCTGGCCGAAGCGACGGGCAAACGGCAGGTGATCCTGATGGCCACCGGCTCCGAGGTCGAGATCGCATTGAAGGCGCGCGCTGCGCTGGAGGCCGAGGGGATCGGCACCCGGGTCGTGTCGATGCCGTCGATGGAACTGTTCGCCGCGCAGGACGAGGCGTATCGCAAGCGTGTGCTGCCCGCAGGCCCGGTCCGTGTGGCAGTCGAGGCTGGCGTGCGCCAGGGCTGGGACCGCTGGCTTCTGGGCGAGCGAGGACGGGAGGCGAAGTCGGGCTTCGTGGGCATGTCCAGCTTTGGCGCCTCAGCCCCGATGGAGCGGCTTTATGACGAGTTCGGGATCACGGCGGATGCGGCTGTGGCGCTGGTCAAGTCGCTGATCTGACGCAGGTTTCAAGACTTTAAGAACTGGGTCGCTCGGCATCGAGCGGCCCTTTTTTATTGCCAGGATCGCTCCCGGTCAGCCGACCGCAAGATAAGGGATGGTCCCGGCAAGATCCGTGTCGTCAATCAGGCGGAAGCGGCTGGTGCTGCCCGCCTGGCGCGCCTTGGCAAAGGGGGCATAGTCGGGGTCCGTGGCGAAGCCCGTTACCGCCTACCGCGACGAAAACTGCAAAAGAGCGACCAGCGTCCTGGCCGGTTGCTCACCCTCGAGCAGCCCAACATGGCCCGAGCGACTGAGATAGCGCCCGCCATGACACTCGACCAGTTGGTCGGACCCGAGGGTTGACAGCGACCTTCATGTGACGACCGATCTGCGCACGATGACCGCGATCTGGATGGGTCTGACCACCGTGGTCTTTGAGACAGCGCGCCTGACGCTGGACGAGAACCGGGCGATCTGCGAGACGATGCAGTCCTGGCTCGGGCTTTCGCCGTTTGCAGCGGACGACCGGCAGCGGACCTGAGCCCTAGCGACCGGGCACCAGACGGGCCCAAATCGGCCCGACCACCCGGGTTGCGGCCGGGATCAGCATCACGCCCAGGATCAGGCCGAAGACACCGTCAAGTCCCGCCGTCACGACCCAGGTGACAAAGCCCTGTGCTGTGCCAATGGCTTGTGCCGCAGCCTTGGCGAAGTCGTTGATGGTGTCATAGGGCCAGGACCAGAGATGTGTCACCTCCAGCCCGTGGATAACGATATTGCCCCCGACCCAAAGCATTGCAGCGGTGCCGACGGTGGACAGAAACGCCATCAGCTTCGGCATCGCCAGCACCAGCCCCCGGCCAAGCGCCCTGCCCGCACCAGTGCCTCCGGTTGCGGCAAGGTGCAGGCCCACGTCATCCATCTTCACGATCAGCGCCACAGCGCCGTAGACGGCCACGGTGATGAAGGCCCCGACCACGGCCAGAGTGATCGCCTGCATCCAGAAGCTTGGGCTTTCGATGGTGGCCAGGGCGATGGTCATGATCTCGGCCGACAGGATGAAATCGGTCTTGATCGCGCCCGCGACCTTTTCCTCCTCAAGATGGGCCGGGTCGCGGGTGTCGAAATCGGTTTCGACCGTCTTGTCGGCATGAGGTGCCATGGCGTGGACCACCTTTTCGGCCCCTTCAAAGCACAGGTAGGCCCCACCCAGCATCAGAAGCGGTGAGATCGCCCATTCCGCAAAGTAGTCCAGTGCCAACAGTCCCGGCAACAGCACGATCAACTTGTTCTTCAGCGATCCCAGCGAGATGCGCCAGATGATCGGCAGTTCCCGATCGGCGGAAAAGCCATGCACGTATTTCGGCGTGACCGCGGCATCGTCGATGACCACCCCTGCGGCCTTTGCCCCGGCCTTGGAGGCCGCCGCGGCGATGTCGTCAACGGACGAGGCAGCCACCTTTGCAATCGCGGCCACGTCGTCAAGTAGGGCGAGAAGTCCGCTCATGGTCTGGGGTGTCCTTGCTTCTGCCGGGGTCTGTGCGGGGTCATTTAGACTGCTTGGGACAACAAGGCAAAGTCCTGTGCAACGAGAAACCGCGTGTCGCCCCTTCACGCGGGGATCGGACTTGCCGTATAGGACGCGGACACCCGACCGGAACATGCGCTGTCATGACCAACACGATCGCTCTTTACCTTGGCATTTCCCTTCTGGCCGCAATCGGGCTGGATGTCTTTGCCAATGATGCGGCGGCACTGACCTTCACGGCGCGGAAATTCCTGGACCTGGTCGAATGGGTGGCATTCTGGCGCTGACCGCGTCAAACTGTTGTTGTAATCGGCGGTTAACTGCGGATGTTACCGCTATCAGCGACGTGAGTCGCATCCGGACGGAGGAAAGATCATGACGGTGAAAGTCGCCATCAACGGGTTCGGCCGCATTGGCCGCAACGTGCTGCGGGCTATCGTAGAATCGGGGCGCACTGACATCGAGGTCGTTGCGATCAACGATCTGGGTCCGGTCGAGACCAACGCGCATCTCTTGCGCTATGATTCGGTGCATGGTCGTTTCCCGGCCACGGTGACCACCGGCACCGACTGGATCGACGTCGGGCGCGGCCACATGCTGGTGACAGCGCTGAAGAACCCGGCCGACCTGCCGTGGTCGAATGTCGATATCGTCTTGGAATGTACCGGCATCTTCACCTCGAAGGAAAAGTGTCAGGCGCATCTGGAAAACGGCTCGAAGCGGGTGCTGATCTCGGCCCCCGGTGAGGGTGCGGACAAGACCATCGTCTATGGCGTGAACCATGACACGCTGACCAAGGCCGATCTGATCGTTTCCAACGCCTCGTGCACCACCAACTGCCTGTCGCCGGTGGCGCAGGTGCTGAACCAGGCAATCGGGATCGAGAAGGGGATGATGACCACCATCCACTCCTACACTGGCGACCAGCCGACGCTGGATACGATGCACAAGGACCTGTATCGCGGGCGTGCGGCGGCGCTGTCGATGATCCCGACCTCGACCGGAGCGGCAAAGGCCGTGGGTCTGGTGCTGCCCGAGTTGAAGGGCAAGCTGGACGGCTTTGCGATGCGGGTGCCGACGCCGAACGTTTCGGTGGTGGACCTGAAGTTCATCGCCAAGCGCGCAACGTCCGTGGAAGAAGTGAACGGAGCGATCAAGGCTGCGGCCGAGGGGCGGCTGAAGGGCATCCTTGGTTATACCCAGGAGAAGCTGGTTTCGTCGGATTTCAACCACGACTCGCATTCATCGGTGTTCCACATGGACCAGACCAAGGTGATGGACGGGACCTTCGTGTCGATCCTGAGCTGGTATGACAACGAATGGGGCTTCTCAAATCGCATGGCTGATACAGCCGTAGCGATGGGCAAGTTGATCTGAAACTGCTGAATTCTATCGGAAAAGGGCGCCCTCGGGCGCCCTCTTTCATTGCCGAAGCTATGCGCCAGACGCATAGCCTCACCGCAGCATTGGGCGTTGTTAGCGCTATCGGTCTTCCTACATACTGACCATGCGAGGAGGACAAGCAGACCCCCGCGACTGAAAGGACGATAAGATGATTACCGTGATCGACATGCTGAAGACCGCCGCCCGCAATTATGCGATGTATCGGACGACCCGCGACGAGATTGCCAACCTGCCGCTGGATGTGGCGTTGGATCTCGGCATCTACCGGGGCGACGCCGACCGCATCGCACGCGAAGCCGTCTATGGCAAGGCCGCCTGAGGGCAGGCAAAGGACGCGACGATCCGGGGGCCCATGGGCCCCCTTTGCATGTCAGCCGAACTTGGCCTTCAAGGCGACGACAACGGGGGGCGTCACGAACTTCGACACATCCCCGCCCAGTCGGGCGATTTCCTTCACCAGCTTCGAGGCAATCGCCTGACGGCGCGCGTCGGCCATCATGAAGACGGTCTCGATACTGGAATCGAGCGCGCGATTCATGCCGACCATCTGGAATTCGTATTCGAAATCAGCCACCGCCCGAAGGCCGCGAAGAATCAGCGTGGCGCCGACATCGCGGGCGCAGTCGATCAGAAGGTTCTCGAACGGATGCACGATGATCTCGCCGCCGGTCTTGGCGGTGATCGCGGCGCATTCGGCCTCGATCATCGCCACGCGCTCATCCAGGGTGAAAAGCGGGCCCTTGTCGCGGTTGATCGCGACGCCGATAACCAGACGGTCGACCAGCGCCATGGCGCGCTGGATGATGTCGACATGGCCGAGGGTGACCGGATCAAAGGTTCCCGGGTAAAGCCCGATGCGCATGGTTTACCCCTTCTGACCCCGCTGCCGCAGCAGGCAACAATATCGACCGTCTGCGTGCAAGCAAAAACCTGCCGCGCCTCGCGGCTTGCGAGCGCTTCCTGCCGGGTCGCGACCGGCGCAGCAGGAAGCGGCGGCCTAGAAGCCCTTGATCATGCCTTCCAGCGCGTCCTTTTCGGCGGAAAGCTCCATCAACCGGGCCTTCACCACATCCCCGATCGAGATCAGTCCGACCATCTGGTCGCCCTCCATCACCGGCATGTGGCGGAACCGGCCTTCGGTCATCCGGCCCAGCACCTCATCGGTGCTTTCGTTGCGGGTGCAGGAGACGATCTTCGCCGTCATCAGCGAATCTACCGTATCCGACAGGCAGGAAGCGCCAAGCCTGCCAAGTTCGCGGACGATATCGCGTTCGGAAATGATTCCGGCGACGCGCTTGCCGTCGGGCGAGACGACGACCGCCCCGATCCGCCGCGATGACAGCAGTTCCGCCGCCTTGCTGACAGTGGTTCCGGGCGGGACGGTCACAACCGCGTAGTCCCCCTTGGACTTGAGGATTTGTTGCACGAGCATGGGACGGCCCCTCCTCCAGACCGGAGGGTAAGCGTCAGCCTCGCAAGGGGATTCTGTCAAGCCTGCGTTTCAGCGGAGCGCACCGCGCCTTCCAGGCGCGCCATCTCGGCCCGGACCTCACCGGTCAGCTGGTCGGCAAAGCGGTTCAGCCGGTCCAGCCGCCCGTCGCCTTCATGCCGGATCAGCCAGAAAGCGCGGGTCAGATGGATGCGGTCGGGAATGACACGGACCAGCTCCGGCGCGGTCGGCAGGGCGAAATCGTGGACGATCCCAATCCCCGCCCCGTGGCGGAGCCAGTTCAGCTGCACCGAGACCGAGTTCGACGTCAGTGTGGCGGGCCCTGCCCCGATCTCGGCCAGGTAGTCGAGTTCCTTGTCGAAGATCATGTCGGGGATATAACCGACAAAGCGGTGGTGGCGCAGATCTTCCGGTCCCCGAAACGGGTGCGCGGCAAGATAGGCGCGGCTGGCGGCAAGGTGCAGCTGGTAGTCGGTCAGCTTCTGCACGGTCAGCCGCCCGGCTTCGGGGCGTGAGACCGCTATGGCCATGTCGGCTTCGCGCTTGGACAGGTTGAAGACCCTGGGAAGTGCGACGATCTGCACCTCCAGCCCCGGGTTCGCG
This sequence comes from Rhodobacter sp., assembly GCA_013821825.1. GTDB lineage: Bacteria > Pseudomonadota > Alphaproteobacteria > Rhodobacterales > Rhodobacteraceae > Tabrizicola. Next base: position 10,795 of record PNJK01000037.1, read on the forward strand.
TCGCAGATGCGCGCCAGGACCTGCGGCAGAAGGTAATTCGCGCAGCCGTCCGGGGCGCCAATGCGGATCTGCCCGGTCAGGCCACCCGGGCCAGAGAGGCTTTCTCCGGCACCGAGGGTTGCACGTTCGGCGGCTTCGGCGTGGGGGACAAGGCGGGTGCCTTCCTCGGTCAGGGCATAGCCCTGCGGCGACTTGGCGAACAGGCGCGCCCCGGTCGCTTCCTCCAGCCGGGCGATGCGGCGGCCTACGGTGGCCGGATCGACTTTCAGCCGCTTGCCAGCCGCCGACAGGCTTTCGGTCCGCGCCACGGCCAGAAAGATGCGCAGGTCGTCCCAGTCCATGCTGGCCCCTTATCTTGCAATAATGCAAAACCCTTTTGGGATATTTCCGCTTTGTCTGGCGTTTCCGCAAGTGTAAAACGGCCCCAGCATATTCGGGAGGATTCCATGCAAGAGATCGGTCACTGGATCAACGGACAACTGGTCAAAGGCACTTCGGGCCGTTTTGCCGATGTCTACAACCCCGCCACAGGCGAAGTTCAGGCGCGGGTCGCGCTGGCAACGGTTGCAGAACTGGATCACGCGATCCGGGAGGCCGCGAAGGCGCAGGTTGGCTGGGCCGCCACCAACCCGCAGCGCCGGGCGCGGGTGATGATGGCCTTTGGTGACCTGATCAACCGGAACATGGAAAAGCTGGCGGAACTTGTCAGCCGCGAACATGGCAAGACCATCCCCGACGCCAAGGGCGACGTGCAGCGCGGCCTTGAGGTGATCGAGGTCTGCATGGGCGCACCCGCGATGCTCAAGGGCGAAATGATGGACAGCGCCGGTCCCGGCATCGACCTTTACGCGATGCGCCAGCCGCTGGGCGTGGTTGCGGGCATCACCCCTTTCAACTTTCCCGCGATGATCCCGCTTTGGAAGATAGGCCCTGCTCTCTCCTCGGGCAACGCGATGATTCTGAAGCCGTCCGAGCGTTGCCCCTCGACCTCGCTTTACCTTGCGGAACTGCTGAAAGAAGCAGGGCTGCCGGATGGCGTGTTGCAGGTGGTGAACGGCGACAAGGAAGTGGTCGATGGCATTCTGGACAACCCGATCATTCAGGGTGTGGGCTTTGTCGGGTCGACCCCGATTGCGCAGTACATCTATGGCCGCGCGGCCACGAACGGCAAGCGGGCGCAGTGCTTTGGCGGTGCCAAGAACCACATGATCATCATGCCGGATGCCGATCTGGACAAGGCTGCGGATGCGCTGGTCGGTGCGGGCTATGGGGCTGCGGGCGAACGCTGCATGGCAATTTCGGTCGCGGTACCGGTCGGTCAGAAGACGGCGGATGCGCTGATCGAGCGGCTGATCCCCCGGATCGAGAAGTTGAAGGTCGGCCCCTATACCGCTGGAAACGATGTGGATTTCGGGCCACTGATCACCAAGCAGGCGCAAGAGCGGGTGCTGGGTCTGATCAACTCGGGTGTCGAACAGGGTGCGAAGCTGGTGATCGATGGCCGTGGCCTGAAGATCCAGGGTTATGAGAACGGCTTCTTCGTCGGCGCCTCGCTGTTCGACAACGTTACCCCGGACATGGACATCTACAAGCAGGAGATCTTCGGGCCGGTCCTCTCGACCGTCCGCGCCGGGTCCTATGACGCTGCGCTGAAGCTGGTGATGGACAACGAATACGGCAACGGGACCGCGATCTACACGGCAGATGGCGACACGGCGCGTGATTTTGCGTCCCGTGTCAACGTCGGCATGGTGGGGATCAACTTCCCGATCCCCGTGCCGCTGTCATATTTCAGCTTCGGTGGCTGGAAGCGTTCGGCCTTCGGCGATCTGAACCAGTACGGGCCGGATGCGTTCAAGTTCTACACCAAGACCAAGACCGTGACCGCGCGCTGGTTCAGCGGCATCAAGGACGGGTCAAGCCTGAACTTCAAGGCGCTGGACTGAGCTGAACCTGTTGATTTGATTTGTGGAAGGCGCGGAACCGGAATCGGTTCCGCGCCTTTGCATGCGCGCCAGAAAATCGGCGCGATGGCAGCAAGCTGCCGAGGACCGGCGTCAGGCCAGAACGAGGGTGGAACCGGATCATCGGCTGCGGCATTGTTGCTGCAGATCAATTGCAGGAGTTTCCCATGGCCCGCCCGCGCGCCCTCGTTGCCATCGCCCTTGCCGTCGGCGCCTTGATGATCAGCGTTCCGGCCGAAGCCAAGAACAAGCATTGCCCGCCAGGACTTGCCAAGAAAGCCGTGCCTTGCGTCCCGCCGGGCCAGGTCGGCAAGTCGTGGCAACGTGGCGACCGGGTGGACGACACCTATATCCTGATCCCCCGCTCCGACTGGGACCGCTGGAATCTGCGTGACTATGACGACGGCAGCACCTATCTGCGCGTCGACAACCAGATCCTGCGTGTCATGCGTGACACGCTGACGGTGATCGAGGCTGTGCGCATCATCGACCGGGTGCTGGACTGACGCCTATTCCGCCGCCATCTTCCTGGGTCGAAGAAGGTCCTTCAGATAACGGCCGGTGTGGCTCGCCTCGACCTTGACGATGTCTTCCGGGGTGCCGGTGGCGACGATCTCACCGCCGCCGTCGCCGCCTTCGGGGCCGATATCGATGACCCAGTCGGCCGTCTTCACCACGTCGAGGTTGTGTTCGATCACGATCACAGTGTTCCCTTGTTCCACAAGAGAATGAAGGACTTCCAGCAGTTTCCTCACGTCTTCGAAGTGCAGGCCGGTGGTTGGTTCGTCCAGGATGTAAAGCGTGCGGCCTGTGGCGCGGCGGGAAAGTTCCTTGGACAGCTTCACCCGCTGAGCTTCGCCGCCTGACAGGGTGGTGGCCTGCTGGCCGACCTTGATATAGCCAAGACCCACCTCACACAGCGCATCCATCTTTTCCCGGATCGCCGGGACGGCCTGAAAGAAGGATTTCGCATCTTCACAGGTCATATCAAGAACGTTGGCTATGCTTTTGTTCTTGAACTTCACTTCCAGTGTTTCGCGGTTGTAGCGCTGACCCTTGCAAGTCTCGCAGGTCACATAGACGTCGGGCAGGAAGTTCATCTCGATCTTCAGGACCCCGTCGCCCTGGCAGGCCTCGCACCGCCCACCCTTGACGTTGAAGCTGAACCGGCCCGGCTGATATCCGCGTGCCTTGGATTCCGGCAGGCCTGCGAACCAGTCGCGAATCGGGGTGAAGGCACCGGTGTAGGTGGCGGGGTTTGACCGGGGGGTGCGGCCGATGGCGCGCTGGTCGATGTCGATGACCTTGTCGAGGTGTTCGAAGCCCTTGATCGTCTCGCAGGGCGCCGGGGTTTCGTGCGCGCCGTTCAGGCGGCCGGCGGCGGTCTTGTAAAGCGTCTCGATGGTCAGCGACGACTTGCCGCCGCCAGACACGCCGGTCACGCAGACGAATTTGCCCAAGGGGAACTCGGCGGTCACATTCTTCAGGTTGTTCCCTGTCGCGCCGACCACGGTCAGTTTCTTCCCATTGCCCTTGCGGCGGGTCTTCGGCACCGAGATTTCGCGGTTGCCTGACAGATATTGGCCGGTCAGGCTTGCGGGGTCGGCGGCGACCTCGGCGGGTGTGCCATGGCTGACCACCATGCCGCCATGCACCCCGGCACCCGGCCCCATGTCGAAGACGTAATCCGCCTCGCGGATCGCGTCTTCGTCATGCTCCACCACCAGAACGGTGTTGCCGGCATCGCGCAGGTTCTTCAGCGTCGTCAGCAACCGGGCGTTGTCGCGCTGGTGCAAACCGATGGAGGGTTCGTCCAGCACATAAAGCACGCCCGTAAGGCCCGAACCGATCTGGCTGGCAAGCCGGATGCGTTGCGATTCCCCACCAGAAAGGGTGCCGGCGGCGCGGCTCATCGTCAGGTAGTTCAGGCCGACATTCACAAGGAATCCAAGACGTTCACGGATTTCCTTCAGAATCGCACGGGCGATTTCATTCTGCTGTTTGGTCAGTGTTTCAGCCACACCTTCGATCCAGGCAAAGGCTTCGGTGATCGACATCTGCACCACCTGGCCGATGTGCAGCTTGGCGATCTTGACGGCCAGCGCCTCGGGCTTCAGGCGGTAGCCGCCACAAGCGCCACAGGCGCGGTTGGCCTGATAACGCTCCATTTCCTCGCGGGACCAGGCAGAATCCGTCTCGCGGTAGCGGCGTTCCATGTTGGGGATGATGCCTTCGTAGACGCGCTTGACCTGGTAGACCCGGCCGCCCTCGTCATAGCGGAACTGGATCTCCTCGCCCTTCGAGCCTTGCAGGAAGAGGTCCTTTACCGTGTCCGGCAGGTCTTTCCACTTGGACTTCAGATTGAAACCGTAATGATTGGAAAGCGCCTCCATGGTCTGGGTCAGGTAAGGCGATTTCGACTTGGACCATGGGGCGATCGCACCCTGCAGCAGGGTCAGGTTCTGGTCGGGGACAACAAGCCGGTCGTCAAAGAAAAGCTCGACCCCAAGGCCGTCGCAGGCCGGGCAGGCCCCGAATGGGGCGTTGAAGCTGAACAGGCGCGGCTCGATCTCGGCGATTGTGAAGCCGGAAACCGGGCAGGCGAATTTCTCGGAATAGGTGATGCGGGTGGAATCCTCGCCTTCCCTGGTTTCGGCAAGTTCGATCACCGCGATCCCGTCGGCAAGGTTCAGGGCCGTGCGGAAACTGTCGGCCAGCCGCGTCTCGATCCCTTCCTTCACCACGATCCGGTCGACCACCACGTCGATGTTGTGACGAAATTTCTTGTCCAGAACCGGCGGGTCTTCGAGTTCGTGGAAGCTGCCGTTAACCTTGACGCGCTGGAAACCCTGCTTGCGCAGGTCAAGGAATTCCTTTTTGTACTCGCCCTTCCGGTCGCGGATGATCGGGGCCAGGAGGTAGGCGCGGGTGCCTTCGGGCATCGTCATCACGGCATCAACCATGTCCTGCACCTGCATGGCCGTGATCGGCAGGCCGGTTGCCGGGCTGTAGGGCGTGCCGACGCGGGCGAAAAGCAGGCGGAGGTAGTCGTAGATCTCGGTCACCGTGCCGACGGTGGAACGGGGGTTCTTCGAGGTGGTCTTCTGCTCGATGGAAATCGCGGGACTAAGACCAGAGATATGGTCGACGTCAGGTTTTCCCATCATATCAAGGAATTGCCGGGCATATGCCGACAACGATTCGACATAGCGACGCTGGCCTTCGGCGTAGATCGTGTCGAAGGCCAGCGACGACTTGCCCGACCCCGAAAGCCCGGTGATCACCACCAGCCGGTCGCGGGGAATGCTGACATCCACGCCCTTGAGGTTATGCTCGCGGGCGCCCCGTACCTCGATGAACTTCTGTTCGGCCATGATCACCCCCGGATGCCGCGCCACAGATAGTGTGTTGCGGCCGAGTCTCCAACCAGAATTTGTGAACGAAAAGAGAACGAACGTCAATCTGCCCGCAGTTGGCGGCGACGTGCCTGAAGGCGGTGCACTCCGATGCCGATGGCGCAGAGACCGATGGCGGCCAGCGCGAGGCCCGCCGGGCCGCTTGCGGCGATGAGGGCGGCAAGGACGGGCGTTCCGGTCGTGGTCCCAAGATTGCCGAGTTGCGCCACCGCCCCGGCAGCGCGGGCACGGGCGTCGGGGGTAGCGTTCAACTCGGGGATCAAGGCGAAGCTGGCGCCCTGCACGATTCCAAGTGCGCCGGACAGGATGAAGCCGCCGGCCACCATCCCTGCCCCAATGCCCCAGAAGGCCCAGAGGATCAGGAAGCCGGGTATGGCGATGCCGTATCCCCATTGCACCAGACGGACTGCCGGCATCACGCGCAGCAGGCGCACACCAAGGCTCAGCGAGACCGCGATGGAAACCAGCGGCATTCCGGCGGCGATGAGGGCCCGGTGCGATGCGGGCGTCTCGGGCGGCACCAAGGTCAGGACGGCGACATAAAGGAAGGTGTAGCAGCAAAAGCCCATCGCCGGGGCGGCAAGGCGGGGCGACGCATAGATGCGGGCGTGTTGCTGCAACAGGTTGCCAAGCGGTGCCACGGGCTGGCGCGGGTCGATCGGCAGGGTTGCGGCAAGGATTGCCGCCAGCGCCGCCATATAGGCGGAATGGCCGAGAAAGAGGCCGGTCGCGGTGACACTGGGCCCGATCAGCGCCAGGGCGGTGTAGGTAACGCCAAAGAAACTGGACCACAGCGTCATCGCCAGCGGACGCCGGTTTTCAGGGGCCAGCATGGCGATCATCGTCGGGCCGACGACGACGATGGCCAGATGCGAGGCGCCCTCGACAATGCGCGAGGCCAGCATCACCGGGTATGCGGGCATGAGGGACTGCAGCGCCGACATTGCGGCCCCGGCCAGAAGCGCCGCAACGATGGCGCGGCGCGGGCCGATGCGGGCAACCAGCAGGCCTGCGGTGGTGCCGAAGATCAGCCCGACCATGCCGACGATGGAGACGACAAGGCCAAGCGCCACCTCGCCGTTGCCGCCATAGGTGCTGCGCAGGGTGTCGTAAAGGATTGAAATCTTGCCGAATTGTGCGGCAGCCCCAAGGCCTGCGCACCAGAGAAGAATAACAAGGATCATCGGGGGGAGCTGGCGCATGCGACTTGTTAGCCGGTCACCCGCCGTTGCACCAGTCAATGCGGGTGTAATGCGGAGCGGCTGCAGAGCCGCCGCGCCGTTCTTGGGTCGCCTGCGCGGCTGGGGCCGCTTGGCTCCCGCTCCGCAAGAGATATTTGCACGGAGAGGAAGACCCTAGATGTGCAGGGCGCGGCCGTAGGCGTCGAGCACGGCCTCGTGCATCATCTCGGATAGGGTCGGGTGCGGGAAGACGGTGTTCATCAGGTCTTCCTCGGTGGTCTCCAGCGCGCGACCGACGACATAGCCCTGGATCAGTTCGGTCACTTCGGCGCCGACCATATGGGCGCCCAGCATCTCGCCGGTCTTGGCGTCAAAGATGGTCTTGATCATGCCTTCGGCCTCGCCCAGGGCGATCGCCTTGCCGTTGCCGATGAAGGGGAAGCGACCGACTTTCAGGGTGTAGCCGGCGGCTTTCGCCTTTTCCTCGGTCAGACCAACGCTGGCGACCTGGGGCTGGCAATAGGTGCAGCCGGCGATGGAGTTGGGCTTGATCGGGTGCGGGTGCTTGCCGGCGATCAGTTCGGCGACCATGACGCCTTCGTGGCTGGCCTTGTGGGCAAGCCAGGGCGCCCCCGCGATGTCGCCGATGGCGAAAAGGCCCTCGACGCCGGTGCGGCAGTATTCGTCGGTCACCACATGGGTGCGGTCGATCTTGACGCCCAAGGCCTCAAGGCCAAGGTTTTCGACGTTGCCGACGATGCCCACGGCGGAAATCACGGTGTCGAAGTCCATGGTCTCGGTCTTGCCGCCGGACTCGATATGGGCGGTCACGCCCTGCCCCGGCTTGCGATCCAGCTTCTTGACCGTGGCCTTCTCAATGATCTTCATGCCCTGCTTCACGAAGCTTTTCTTCGCGAAGGCCGAGATTTCGGCGTCTTCGACCGGCAGGATACGGTCCATCACCTCGACAACGGTCGTGTTCGCGCCAAGGGTATTGAAGAAGCTGGCGAATTCGATGCCGATGGCGCCGGAACCGATGACCAGCAGCTTCTTCGGCATGCGGGTCGCGACGAGGGCGTGCTTGTAGGACCACACGAGATCACCGTCCGCCTCCAGCCCCGGCAGTTCGCGGGCGCGGGCGCCAGTTGCAAGGATGATCGACTTGGCGGTCAATGTTTCGGTGCCCTTGTCGGTCTTGACGCTGACGCTGCCTTTGGCGGGGATCGTGGCCGCGCCCATGAAGACGGTGACCTTGTTCTTCTTCATCAGGTGGCCAATGCCGCCCGACAGCTGTTTCGCCACCCCGCGTGAGCGGGCGACGACGGCGGGCAGATCATAGCTGATACCGGTGGCGCCAAGGCCGAATTCCTTCGCGCGGTGCATCAGGTGAAAGACCTCGGCGCTGCGGAGCATCGCCTTGGTCGGGATGCAACCCCAGTTCAGGCAGATGCCGCCAAGATGTTCGCGTTCGACGATGGCGACCTTGAGGCCAAGCTGGCTGGCGCGGATGGCGGCGACGTAGCCCCCCGGTCCGGCACCGATCACGATCACGTCGAAGCTTTGGCTGGCCATCATTTCCTCCCACGGAAAAAGTAGTTTGCCCTTAAACTATTCTTCGCGCCCAGGCAACGCAGGCATTGCCGCAGGCCTATGCATCGGGCGCATGGCTTCTTAGCCGGTTGACCACAGCCATGTAGCCGCCCTCGTCGAGATAGGCCTGTTCGTCGGCGGACGAGATGCGCCCCAGCGCCGCATTGCGGGTCGGAAAGCGGCCGAAGCGGCGGATCACTTCCTGATGCGCGCGGGCGTGCAGGCCCAGGTCGGGCTTGGACGAAAGCCTTTCGGTCAGATACTCCACGGCAAGGATCTGGTCCTGCGGATCTTCCGAGTGTTCGAAGGGCATGTAGAAAAACTGCCGTTCCGGTTCCGGGGCGTTCATGTCCCATCCCTCGGCCACGGCCTTGCGCGCGGCGGCGCGGGCGCGGGCGTCGGTGGCAAAGGCCAGGGGAGTATCGCGGTGGATGTTGCGCGGGAACTGGTCAGTCACGATCAGATAGGCCAGCGTGCCGATCGTGCCATCGACCCAATGGTCAAGCCCGCCGTCATGCGCCGCCTGCCAGAGATCGCCAAACCGGTCACGGCAGGTGGCGTCGATTTCCGCGCCTCCGGCATACCAGCCATTGGGGCCGATCTCGCCGATCCAGAATTCCAGAACTTCCACCGGATCGGACATGGTGCCTCCCTCTTTGACCTCAGCGTTGCAGGGAAACGCGCCCGCCGCAACCGGTGATCTCAGGTCCGGGCCTCGTGCCGCTTTTCCAGAACCGCGTCTGCCGCATGCGAGGATGTGCCAAGCTTGACGCCTCAGAAAACGCCCGAGGCCGCTACGCCAACATGCGTATTGGGTCCCCGGCGCACCTGGCCTTATGTGTTCCGCATGTTCCACAGACCGTGGACAAGAGATGGAGGAAGGAAATGGCGACTCATATGCATGGACTGGACGCAGCACTGGCGAAAGCCGAGGTGAAGGCTTTCGGCAAGGCAGACGAAGTCCGGGAATTCCCCAAGGGCAGAGTTGAACTCATCAAGATCGGTGGCGCAATGATCGGACGGGCGGTGTTTGAACCCGGCTGGCGCTGGGCGACCTCGGTGCAGCCGCTCGTGAACACGAAAAGCTGCGAAGCGCCGCATTTCCAGTACCACGTCTCCGGCATCTTGCGGGTGAAGATGGATGACGGAAGCGAATTCGATTGCAAGCCCGGCGATGTGTCGGTCTTGCCAAGCGGGCATGACGCTTGGACCGTCGGAAACGAGCCGGCTGTCGTCGTCGATTTCCAGGGCATGGTCGACTACGCTTCAGGCCACACACATGTCGAAGGCGCGTCGTTGCTTGATGGGAAGTCTTACCGCGGCCAGTTCATCGAAAAGGGCAAGAGCAGCGGCGATCTCGACACCTTGACCTTCGCCGATGGCCGCTTCCGTTCCAGTGCCTGCGACCAGTATGGTTATGGCGACGCACCCTACAGTGCGATTGCTGACGGCGAAAATATTCGCTTCAACGCCGAGACGGAGAGCCCCCGCTATGGCAAGCTCGTCTGGAAGGGTGTGGTCGCAGGAGACCGGCTAAAGGGGGAAATCCTGATGCTGCAGGACGGCAAGGCACCCATCGAGAATTTCATCAATGCTGCTCTCGTACCGTCAGCTGCGAAGGTGTGAGACATGACAGCCTTCAACGTCGTTCGCTTTAAGGTCCGGCCCGGAAAGGACCACGCGTTTCTGAGCGCTCATGGCCCCGGCAAGGTCAATTGGCCGAGCTTGCAGCAGGGTACGATCATCAGAATCGGCGCGGGTGACTATTGCCTAATCGGAGAATGGCTTGACGAACAAGCGCTGAAGGCTGCGCTGCCGAGCATGCTGGCGACGCTGGACACGTTCCGCGATGTGTTGTTGCCAACGACCTCGGGCGTCACGGAGGCCATGTCAGGGCAAGCAGTCCTGGCAATTGCCTAAAGCGTCCGCACCAATCCAACCTCCGCGTGAGCGTCCGCTGCTCGCGCGGGGGTTGGTCGGTTTGACAGGCCGCCGACCGGATCGTATTCTTTGCACTATCCGGGGTCGAAGGTGCGCTGCGCCTATGGGTGGGAAAAAGACGACCAATTCTGGGCTTGACCCGGAACCGATTCGCCATCCGGGTGCTGACCATGCAAGCACCGACGTTAATTTTGCGTCCATACAAAGTCTTGATAGCACGGGGGGCTGGCACGTTCTTCGCGTTTCGCGTGAGGGTGTGGTGACGGGCGATGTGGCCGCCCAGAAAGTGCTCCGGCAGTTCTTTTTCGACTGCCCGGCCTGGGAGGGGAGCCTGCCAGCGCCGTTGGCCAACGCTTTCTTTGAAAGCCGTGATTGGGGATTGAGCAGATCACCCAGCCGGGATTGGCGCACCTTCAGCAAAGTGCAATCCGGCATGAAGCTGACAGCGAATTACATTCCCGACCCAAGCGGTGGCTACGTGGTATTGAGGTCCGGTCGGGCAGTCGCCGCTGTCGATGCTTCGGCTCTGCCACTCACCGGACGCGAAAAAGAGATCGTCACGCTAGTAGCGGCGGGAAAGACCAACGCCGAGATCAGCCTGATCCTCGCCATCAGCGCGCGCACTGTCCAAAAGCATCTTGAGAACATGTTTCGCAAACTTGGCGTTGAATCGCGAATGGCCTTGGCGATGCGAGCTACGGTCTGAGGCGCCGCCAAGGCAGCCCCGGGCGCTTGCCAGCCCGGGCCGGTGCCATTTCCTGTCAATCGAATTGCCGGTTCAACCGTGACACTCGCCGCATCACCTGCAACAGGCGCGCCGCGACCGGTGATCTCAGGTCCGGGCCTCGTGCCCCTTTTCCAGAACCGCGTCTACCGCCAGTGACGAGGCCCCGGGCGATACGCCCCGGAAAGCGCCCGAAACTTCGGGTGCGGCCCGGCGGGTCATCCGGTATAGCGCGTAGCCGGCCAAGGCGATGTAAAGCCCCCCGATGAAAAGGAAAAATCCACCGGAGCCCACCGTCTCCATCATCCAGCCGGTGACGAGGGGGCCAAAGATCGCCCCGAACCCGTTCAGAAAGATCAACCCGGCCGAGGCCCCAGCCATCTGCTCGCGCAGCAGGAAATCATTGGTATGCGCGATGAGCAGTGCATAGACCGGGTTGGTGATACCGCCAAGGACGACAGCCACGACGATCAGCGCGGTGAAGGGCAATGGGACAAAGGCCGCGACCAGCATCGCCACGGCGGCAAGCGCCGAGAGCCCCATGATCAACATCCGGCGGTCAAGCCGGTCCGAGGCCCAGCCGATCGGATATTGCAGGACCAGCCCGCCGACATAGAGGCTGCCGACGAAGATCGAGATCTCGCGCACGCTGAGTCCGACCTGCGCGCCCCAGACCGAAGCCATGCCGAACATGGCCGAAAAGACCCCCCCGGTCAGCAGCATCCCGGCGCAGCCAAGCGGCGAGATGCGGAACAACCGGGCAAAGGAAATGCGCCGCGTGCTGTCAAATGCGGGTGCCGGCGTGGGTGCCAGCAGGATCGGCATGAAGGCCAGCGACACCAGCACCGACGGGATGATGAACAGCGCAAAACCCGAGGCGTCCGGCAGGTTCAACAGCACCTGACTGGCGATGATACCCAGCATCTGCACGATCATATAGGCCGACAGCGCCTGCCCCCGGGTCTCGTTGCTTGCGGTGTTGTTGATCCAGCTTTCGGCGGTGATGTAGATGCCGGAAAAGCAGAACCCCGCCATCACCCGCAGCACGGTCCAGACGATCCAGTCGGGATAGACCGGGTAGATCACCAGAATGGCCGAAATGAACGAGCCAAGGGCCGCGAAAACCCGGATGTGGCCGACCTTGCGGATCAACCGGGGCGCCACCAGCGATCCGAACAGGAAGCCCAGAAAGTAGGCCGACATGACATAGGAAAGCTCGTAGGTCGAAAAGCCCTCGATATTGCCGCGGATGCCCAGAAGCGTCCCCTGAACGCCGTTGCCGACCATCAACAGCATGACGCCCATCAGCAAGGGCCAGGAGTGCAACATGACTTTCAGCATCAGGGGTCTTTCAGATCGGCAGGTTGGAACGGGTGCCTGGCCAGAGAAGCGGCAGCACCATCGGCATCGACGGCCAGAGATCCCGGAGAGTTGCCTCGGCACGGGACGCGATCCGCGCGGTGTCGCAGGCATCGCGCCGGAGCCGGATCATGCCCGGGATCGGCACCAGCGGCAAGGCTGCGACCGGGGCGGCAAGACCGGGGCCGCGGCGGGCAATCCCGGAGTTCGCGGCGATGATCATGCCGGAGCGGATGGTTTTCCGCGCGAAACAGCTCATGACCGGGACCTTTCGGGGATCAGAAGCGAGCTGTCGCCGTAGGAAAAGAAGCGGTAGCCGCTGGCAATCGCATGGTCATAGATGCGGCGGATGCGGGCCTCGCCCATCAACGCCGCGACCAGCATGACCAGCGTCGATTTCGGCAGGTGGAAGTTGGTCATCAGCGCATCGGTCACCCGGAACCGGTAGCCGGGATAGATGAAGATGTCGGTCTCGCCCTCCCAGGGGTGCAGGGTGCCGTCGGGGCTGGCCGCACTTTCGATCAGGCGCAGCGCGGTGGTGCCCACGGGGATCACCCGGCCGCCCGCCCGCCTGGTCGCGTTGATCTCCGCGGCGGCGGTGGCGCTGACCCGGCCCCATTCGGCGTGCATCCGATGGCTGGTCACGTCCTCGACCTTGACCGGCAGGAAAGTGCCGGCGCCGACATGCAGGGTGACTTCGGTGAAGGTCACGCCTTTTGCAGTCAGGGCGCGCAACAGCGCCTCGTCGAAGTGAAGGCTGGCGGTCGGGGCAGCGACGGCACCAGCATGGCGGGCGAAAACGGTCTGGTAATCGGTGCGGTCAAGGTCGTCGGCCGCGCGCTTGGCCGCGATATAGGGCGGCAGCGGCATCACACCCGCCTCGGCCAGGGCCTTGTCGAAATCATCGCCTCTCAGGGCGAAGGTCAGCGTCAGGTCGGTTTCCGTCCTGGCTGCGACCGTGGCGGAAAGCCGGTCGGAAAAGCGGATGACTTCACCCTCATTCACCTTGCGCAGGGGCTTGGCCAGCGCGCGCCAGCCTTGCGCCCCCGGCTCCAAGAGCGTGATCTCGATCCTGGCCACGGCATCCCCCCTTTGGCGGGTGCCAAACAGCCGCGCCGGGATCACCTTGGTGTTGTTCAGAACCAGCCGGTCTCCGGGTTGCAGGATGTCGGTCAGATCGCTGACATGGCGGTCGCTGATCTGGTCGCCCTCGGCCAGCAACAGCCGGGCGGCACTGCGCGGCCGGGCGGGCCGCGTGGCGATCAGCGCCTCGGGCAGGTCAAAATCGAAGTCGGCAAGCTTCATCCGCCGATGTCCTTAAGGTTCGGAGGGGCGGAGCGGAAGATCTCGCGGAACATTCCGGGTGTCAGCACCGACAAAGGATTCACCGAGACATTCGGCGCATCCGCCGTGCCGGTCACCCGGTAGTTGAAGCCGAACAGCCCCTCACCCCGGCGCGAGAAGATCTGGCCGACGCCGTTCACAAGGTAGATCGGCGAGATCACCCCCTGAAGGTCCAGCCGCCCGCCTGCGGTCAGGTAAAGACCGGCAAACGAGATGCCAAGCGAAGCCCCGACCGCCGAGCCTTGGGTGATCTCGACTGCGTCGGGGGTCAGAATGAAATCCACCTCACCATTGTTGAAAGCAAGCCCTTCGCCATTCATCTGTTCCAACAGACCCACGACCGAAACCGCGTTGAGAAGGCCGGCCAGCGCCGGGGCATCCTGCACCCGCATCCGGGTGAAGGTGGCCCTGCCGTCATACTGACCCTCCGGTCCGCGCGGGATCATGGTCATGTCAAGGTTGCCGCCGCGACCGTTTTCGAAGATTCCCGCCGCCGCCATGACGGTGCCCGCATTGTCCGAGGTGATGCGGAACGCGCTGCCGCCCTTGGCGGGGACGACCACTCCCTCGATGGCGCCGCGACCGTTCACCGCCGCGTCGAAGCGCCCGTTGAACCCGCCCTGATAGCCAAACGACCCGTGAAAGTCGGTCAACGTGATTCCCTGCGAGATGACCAGCCGATCCAGCGCAACCTGGATCGGTCCGCCCGTATCGCCGCCGCTGCCCGATTTGGGCATCGCGCGCATGTCAAGCCGCCCGCCGGTGATCGCCACGTCAAGCGCGCGTCCCGGCCCGTTGCCGGTCAGGGTAACCGGAGCGTCAAGCCAGTCCCCCGCCACGACCCGCGAGAAGCGCGCCGCCGCCAGCCCGCCGCCGTCGCGGGTGGAAATCGCACCCTCGGCCGTCAGGCCCGGGGCCGACAGCGCCAGACGGTCCACCGTGGGTTGCCGCGACAGCCGCGCCTCAAGGTCAAGCGACGCGCGGGTGTTGGCGCCCTTCGACCAGCCAAGTGCGTCCAGCCGCAGCGACAGGCCGACAAGGTTGGAGGTCAGCGTCAGTTGTGGCGGCAGGTCCTTGACGATCGCAATGTCGATCGCTGCCGGACCCTCGCCCGCAATCGCTCCCTTTGGCAGGTCGATTCCAAGGTCGCGCAACGCGGCATCCGACAGCATCACCGTGCCGTTTACCCGCGCCCTGCCCCGCTGTTCTGGCCCGAAGCCCTGCAGATAGGTGAGATCGATCGGCAAGAGGTCAAGCGTACCCTTGCCCGACAGCGACAACCCTTCGGTATCGACGGCCACGCTGACCTCGGGCGCGGCAAGGATGCGCCCCGCCACCAGCGCGGGCGACGAGAAATCGACGATCCGGCCCGAAACGACATAGCTGACCTCTGGCAGGGTCACTCTTGGTTTCAGCGGCATGAACAGCGTGGTAACCAGTTCTGCCCGTCCGTCGCCCAGATTCACAGGCTGCCCTGCCCGCGAAAAGAAGCTGAACGGTTCCTGATCCAGCAACGACAGGGTGGCGGTAAGGGTCGAGGACGTGACCAGCCTGATTTTCGCCGTTGCCGGACGCTCGGTGATGTCGAGCACCTGGAAGACCGACCCGTCCGCCTCGATCCGGCCGCCTTCGGGCGCGATGACATGGCCGCGATCAAGGTTGACGGTGTAGGTGTTGGTCTCAAGCGTCGCATGGCCACGCGCGTTCAGAACCGGCGGCAGGGTCTTGACGAAGCGCACTTCGGCCTCGGCGAATTCGTAGCCAAGACTGAAGCGGGGGGCCACGCCGGGCGCAAGACGAAGGCCTGCGCGGACATTGGTCAGGGTCGCCTGCCCCACGTTTTCTGCCAGCCAGTCACGGGTCCTAGGCACCACCGACACCGGCCACAGCTTCAGCAGCCGGTCGGCGTCGATCCGGTCAAGCTGCACGTCCAACGCGCCGCCCCAGCCGCCCTCTGCCGCCTCGACCGATCCGGCAAGCAAAAGGCTCTCGTCAGCTTCGACCAGGGCAAGCTGGCCGATGTCCAGCTGGAACGGCGCCAGCCTCAGCCGCAGATCAAGTGCGCCTTTGGTGAAGCGAACCGGTTCCTCGAACAGCCCCGCTGGGTCCACCATTACTTCCGAAAGGGCGATCTGCGCCAGCACGCTTTCGGGAAGAGCCCCCGCCGCAAGCGGACCGCCCCCCTTTGCCAGCAGATCGCCATGTCCCTTCGCCCGCAGTCGCAGCGAGGGGCTTTCCACGACAAGATCGGTCAGCGTCAGCCGCGCCTTCACCGGGTCATAGCGGAGCGCAAGCGCCGCCCTGTCAAAGTCGATCGGGCGCGCGCCGTCGCCGGGGGCGATACTGCCGGCCGCGAATTCAAGATCGGCGGTCAGCCCGGAAATCCGTCCATCGGCGGCGATTCCCGCCGAAAGCGCGCCAGAGATCGGGGCTTGCACGAAGCCAAGCCAGACCAGAGGCGGGGACATGGCAGCCAGATCTGCGGCGGCGATGTTGTCGACCCGCGCAGTCAGCCGGGCGCCGCCGCCGCCCTTGGTCGAAACCACGGTCAGCGTCGCTTGTGCCGGTACGGCGCCTTCCAGCAACGTCAGCCCCAGTTCGGCCGCCACGGAGTCGGGTCGGTTTTCGATGGTCAGGCGACCGTCTCCCACCTGCCATGCCCGGCCCGCGCGCTGGTCCGTCAGGGTCAGGGTCAGGGCCTCGGCCTCGATCACCCGCAGGCTTTCCAGCGCGGGTGTGGCGAAAACCCCGTCGGCGGCTACCAGCACCTCGCCCAGACTTCTGGGGCCCGCACCCAAGGCATTATCCCCAAGTTCCAGATCCAGCCGTCCGGCCGGGTCCCGGCGCACCGAAAGCCGCGCCCCGATCAGCCGGACCGAGCTTGGCCGGATCTTGCCCGACAAAAGCGCCTTTGGATCAAAGGTCACCAAAGCTTCGGGCAGGGCCAGAAGCGACCTGCCACCAGCCGCGATCAGGCGGATGTCCTCAAGCCGGAAGCGCGGCACGAAAGTCGCACCGACCGCAAATTCCACACCGCCAAGCGACACGGCGGTCCCCGGTGGCAGGCTGGCCCCCACCAGCCCTGCATTCAGCCTTGCCTCGATCTCAGCGACGGCAAGGGTGGGCAGTCTCAGGGTCTTTCCGCTGTAACCCAGCGCAAGGTAGCTGAACCCAAGTGCCAGCGCGACCAGAGTGAGAACAACCGTCAGGCTGAACCGTGTGCGTCGGCGCCTTGGTCTGCGGGTCCGAGGCGGCGTGACGGGGGCCGCTTGCGACGGCACTTCGGCACAAGCGGTGGTCTCCGGGTCGGCCAACCGGTCCCCGGGCATCGTCCCGTGATCCTGGCCCGCCCTTGCGTCCTGCATATGTGCCTGCGCGCCCCGCTGAACTTGTCTACCGGTCCCGGTGGCCCGGGCAGGCCGTTCTCTGGCCCGGGGCAGCAGGATCGTGCGTCCTTGCCTTTATCTTTGCCCGAAGGCAACTAGAACGAAAGTCACAATGCATCGCAAAGCAAGGAGCCGCCCATGATTTCCGTCGGACAAACCGCCCCCGATTTCACCCTGCCGCGCGAAGATGGCGCAAATCTGACGCTTTCGGCCCTGCGTCCGGACAAGGTGGTCCTTTATTTCTACCCCAAGGACGACACCCCCGGCTGCACGCTGGAAGCGCAGGACTTCAATGCCCGCCTCGCCGAGTTCACCGCCGCCGGGGCGACGGTGGTCGGCATCTCGAAAGACAGCGTCAAGAGCCATGACAAGTTCTGCAAGAAGTTCGGGCTGTCGATCATCCTTGCATCAGACGAAACCGGCCGCACCTGCGAGGATTACGGCGTCTGGCTGGAGAAGAGCATGTATGGAAAGACCTCCTTGGGCATCCAGCGGACAACGGTGCTGATCGATGGCGTGGGCAAGGTGGCGCAGGTCTGGAACAAGGTCACTGTCAAGGGCCATGCCGATGAGGTTCTGGCCGCCGTGAAGGCGCTTTGAACTCGGGCGCGCGGCTCTTCGCTTCGAAAACTGCCGGGGGACGGAGGCCATGACGCAGACACTGGCTGAAATGGCGGTCGAGGTGCTGGCCACGGCGGACGGGCGGGCCAAGACCGCCCTTTGTCGCCGTCAAGCAGCCACATGGTTCGCGGCCCGTGCGTCAGGCACGTCCTTGCCTGTGGGCACCGCCACCCCGCCGGACCGGCCTTCCCGCCCGGCGCTGCCCGAGCTTTTGGACCCAAGGGACGTGCCTCGCCGCCGGCCCGGCAGCCCGCAGGGCCGAATCGCGCTTTTGCACGCGGTCGCGCATATCGAGTTGAACGCCGTCGATCTGCACTGGGACATCATCGCCCGCTTTGCCGACCAGCCAATGCCGATCGGGTTCTATGACGACTGGGTCAAGGCCGCCGACGAAGAAGCCAAGCATTTCAATCTTATATGTGACTGCCTTGAGGCGATGGGAAGCCATTACGGCGCCCTGCCTGCCCACGCCGGGATGTGGCGCGCCGCCGAAGATACAGAGGGCGACCTGCACGGTCGCCTCGCCGTGGTGCCGATGGTGCTGGAGGCGCGCGGGCTGGACGTGACGCCCGGCATGATCACCCTCTTTCGCAACGCGGGCGAGGCGCAGGCCGTGGCGGCGCTTGAAGTGATCTATGCCGAAGAAGTCGCCCATGTCGCCTATGGCTCGAAATGGTTCAACTGGCTTTGCGGGCGTGACGGAACCGACCCGAAAGACGTGTTCCATACCCTGGTCCGCCGCTATTTCCACGGCACGCTGAAGCCGCCCTTCAACGAGGAAAAACGCGCTGATGCGGGTCTTCCCCCCGATTTCTATTGGCCTCTTGCAGAGACCGAAGGATGATCGGCGGTTTCTTGCCGACAAAAACCCTGCCGCACGCGGAATAGCCCGCCTTCCGGTCAAAATTGTTGCGGGCCTGAAACGGGCTGGCTAAGCAGTTGGCAGCCCGAGCGGACACCGTCTGCGGACAAGGGACCAGCCAGCCGAAAAGCGGCCAAGATCCGGATGACCCCAACTTGCTGAATCGCCTCGCCTATCGGTTTCACCAAAGCCTGGAACGGCATTTTCCTGAACAGCGGCTGTTCCTGAAGTCCGATACCGAAACCCGATTCATTCGGTTGCGTTCGGCAACCCAGGTGATTGCCCTTGCCGGTGGCACCTTGGCCCTTGCCTGGACCATCGTTGCGACCGCCCTGATCATGATGGACAGCATTGGCGCCGGGTCTGCCCGCGAGCAATCCGTCCGCCAGCAAGCGCTTTACGAAGAGCGGCTGAACACCCTTTCTGCCGACCGTGACCTGCGCGCTGATGAGGCCGCGCGGGCCCAGGAACGGTTCAACGTGGCGCTTGATCAGGTGTCCGAGATGCAGGAGCGGCTGCTGGCCTCGGAAGACCGGCGGCGCGAACTGGAAACCGGGGTCGAGGCCATCCAGGAAACCCTGCGCCGCACCATCAAGGAACGCGACGACGCCCGGGGCGAGGCCGATCGCGTGACCATCGCGCTGAACGAACAATCCGGCGGGTCGACCGAAATGGGCCGCGCCCGTGACGCGGTGGCGACGCTGGAAATCCTGACCGGCGCCCTTGGCCTGACCGCCGGAGAACGCAACGCGATGCTGGCCGACGCCGAAGCCGCGCGCGAGGAGACCCGCCTGATCGCCGACGAAAAGCGCGGCCTCGAGCTGCGCAACGACGCCATCTTCGCCAAGCTGGAAGAGGCGGTGGCCATCTCGATGGAACCGCTGGACAAAATGTTCCGCGAGGCGGGGATGTCCCCGGATGACCTGCTTGACACCGTGCGCAGCGGCTATTCCGGCCAGGGCGGGCCGCTCACTCCGATTTCCTTTTCCACCTCCGGCGGCGCCTTGACCCCGGAAGAGCTGCGCGCCAACGCCATCCTTGACGGTCTCGACCGGATGAACTTGTACCGGATCGCCGCCTTCAAGACGCCTTTCGCGATGCCGCTCAGGGACAGTTTCCGCTTGACCAGCGCGTTCGGCAATCGCAAGGACCCGACGGGTTCCGGAAACCGCATGCACGAAGGTGTCGATATGGCAGGGCCTTATGGCACGCCGGTCTATGCCACCGCCGACGGCGTCATTATCCAGGCGGAATGGGACGGCGCCTATGGCCGGATCGTGAGAATCCGCCACGACTTCGGGATCGAGACCCGCTACGCGCATCTCAGCCAGATCAGGGTCGAAGCAGGACAAAGGGTATCGCGCGGCGACCAGATCGGTGATATGGGCAACTCAGGCCGGTCCACCGGCACTCACGTTCACTACGAGGTCCGCATCGACGGCACAGCCGTTAACCCGATGACCTTAATAAAGGCAGCGAAAAATGTTTTCTAAGAGCCGCATCAACGAGCCGGGCCCCAAGGCCGAGGTCGAGAAGCCAAAAGCCCCGGAGGCCCCAATGACGAAACCCAGCATGGACTTCACCCCGTCGGCGCCGAAAGGCAAGGCGGCAGTCTCGGTTCTGTCCTCCGACCTGACCGTGGTCGGCAACCTGCGCACGACCGGTGACATCCAGGTCGAGGGCACGGTGGAAGGCGACATCCGCGCCCATCTGCTGACGGTTGGCGAAAGCGCTACGATTCGCGGTGAAATTGTTGCCGACGACATCGTGGTCAATGGCCGTGTGATCGGTCGGGTCCGGGGCCTGAAAGTGCGCCTGACCTCGACCGCGCGGGTCGAAGGCGACATCATCCACAAGACCATCGCTATCGAAAGCGGTGCGCATTTCGAAGGCTCGGTCCAGCGGCAGGAAGATCCGCTGTCGACCGGACGTGCCCCTGGCGCTGTTTCGTCCTCGATGCGGCTGGACTTACCGGCAACGTCGACCGGCGACGCCAACTGAACCATTCGTCAGTCTATCTGAATGCAGGCAGCGGGCATCCCGCTGCCTGTTTTCTTTGGGGCCGACGCAAGGTGCCTGGCAGTCAGCTGATCGCGCGGCGGTAAAGGTGCCAACTGGCGTGCCCGAACAGCGGCAAGACCAGGAACAGCCCCAGGAACCCCGGCAACATGCCGAGGAAAAGCGCCAGCCCGATCAGTGCGCCCCAGCCCAGCATGACCACCGGATTCTCCCGGACGAGCGCAAAACTGGTCAGCATCGCAGTCACGAAATCCACCTCGCGCTCCAGAAGCATCGGCAGACTGACCACCGTCAGGCTGAACAGCAGCGTCGCGAAGACTGCCCCGACAGCCGTGCCCACAACCAGCATCACCACGCCTTCCGGCGTCATGAAGACGGCCAGCGAGGAGGAAACGTTGGTCATCGGCGCATTGCCCAGGAACAGCGCAAAGATCATGTGGGCCAGGAAATTCCAGAACAGGAAGAACACCACGATAACTGCCGCGATCGAAGGGATCTGCCGATCCTTCTGCCGCCAGATCACCCCAAATACCCCCAAGTCCAACGCCTCTCCCGCTTCCAGCCGACGCGAAATCTCGTAAAATCCGCAGGCGATGAAGGGGCCAAGGATCGGGAAACCAGCGCTGGCCGGCAAGGTCCACCAGATCTGCCCCTTGGTCGTGGTCGCCCACCAGATCAGCCAGCCGCCAAGCACGTAGACCGCCGAGAAGACCAGCCCGTAAAGCGGTGCCCGTGTGAAATCACGCCAGCCAAGCGACAGGCTGGCACGGAGGTCGGAGAGGTCAACCTCGTTGATCTCGGGCGTGGCCGGAGAATGCGTTGCAGTCATGCCGGAATATTAGGCTTCGCGCGGGCGCTCATGCAAGGCTGAACCTTCCGGGCAAGGACGAGAAGACCGTCAGAACCGTATCGCCGGGCAATGCCATTGCGCGCCGGACCGCAAGCCAGCCTTTTCCGACCTCAGTCGACGTCGTCGAAATCGCTGCGTTTCTTGCCGCTGGCCTTGAGCGCAAGGGTTGCCGACATGAAACCGTCCAGATCGCCGTCCAGCACCCCGGCGGTGTCGGACGTCTCATACCCGGTCCGCAAATCCTTCACCATCTGGTAGGGCTGGAGGACATAGGACCGGATCTGGTTGCCCCAACCCGCGTCGCCCTTGCTTTCATGCGCTTCCAGGATGGCGGCGTTCCGCTTGTCCAGCTCCATCTGGTAAAGCCGCGACTTCAGCGCCTTCATCGCGATGTCGCGGTTCTGGTGCTGTGATTTCAAGCTGGAGGTCACAACGATATTGGTCGGGAAGTGGGTGATCCGCACCGCCGAGTCGGTCTTGTTGACGTGCTGGCCGCCCGCGCCCGAAGACCGGTAGGTGTCGATGCGGATGTCCTTGTCCTGCACTTCGATATCGATGTTGTCATCGACCACCGGATAGACCCAGACCGAACTGAACGAGGTGTGCCGCCGCGCGGCGCTATCATAGGGCGAGATGCGGACAAGGCGATGCACCCCGGCCTCGGATTTCAGCCAGCCATAGGCGTTCTTGCCAGAGATCTTGTAGCTTGCGGATTTGATCCCCGCACCGTCGCCTTCGGATTCCGACTGCAGTTCAACGGTATAGCCGTGCGATTCCGCCCAGCGAACGTACATTCGCGCAAGCATGCTGGCCCAATCGCAGCTTTCCGTGCCACCTGCCCCGGCATTGATTTCCAGGAAGGTGTCGTTGGCATCCGCCTCGCCGTCCAGAAGCGCCTCAAGCTCTTTGGCCGCCGCTGTCTTGGCCAGCTCGGCCAACGCAGCTTCGGCTTCGACCACGATATCGGCGTCGCCCTCGGCCTCGCCCATATCGATCAGTTCCACGTTGTCGCGCAAACCGCTGTCGATCAGCTTGTAGGTGCCGACCGCGTCGATCAGCCCCTGGCGGTCCCGCATCAGCTTTTGCGCCTTGGCAGGGTCGTTCCAGAGATCGGGCGACTCGATCAGGGCGTCGAATTCCTCAAGCCGGTGGGGTGCGGTTTCCCAATCCATACGCTGCGCCAGAAGCTTCAGCGATTTCTGGATCGCTTCGATATTGGCTTGGGTTTCGGCGCGCATGGTGGGCTCTGGTCCTGAGGTGTCTTGCGGGGCTTGATCTTGAGTGGGCGTGATAACGGCAAGGCCGCGCCCCGGCAAGGGTGCGGCCCAACGTCCGAAGGCTTGGTCAGTAAAGGCCGCCGGATGCGACCGTGCCGAAATCGGCCTTCTTGGGCACGACGACGGTCTCGCCATCGGCATTGGTCACGGTGGCGCTGGCTTCGCTGCCTTCGCCTTCGCCTTCGCCTTCACCGTAGGCAAAGAGCGGCAGGTTCGAACCCATCGCAAAGCCGCCATCTACCATCGCGCCAAGTCCGAAGATCGGGTCTTCGCCCTGGCGGAAGTATTCGGCCACTACATAATCGCCTGTGGCGTCGTCGGGCAGTTGCTGGCCGGTGAACCGGTCGATCTTGATGAAATAGCCGCCCGGCGGCACCGCGAACTCTGCCCCGCCGTATTTCTTGATCGCGACCTTCATGAAGTCCTCGAAGACCGGGCCACAGAAGCCGCCGCCCGAGGCGCCCTCCATCGTCCGCGGCTGGTCATAGCCGATGTAGCAGCCCGCCGCGATGGTCGAGGTAAAGCCGATGAACCACACGTCCTTGCTGTCGTTCGTGGTGCCGGTCTTGCCAGCTACCGGGACCGGCAGGTTGATCCCCGCTGCCGTGCCGCGCTGGACAACCCCCTCCATCATCGAGGTCAGCTGATAGGCAGTGACTGCGTCTATCACCCGTTCGCGGTCGGAGGTGATCTTGACCCCCTGTCCCTGCGGCAGATCAGCCGTGGTGCAATCTTCGCAGACGCGCTGGTCGTGGCGATAGATGGTCTTGCCGAACCGGTCCTGCACCCGGTCGACCAGCGTCGGTTCCACCCTCTCACCGCCATTGGCAAACATCGAATAGGCCGCGACCATCTTGAACAGCGTCGTCTCTTGCGCACCAAGCGCGTTGGCAAGGAATGGCTCCATCCGGTCATAGACGCCGAACCGTTCGGCATAACCCGCGACAACCTGCATGCCGATTTCCTGCGCGACCCGCACGGTCATCAGGTTGCGCGACTGTTCGACCCCGGTGCGCAAGGGTGTCGGGCCGTAGTATTTGTTCGAGGCATTCTTTGGGGTCCAGAGGCCCTGCGGCGTGTCGATCTCGATCGGGGCGTCGACGACGATGGTGGCGGGGGAAAAGCCGCTGTCGAGTGCCGCCGCATAGACGAAAGGCTTGAAGCTGGACCCCGGCTGGCGAGTGGCCTGGGTGGTGCGGTTGAAGACCGAATCCTGATAGCTGAACCCGCCCTGCATCGCCAGCACCCGGCCGGTGTTCACGTCCATCGCCATGAAGGCGCCCTGCACTTCCGGCACCTGGCGCAAGGACCAGCGGCGGAAGGTGCC
>PNJK01000038.1 GCA_013821825.1 Rhodobacter sp.
TTACACGTCTTATCAAACGCTTATGCGCCGCCCTCCGGGGCGGCGTTTGCGTTTCCAAAACCGGTGGAAGCACTGTGGAAGCAAGAGGGCGCGAAGTCCTTAGAAAATCAGAGAAAACTGGCATGCCTTTGAGATTTCGAACAATTACGAGCACTCTGTCTGGATTGCCGCGCATCTCTCGATTGTTCTGGAAGCATGGTGCTTAGCATCTGCATCGAGGATGTCGAACGTGTCGTCGATGCTGACGCTTCCGACAGGATTTTGGCAATCGTCATGTAGTTCCGTCCGCTGCAATCCTGACAGCGCTTTTTCCGCCGCCTTGTTTGGTCACCGTGATGCGGACCGGGATGCGATCTTTCATGGCCTCGACATGGCTGATCACGCCGACCTGTCGGCCCTGCGATTGCAGACCTTCCAGAGCGTCAATGGCGAGGTCGAGGCTGGCGGCGTCGAGGGAGCCGAAGCCCTCGTCGATGAACAATGTCGCGGCCAAGCCGCCCTTGCTGCCCATTCGGGACAGGGCCAGTGCGAGGGCAAGGGAGACGAGGAAACGCTCCCCACCTGAAAGACTACGCGTTGCCCTGGCCTCGCCGCCCATGTCGATGTCTTCCACCTGCAGGGCGAGGTCGGCTGCGCGGCGCAAGCGATAGCGCGGGTTCAAGTCTGCGAGGTGGCGATTTGCGCTGTCTGCCAGCACATCGAGGGTGATTGATTGTGCGAAACGGGCAAAGCGATCCCCGTTCTTGGATCCAACCGCGGCATTGACCGCCCGCCAGACATCGAGTTCGGCGCGGGCTTTGGCAATCTCCCCTTCCAACCCGGCAAGTTTCTCTCGGTTTTCGGCATCGATGGCGATCTGGTTTTCAATGGCGCCTTGCCGCTGTTGATGCAGCACCGTGGCAGCGTCAATCGCCTCGATGCGAGTGCGCAAGTCATCGGCCGGGGTCTCGGGAAGATCTTGTTGATGACGCAAGAGATCTAGCTTGCGTTCGTTCAGGGCAGCGCGGGCGGCGGTCAGGGCGTCATCAAGGCCGCGCAGATGATCGCGCATTGCCTGAACCTCATCGCGCCCCAGAGCGAACAGGGTTTCCAGATCCTCTACCGAAAGGCCAAGGTCTGACCGTCTCTGATCAAATTCCGTCGTCGCAACCGAAGCCATGTTTTCTGCTGAAGACAGGTCCGCCTCTGCAGATTGCTGCTCGGTGACCGCAGCAACGGCCTGGTTCGAGGCTTCGGCATAGGCCTTCTGTGCGTCATCACGCGCGACCAGTGCCGCCTTACGGTTGTCGTTGAAACGCGTGCGATGCGCCGAGGTAGGCTCCCCGCCAAGGAGCGGAGCCCGTCTTTGGCGCAAGTTTATCAGAGCCAGTTGCCGGGCTTTTGCATCTTTTCGCGCGCGGTCCGCCAACTGCAGCGCGGCATCCGTCTTGCTGACCTGCCCAGAGACCTGCGGGGCAAGCTGCGCCAAGAGATCCTTGGACGCTCTTTGGGCTTCGCGCGCCTTGGTGACGCGGCCAACCAGAATTCCCAATCGATCCAATAGCTCCGGATCATTCAGGGCATCGCCAGCCTCTTCCAGCGGCACCAAGAATGGACCGACTGCGGATGCATGCAGTTGCGCTGTCGCCAGATGATTCTGTGCCGCTTGCCGGGCCAGGCTGAGCATGCGGTCGGCGTCAGTCTTCGCGGTTGTCACGGCGTCCCGGTCTTTGGCCTTCGTCTTCAGGTCATCCTGGATGGCGTCCCGGCGACTTGCGATTGCGGCCAGATCTTTGCGCATTTGGCCAAGGCGATCCTGTGCCTGCGCCGCGACCTGCTGTGCGGCAGTGATGTGCAATTGCGCAGCCCCGACTGCACTCTGCTCTTCGTCCGGAGTTTCGGGAAGGCCATCAGGGCAACCGGGATGGGCGAGGGCTTGTGACCGTGCCGCGGTCCATTCGCCTTTGGCTTTTTCGAGGCGGGCGGCGGTCAAGGCGATCACCGTCTTGGCCTGCGCAGACTGGGCATCATGTATGGCGCGTTGCCGCTCTGCCTCCATTTGCGCCGCGCGAGCTCTCTGCGCTTCCGTCCGGGCGGCAGCCAGATCTGTCCGCAACCGCGCCGCCAGATCTGCCAAGGCCGCATCGGCATGGATCGGGTGCTCGGCAGAACCACAGACAGGGCAGGGCGTGCCGGGTTCCAGATGCAGGCGCAGGTTTCGCGCCACGTCCGATGAGGCAAGGTCGGCCTGCTGTGAGGGGGCAATAAGGACGGCAACTTGGGCCTCTGCCCGGATTACTGCTTCGACCGCGCTAGCGATTGCTGCGGTTGCCACGGTTGCACCTGCGATGCCAGCCTGTTCTTGGGCCACCGCCAAGGCCCGATCGCGCTTGGCGGTGCCATGGTCCTCCCCTGCGCGGTGGAGTCCGCCAAGGGCTGTTGCCAGATCCGCCAGTTGGCGCGATGCCTGCACAGGATGCTTGAGTTCCAAGGCGGTTATCTGCGCGGAAAGCTGGGCGGCCTCACCTTGAAGGGCGACTTCCTTGTCGCTTCCCTCCGTGATGGCTGCGGTCAAGCCGTCGACCTGTGCCCGCAGCGCCCCGAGCTTCTCTTCGGCATCAAGAGCCTGCGTTTCCGCCTTGGCTGCTGCGGCCTGCGCCGCGGTATGCGCCCCGATATCTGCCCGGACCTGTTCCCAACGATCGGCAAGGGGCAGTGCTGTCGCAAGCTCAGCGATCTCGGCATCCGCCTCAGATAAATCGGCTTCCGCCTGCGTGACCGCAGCGCGCAAGTCGGTCAGGGCATCTCCTGCGATCTTGGCTTCCGCCTCCGCTGAATTGGCGGTGGATTGTGCCGTTGTCAGTTCGGTTGCAGCCGATAAAATCTCTGAATCCAGCGCCGCCGCTTCATCCCACTGTGGACCCAGAACCTTGAACTCGGCTTCTTTGGCGGCAAAGTCGGCCGAGAACAGAGTTGCTGCCTCGCGCAATTCCTCGGCCCGCGCTTCCGCCTCACTGCGACGGCCACGCTTGGTTTCAAGGGTGGCCGCGGCGGCTGCCATGCGTGCCGTGGCCTCCTTTGCCCTCGTCCAAAGCGGCCGCAGCGGATCAGCCCTGTCGATCAAAGCCAGTCTCTCACGTTGCGGGACTGCTGCGGCCAACCCGACAAGCGTGGCGGATTCCATCCCCGCGGCTAGATCAACCTGACGGGCCGCTTCGGCATGGCGGGCATGGCGCTCCATATCTGCCTGCAGCTTGGTCCGTTCTGCGATGGCAGCCGCATTTTCTGCCACAAGTGCTGCACTTTCCGCGGCCAGCGCGGTTTGCTCTTCTTCAGAGAGCAACCGATGCTCGCCCCGCCGCAGGGCGAGCCCATCATGCACCTGACGCGCTGCTTCAGTCCGTTCAAACACGCGCGTGGAAACAGCGCGGTAAAGGCCGGTGCCTGTGACCTTTTCCAGAAGACCTGCGCGTTCGTTTGTATCGGCGCGCAAGAAAGCGTCGAAATCGCCCTGGGCAAGCAAGACCGTCCGGCGGAACTCCTCATAGGTCAGGCAGGTCAGGGTGACGACCTGCTCGGTTACAGCCGTTGTCTGGCTGGCCAGAACCTGCTGATCTGCGGCCCGCGCCAAAGATCTTGAAACATTTTGCAGTTTGCCATCCGCCCTGTCGCGGGCACGCCGGGCCTGCCAGCGGGCGATGTAATCCTGCCCGTCCAAAGAAGCCGTGAAGCGCACCTCAGCCCAGCCTTGAACCGCGCCGCGCCGCAGGATGGCGCGTGCATCCTTGGCCTTGATTGCATCACCCGACGGATCGGGGACCTCGTCACTGGACGCGCCCGTGGCAAGGCGTGGCGCATCGCCGTAGAGCGCCAGACACATGGCATCGAGGATAGAGGACTTGCCCGCCCCGGTTTCGCCCGTGATGGCAAAAAGCCCTGCGCCATTAAGGGGAGCTGCGGTAAAATCGATCTCGAAACGGTCTGACAGGCTTGCGATGTTCTGGCCGGAAATCGACAGGATGCGCATGGATCAGGCCTCCGACAGGGCATCGCGGAAGGCCGCAAGGTGATGGGCGTCGGGCGGGGTGCCATGCACCTCTTGGAAGGCGGACAGGAACAAATCCTCGGGCGAAGTTTCCGCCAGGGTAGCCGGCGGGCGTTCCTGTGCCGGTTGATCGCTGCGCGTGATCGACAGGCCGGCGAGCCTCGCCGGAGTCCGCTCCATCAGGGTCTCGATTTCTGCCGCGAGCATGGTGACGGGGCGATCGGCTATCAATGACAGATACAAGAACGGTTGCTTGTCGCGAGGGGTGTCGGAAGACAAGGTGATTTCGGCAAGCGCGGCCAGCATATCCTCCAGTTTGCCCGACCCGGAGCGTGGGAGACGAAACATCGGCACGGGCCGGTCGATGGGGATATGCCGATGCGACACGCCATCCGACAAATCGATCAAAGTCACTCCATGATCGTAAGCGATCTCCGAGGCAGACAGTGGAAAGGCCGAGCCCGAATAGCGCACCCGCCCACCATCCAGAGATTGCGGCCTGTGCAGATGACCAAGTGCGACATAGGCAAGCTCGCCCGGGAACACATCTGGTGGAACCGCATGTTCCCCGCCAATCAGGATGCGCCGTTCTGCCCCGTCAGAGGCAAGCCCGCCAGAACAGGTGAGATGGCCCATTGCCAGAAGCGGCAGCCCACCCACACGGGCAACTGCGGCCTCGGTCATCTCGCGGTGCAGGGCGCGGACAGCTGCCGTTATGGCGGGTTCGTCACCATCCTCTGCGCCAAGGCGCAAGCCCGGTAGGTCGGCCTGGCGCAGGAAGGGAACCGCCAGTACGTGAGCGCGGATTGCTCCATGGCGGTCCCGAAGCGCGATCAGATGCCTGTCAAGATCGACCCCTTCAGCGCCGCGGCGTAACGTGCCAAGCACATGGACACCCAACTCTTTCAGTACTGCCTCAGGCGCTTCCAAACGTTGTGCCGGATCGTGGTTACCCGCCGTCAAGATGATCTGCAGATGTGGGCACGACCGAACCATGCGCGCGATGGCCCCATAAAGAAGGCGCTGCGCTTCGCCAGAGGGATTGATCCCGTCGAAGACATCTCCCGCCACAAGCAGCGCATCCACGTCTTCCGCCAGGATCACATCCTGCAAACGATCCAGAAACGCCCGGTGTTCATGGTCACGAGACCAGCCATTCAGTGTCTGGCCAATGTGCCAATCGGCGGTGTGAAGGATGCGCATCGGATACTCGAACAGTTCTGGTTCCTCGAATTATTGCAGGGTTCTGTTCGGCTTAGCCATTGAATTCCTGCGCTTGAGCAAGCCGCCGGATATTCTGGGCGGCATTGCCG
Organism: Rhodobacter sp.; assembly: GCA_013821825.1. Lineage (GTDB taxonomy): Bacteria > Pseudomonadota > Alphaproteobacteria > Rhodobacterales > Rhodobacteraceae > Tabrizicola. The sequence continues at coordinate 5,338 of PNJK01000038.1, forward strand.
CGAGCGTCGCGGTGCTACTCAGCGGTTGGAGCCTCCGGCAAATCCGGCTCTGTCCAGACTGGATCGGGCCCATCACACCAAGCAAGACTCACATCAAAACCAAATATCGAGCCAGAAGTGAATTGGTGGCGTCATTCGACGACAGGATAGAACGGTTTGCCCCAATCCTTTCCCGGGTTGTCCATCATCAGATCCACAAAGACCGGAAGCAAGAAGGCGAGGATCGCGGCGCCGTCGCGCACCTGCGCCCGATTCACGCCGCTGTTCCAGGTTGAGCCGCCGTGAACCAGTTGATTGCGTAGTACATAAAGCCGGTCGAAGACGAAGCTCAGAACCCGGGCGCTGTCGCCCACTTGGAACGCTTGCGCGAAGGAGCGGGCCGAAGCCCTGAAGCGATCTTCCCAGTCCGCGAACCCGTCGATCCCATTGTGATGCTGCCAGAACGGGTTGAAAACATAGCGGTTCTCCATCAGCATCCGTACTGGCCCGGAAAACCGCTGCCACAGCGCATTGTAGATGCGCCGCCCCCCATCCAAAGCCACCAGTTTGCCAAAGAAGTCCACGAAAGCAGCACGTTCACCGGGGGCTACCGTCTGAAACTCTCGCTCGTCTGCATAGGCCGCATTGAAGGCGATCCAAAGGAAGATGAAGCGGGCGTCGTCATCGTCGCCGCAAGCTTCGGCGCGGCCGATCCAGCTGATGGCGCGATGGGCACGCAACCCCATGGTTTCGGGAAAACCCGCACGGATGGCGCGTTGCTTGGTCTTCAGGGCAGCATGGTCGAGAGCATCCTTCATCGTTCAATTCCTTTTCTGAAAGCGGATCACGGTAGCCCGTCAAAATCTGATCGCTGGTAGCCTTCCACCAAAGTTCGTAGCCCTTCCGGGGCAACAACCTCGACCTTGTTGCCCCATTGATAGAGATGCCATGCCATCTCGAGCCACCCCGCCGCGTGGAACTTCACGATCAGGCTGCCATCGTCTTGCTGTTCCAGAGCTTGCGTGGGATGAAAGCGGAACTCGGCGGCGCGGGAAGCGACCTCAGGCGCAAATCGCCAGATCACTTCGCCATATTGCGCGGGATCCTGATAGACGCCAAAGGCCTGAGCTGCATAATCCTCCAGTGAAAATCCGGGCGCGAAGGCGAAACTCTCGTCCAAGGCTTCGGCAGTGTGGATCCGGTCCATTCGGAAGTTCAGGATCGTGTCACCCCGTGACGGTTGCCGCGCGACAAGATAGCTGCGGTGCCCCAAAAGCAGGCCGTGCGGCTCGATGACCCGCTCTGGGGCGTCGGGGTCGCCGTAACGTAGTTGCAAACGGAAGGGACCGCGCAGGGCCTCGATCACCGCATCAAGGACTTTCGGGGCGAGGTTGACCCTAGGGCCGGGTCTGGTCACAGAACCCATCGCGGTCAGGACGGCTTCGGCATCGGCCTCGGTGCGCGCGGCGTCCTTTGGTGCAAGACGCGCAAGCAGACCGTCGCGCAAATCGGCAAGGGCAGAGGCGTGGCGCAAGCGTCCATCGGCCTGCGCAGTGCGGCCCGCGATCTCCAACGCTTCAACGGCAGTCTCTTGCCGGGGCTGCAGCCGGTCGAGCATCGGATCAGCAAAGCGCCAACGGCGGCGACGGTCATCACCATCTTCCGCTTCTACGTTCATGAAGGTGGTCTCCAGCGCATCTGTCATGCGCTGCGCGGTCCGGTGCGAAATGCCGAACTCTTCGCAGATTTCATCGAGGCTGATCCCATTGCGCCGAGATGCCGCCAGCCTTGCGAGCCTGATCAAGTCCTGCGCTTTGGAAAACGACATGAACTTACCTTGATGCTAAAGCGTGTCAGAGATTGACACCCATGCAAGCTATTGATGATCCTGCAATCTGTCGAGGCGATTCCCTTGCGGGTTGCGTTCGGATCATTCGGAGCAACCATGCGGGACGTTGGCGGCCATATGCTCTTCTCAGCGACCGACCTGATGCGGTTCATGGGCTGCGCCCATGCGACCACACTGGATCTATCTCGTTTACGGGGAGAGGGGCCGGATCCGCGCGAGGATAGTGAGGACGCCGCCCTGCTGCAAAAGCAGGGCGATGCCCACGAGGCGGCGCACCTCGCGCGGCTGGGCGCGGCAGGGCGCGGTATCGTGGAGGTAGCGCGGGGCGACCTTGTGCAGAACGCCGCCACAACCCGCGCTGCACTTGCTGCCGGACCGGAGGTCGTGTTTCAGGGGGCGTTCCTGTCGGGCAACTGGGGCGGGTGGTCGGATTTTCTGGAACGCGTGGAGCGCCCCTCGGCCCTTGGCGCTTTCAGCTATGAAGTGGCCGACACAAAGCTTAAGCGCCGCCCGCATCCGAAACACGTCCTTCAACTGGTGCTCTATTCCGACCTGCTGACCGAAGTTCAGGGTGTCGCGCCCGAGTTCGCCCATGTCGAGCTTGGCGACGGTACCCGTGCAACGCTGAGGCTTGCTGACTATTCGGCCTACGCAAGGATGGCCCGCGCACGGCTGGAAGGTTTTGTGGCCAACCCGACGCCGACAAGGCCCATTCCCTGTGCCGATTGCGGCCTGTGCCGCTGGGCCGATCATTGTGAGAGCGTCTGGCAGACAGCGGACAGCCTGTTCAACGTGGCCAATATCAGCCGTGGACAGGTTAAGAAGCTGGAAGCTGCGGGCATCGCCACGATGGAAGCTCTGGCCAACCTCGATTATCCGGTTCGTGGTATGGCCGAAAACACCCGGCTGCGACTGATCACGCAAGCCCGGCTGCAGCACGCTCGCAAGACCGGTGAGCCGACGTTCGAACTGCGTACGCCCGAACCTGGCAAGGGATTTGAGCTGTTGCCCGAGCCGCAGCCCGGCGACATCTTCTATGACATCGAAGGCGATCCGCATTTCGAAGGCGGCCTGGAATACCTGCATGGCGTCTGGTTCGACGGTGAGTTTCGCGCGTTCTGGGGCCATGACCATGCCGCCGAGGCACAGGCACTTTCCGAATTGCTCTCGTTCTTCCGTGACCGCCTCGACGCGCATCCAGCCGCACGCATCTACCACTACGCCGCGTACGAAATCACGGCGCTGCGGCGGCTGACCACGAAATATGGGATCGGCGAGGCCTTTCTCGACCGTCTGCTGCGCGAGCGCCGTTTCGTTGATCTTTTTGCCGTGGTGCGCGGCGGGTTGATCGGGTCAGAGGCCAATTACTCCATCAAGTCGATGGAAGCCTTCTATGGCCGCAAGCGAGATGGCGAGGTGAAAACCGCAGGGGGTTCGGTCGTCGCCTATGAACGCTGGCGCGAAACGGGTGATCAGCAGATCCTAGACGAGATCGAGGATTACAACCGCGTCGACTGCATCTCGACCGAGGAGTTGCGCGATTGGCTAGTGGGTATTCGGCCGACCGCGCCTTGGCCCGTGCTCGGGCAGGACGCAGGGCCCAAGGAGGCCGAAGAGGACGCCGATACCGAAGCCTTGCGGTCAATGCTTGCCGCCTCCGGCTTACCGCAAGATCGGCGGGATATGCTGTTCAGCCTTGGCGTTTTCCACAAACGCGAAGCCAAGCCTGCGCAATGGGCGGTGTTCGACAGCGTCGGCAAGGACGAGGACGATCTGATCGACGATCTGGATGCGCTTGCCGGGCTAGAAGCCACCGGGCCCGTCGAACAGGTCAAGCGATCCATGGCACGCACCTACCGCTTTCCCCAGCAGGAGACGAAGTTGCGGCGCGGAAGAAACGCGACTGTACCGGTTGTGGACGGTCCGCCCGCGACAGTAAGCATCCAGGAAATGGATCGCACGGCGCGCCAGATCACGGTCAAAGCAGGGGCTGCTAAGGCGCACCTTTTGACGGACCGGCTCACGCTGCACCCGGACTGGCCCCTGAACACCGACGTGATCGCCGCCGCCCTGCGGGACGTGATCGCCGATCAGTGCGGTTCGCGCACGTACAGGGCGGTCGATGACCTGCTGTCTCGTACCGCGCCGCGCCTTGCCAGCGGGCCCCTGCAGTCTGTTACCGATCCCGTCGCGGGCACAATCACGGCTGTCGCGGCGATGGAGGAGACGGTTCTGCCGGTCCAGGGGCCGCCGGGTACCGGCAAGACTTATGTCACTGCACGTGCGATCCTTGCCCTTGTTAGGAAGGGCGCGCGCGTGGGCGTCACATCAAACAGTCATGAGGCGATACGCAATGTGCTGATGGGCTGTTTGGACGCGCTGGAAGATGACGATCTGCCGATCACACTCGATCTCGTCCACAAGACGTCAAGCGAGGATGACGGTTATCCCGTGGGTTGCGCCGTTCGCCGGACCACCAGCAATGACGATGCCGCTGGCGGCCAGCATGTGGTCGGCGCCACTGCCTGGTTCTTCACTCGCGACGAGAATGTACAAGCCTTCGACTGGCTGTTCGTGGACGAGGCAGGACAAGTTGGCCTTGCCAACATGGCTGCCATGGGCCGGGCCGCGCGCAACATCGTGCTTGTTGGTGACCCCCGCCAGTTGCCGCAGGTCATCCAAGGCGCGCATCCCGAGCCTGCGAACCTCTCTTGCCTTGACTGGATGCTGGGCGAACATGCGACCGTGCCGCCTGATCGCGGAATCTTCCTGCCGATATCAAGGCGCATGCACCCAGATGTTTGCCGCTTCATTTCAGATCAAGTCTATGAAGGGCGGCTCACCAGCCACCCTGACACCGTCCGCCAAAGCGTCACTGGCGCACCATTTCCCGAGGCTGGAGCATTCTGGGTGCCGGTTTCGCACGAAGGCAATGCTCAGATTGCTTCCGAAGAGGTGGCCGCCATTCAGGCCGCGACGTCTGAACTGCTGCGGGGCACCTGGACCGAGAAGGATGGCTCAAGCCGTCCGATGCGCCAGACGGACATCATCGTCGTCGCCCCATACAATGCTCAAGTGAATGCCCTCCGTGATGCGTTGCCCGATGGCATTCGCGTCGGCACAGTAGACAAGTTCCAGGGGCAAGAGGCGCCGGTCTGCCTCGTCTCGATGACCGCGTCCTCGGCCGAGGAAACGTCGCGAGGGATGGAGTTTCTGTTTTCGCTCAACCGGATCAACGTGGCAGTTTCGCGCGCCAAGGGTCTTTCGCTGGTGTTCGGCGCACCGCGCCTGCGTGAGGCGAAATGCGAGACTATCGCACAAATGCGGCTGGTGAATACTCTTTGTGGCCTGTCAGATTGGTGACCAGATGAACATCGAAAAGACTATTAGTGATCTGCCAAATACCGAAACGAGGAAACTCAAGGATCTGCTGGTGAACGCCAATAGGGTTCTAAGCAAAGATCCCAAGCACCTACAAGCTGCGTACTTGCGAGACGCTCTCACAGAAGAACTGGCACGACGCAAGGTTTCAAACCGGACAAGAGTCGGCCCACTCTGGTGGGAGCCACATGATCCAGATGTTGCGGAATTTTTCGCCTACGATGAGGCACAGTCCACGATACCCGTGGCGGCGATCTTCAAACGCGCCACTCATACGGCAACTCGCAAAGCAGTCTATTCGGTTCGGATCGGGGATCAAACCTTGGATGGCCAGTTTGAGGAGGTTGCCATGGCTCGCCGGGCGGGCTCAGAAGCATGGGAAAAGCGCCAAAAGCAAGTTTAGTCCGATGTTCGGACGCACGATCTGGAGGAAGAAGATGAGTGAAGACAACTGGTTCGTATTGCGCCCGCAGAAGGCACAAGCGTTCGGCCGACCGGAGGGAAACGGGTTCCTTGTTCGGAAGGGTTCGACTGCCATGGTCAACGGCTCGCCGCGCGTTAAGCGCGATCGCGAAGAACGTGATCGGTTGGTGCGCCAAGGCGTTCTTGTTGTCGACAGTGATCCAGACCTCTATCGGTTTTCACGGGACCACATTTTTGGAAGCCCGAGCATCGCCGGTGGCGTCGTAAAGGACGGCAACTGTAGCGGACCCCAAAGTTGGCGCAGACCCGCTGATGGCAAGACTTTGAAAGAAGCTGGCGGCTAAGGCATTGGCGTATGGAAGGCGATTTTACGGGAAACTGCTGCGTTACAAGAATTGATGCCAGTCGTCGTCCCACTATGGACTGCGTCAGGCTCGGAGAAAGGCTGGTACTTGGACATGACGGTTGAGGCAGGGCTGGCGGTGATTGAACTAGGCGAACAAATGGACGCTGCGTCGTGGGATGAGTTCATTGCCAGTGAGCTTTAGTCAACTTTTGACGCTTACCTGGCAAAACCTGCGTTTCTGCTAGGTCACTCCCGAACCGAGGCGCAGACTGCAGCAGACTATGCGGGCCGCGAGCGAGACTGGTGGTGGCGGGCGCGTTCTCATCGAGGTCAACGGCAACACGCTCTTCGTAGCCAACACCGGCCAACATTTTCGAAAGCGTGGCGTTGCTGCGCTGATGACGGCCCATACCAGTGACAAACCAACGCGTGCCGCACGCATGATCGGCGCAAAGGGGTTGGGTTTTCGGGCAATTTTGAACTGGACTGATGCACCAATAATCAGCAGCGGTTCGTTGGAGATCGGATTCTCCCGCATTCATGCCAAGGCAGTCGTTGAAAAACTCGCTGCCAACAACACCAAAATCGCTTCAAACTTCTCTGAAACAAGCTTCAACCAGCCACCTTTGCTTGTTTTTCCAGCGACCGGGGATGAACTGGAGCGGCTTGGTGATGTCAGAACGAGCGAATTGCTGCAACATGCACGTACCCTCCGGGAGCAAGGGTATCACACCGTGATAGCCGCCCCGCTGCGCGACAATGGGGCGCTTCAACATCTCGTTGGACAGGCCCGCCTTTTTGAGCCTAGCTTCCTGCTCTTTGTGGAGTCGCTCCAAGCCATCTGCATTCGTTTGCCTGACAGCGACGAGAAGAGATGGACAAAGGACACCAAGGAAAACGGAGATGTTTCACTGGTCCTTGAGACCGACCAGGAAACCGTTGAACAGAAATGGATACTTCGGCAGCGCCGCGGGGGGATTGGTGAAGGCGAGGGCAGCAAAGAGTTTGAACTCGCAATAGCGCTGCGTCTGGATGCAAGTAACACTGCCAACAGGTTGCACAGCTACTTCCCGACATCGCTACCTTTGCCATTTTCAGGGCTGTTCCATGCAACTCTGGAACTCGACTCGAGCCGAAAGACAATCAACGAAGGCTCAGAGAAGAACCACGTGGTTTTGGCTGCGCTGGGACGTTTTCACGCGGAGGTTCTGGACGAACTCCGGGAATCGAAGCGGGTCACTGAACCGTTGAAGTGGCTATTTGCTCACCAACCTTTTCCTGATGCGCTCACGCCCGTGTCCGAAGCCTCTTGGGCCCGGGCCAGGCAACTGCCACTCGTGCGCTGTATGGACGGTTCTTGGCGGAGTTCAGATCAAGCAAGGGTCGGACCACCAGGCTATTCAAACTATCTTCCTCAGCGACTTTTTGGTCAACTAGCCTCATTGAGCGAGCCTGCGCACGAGGGCCTCTTGCGAAAAAGGCTGAAGGTGAGCGCATTAGGGTCAAAGGAGATTCTGGCGATACTGCGGGAGGCCGACCTCAGCCTCGTTGAACGCGCCAAGGCAATTTCGGGTATTGCCCAGTCCCTGCCAGAGGACTTTCACGATAGCAGGCTTCTGATCGATTTGCAGGGCAAGAGTATGCCCTCGACAGTAACGGCGTTCCCTCCTCCGACAGATGAGGTTAAGCGCCAAAGTCTACCCACCTGGGCAAACGCACGCTTTATTCATCCGGACCTTTGGTCGGCACTTTTGACCTCGGTCACTGGCAATACTCTTCGTGAGAAGCTTCATGCACTCAAAGGGTTCCGAGTGGTGGAGTATAGTGCCGACGCGGTGATAGCTGCCTTGCGTAGCCGGGTCACCGAACTTCTCAAAAAAAAGAAGAGTAATTCGGACCGCTTACAGGCCAGTTTCTTGGCGGCAGTTTATTCTTTGCATGACCAAAACAGAAACAGACCACCTGGTGCCTTCCGCGTACGCTGCCAAGACGGGGAGTGGCGAGATATTGCAACAGTACATCTTTCGGAATCGTTTGGTCAAATTGGACGGATTACCGCTGCCCTGTATCAAGGGAACATCCGATCTTCTCGCTTTCTACCAAGCCTGACACGCGGGTCAGGGAGTACGAGCATAACGGCATCAAGATAGCGATTAAGCCGTCTGTCGATGGCCTAGCAACGGTCCATGACCGTGATGTGCTGATCTACTGCATCAGTCAGCTTATGACAGCTTTGAACGAGGGCAAGGAGGTTTCGCAGGTCGTCCGGTTCCGCGCCTTCGACATGCTCGTTGCTACAAATCGGAACACGGCAGGCTCTGGTTATGGCCAGCTGAAGGCCGCACTCGAACGGCTTGCCGGTACGAGGATCAGCACAAATATCGTCACTGGTGGCAAGGAAGTTTTCCGAACTTTCGGCCTGATCGAAAGCGCTGAAGTTGTGCGGGAAACCCGTGACGGGCGCATGCAGGAAGTCGAGATCAAGCTTTCAGACTGGGTGTTCAATGCTATCAGGTCCAAGGAAGTGCTGACGCTGCACCGAGACTATTTCCGGCTGCGTAAGCCCCTCGAACGCCGCATCTATGAGATTGCCCGCAAGCACTGCGGCGCACAGAAGGAATGGCGGGTTAGTTTGGCGCTGCTTCAGAAGAAGTGCGGGTCAAACTCTACGCTCCGGGAGTTTCGGCGACTGGTCCTGAATATCGTGCGCGAGGACCGCGAGCACGATCACATGCCGGACTACTCGATTACGTTTGACGAACAAGACGACATGATTGCCTTCACAAACCGCCAAGGCGTTAAGATGGTGCTTCCGCAAGCGACGGCACCGCAGCTCGACGCGGATGTCTATGAGACAGCGCGGATGCTCGCGCCTGGCTTTGACGTACATTTTCTGGAACGCGAGTGGCGAAGCTGGCTGCCTGAAACCCCGCGAAATCCTGAAGCCGCTTTCCTTGGGTTCTGCCGCAAGTGGATGCAGAACAGAAAAGATACCGGATAATTTTATATACCGGATTTGTTTTTATACAATGCCCAAGCCTCTTCGATGATGACGCCTTGCTGCACCCCCCTGCGCTTGGCTTCGTTGGCGATTTCATCTGAAACGCCGGGCAGCACCTTGGCATGCACTTGCCCTGTGCGGGGGCTGGGTTTCCGCCCACGCCGTTTTTGCCTGTCGCGCGGCACGAAGCCCAGCTCTTCCCCGGCACGCTCAGCCTTTTCAATTGCCTGCGGGCTACTGTCCTTCTCGCGGCTTTTCAGACGGCCAAGGTCAATGTTGAAGGCCTTCCCATCCGACATATCAAACCCCCTCGGTCAAACGTTTGTAGACGGCCTGAGCGAACTGCGCCGCGTTCTCTATCGCACCGTCCATATTGCCTTGGGCGGGCATGTTTCGAAGGTTTCCGCCGAACTCAAAGAGCGCCGAGAATGCCGCGCGCTCCATAAGCGGCGGATTGATCAGATCGACACCCTGCCCTGCCAACGACTCTGCGATGCCGCTATGCTGTTTGGACCGGATGGCCTTGGTCATCGTGAAGACTACGGCATGCGGTATCTTGCGATCCAGCGCCTCCTCCTCCTCGGCGATGAGCTGAAGCGCTCTGACCCCGATTGTAGCATCAAGCGTCGTGGCCCTCATGGGGGTAATCACCAGGTCACCTTGGGAAATGGCCCTAGATACAAGGCGTGATGCAACGCCCTCAAGGTCAACGACCACGATCTGGCCGTCTGTGTCGTACTGCTTGATGGTCTTCACGATGTCAGATTCTGTGACGTTAGACAGTACCTTTATCCGGTCAGGCAAGGCTCCTCGGTCTGCCCACAGGGTCAGGGAATGGTTAGGGTCGCAGTCCAGCATGACCACATCGGCACCGGCATGGGCCAGTTCCGTCCCAAGGATAATGGCCGCAGTAGATTTCCCGGCCCCGCCCTTAGGTGATGCGATAACGACAGTTGGCATGGCGAACTCCATATAATCCGATATTTATACTAACCGGATATTTGAAATTATCCAATAAGAAAATTCAGGCCGTATAGCGCAACTTGACACTATACGACTGACGGCATATCTTTGGGCATGCGAATTCGGAATGTGCTTCACAAGGGCCTGCGCCGCTTCATCGAAGCGGATGACACGTCAGGCCTTCAGTCAGCGGTGGTTGAAAAACTGCGCCGCATCCTGTCGTTCCTGCAGGACATGGAGCGTGAAGAAGAGCTGCGGACGGTGCCAAGCTGGAAGGCTCACCAGATGACCGGCGACCGCAAAGGGACCTGGAGCTTGTTTGTCACCAAGAACTGGCGGCTGACATTCCGGATCGACAAGGACGAAGTCGAAATCATCGACCTCGACTATGAAGACTACCACTAGGAGATGGCCATGACCGTGATGCGTGAAATTCGGATGATGAACCCGGCTCATCCTGGCGGGTTCATAAAGAGCGAGATTGTCGAAGCTCTCGATCTGTCTGTGACGCGAGCTGCTGAAGTGCTCGGCGTCACCCGTGCAGCGCTTTCGGCGTTGCTGAACGAGCGGTCGCACCTGTCGCCGGAAATGGCGCTTCGGATCGAGAAGGCGTTCGGCGTCTCCATGGACACGCTGATGCGGATGCAGAACAGCTATGACATTGCCCAAACGCGAAAGCGGGCAGGGGAGATCAATGTTACGCGGTTCTCAGAAGAGCTGCGCAACACCGGCCACCAGCCTCAATAAGTTTTGAAACAACCGCTCGGTCAACCTGCGGATAAGCAACGCTTCCGGCCACATCGCCCAGTGGTTTCTCTTATGTTCTTGCATTAAGGGAATCTTAGCGCCACAGTGTCAAAAATATTCCCAGAGACATGGGGACAGGGAGTGTGGGCAGTATGACCGAATTTGATATGCTGATTCAGCAGACAGGCTGGACTGTGCCTGAGGCGGCGAAAGTGCTGGGGTACTCAGAAGGCCATCTGTACCGCTGGAAGCGGGGCGAAGAGACCCCGAGAGAAGGCGTTATCAACCTGCTGAAGATGCAGATTGCCGGGCGCAAAGCAGTTCAGAACGACGGGGCATTCACCTTCATCGACCTCTTCGCCGGGATTGGTGGCCTGCGCAAGGCCATGGAAAGCGCCGGGGGCCGCTGCGTCTTTACGTCGGAGTGGGATGCTTTCGCCCAGAAAACCTATCATGCCAACTTCCCTGACAACCGGCCAATCGCTGGCGATATCCGCGAAGTGGATGCCGCCGCTATCCCCGAGCATGATGTGCTGGTGGCAGGCTTTCCATGTCAGCCGTTTTCCATCGCCGGGGTCTCAAAGAAGAACGCCCTCGGGCGGTTGCACGGGTTCCAGGATGAAACACAGGGCACGCTGTTCTTCGATGTACTGCGTGTCCTGATGCACCACCGCCCGGCGGCGTTCCTGCTGGAAAACGTTAAGAACCTCAAAAGCCATGACAAAGGCCGGACCTTCGAAGTGATCCGGCGCAAGCTGACGGAAGAGCTGGGCTATACTTTGCACACCCGGATCATTGATGCCGCCAATTTCGTACCACAGCACCGCGAGCGAATTGTGATGGTCGGGTTCCGGGAAAACACTGGGTTCTCTCATGACGATCTGGTCCTGCCGGGCAGGGCAGGTCGGGGTATGCGCGATGTGCTGCACCCGGAGAATGGCTCAGAAGCCCCTGAGAGCCATTTCACGATAGGGCCTGATGCAAAGGTGAGCGACAAGTACACCCTGACCGATAAGCTCTGGCAGTATCTGCAAGGCTACGCGGCAAAGCACAAAGCAGCGGGCAACGGATTTGGCTTCGGGCTGGTGGATGGCGACAGCATCTCGCGGACGCTGTCAGCACGCTACTACAAAGACGGATCGGAGATCCTTGTCAGCAGGGGAACCGGTAACAATCCACGCCGCCTGACGCCGCGCGAGTGCGCGCGCCTGATGGGCTATGATGACAGCTTCCGCATCCCTGTTTCGGACACGCAGGCCTATAAGCAGTTCGGAAACTCGGTCGCGGTGCCGGTCTTTGCCGAAGTGGCCCGTCTGATGCGGCCGCATATTCTGGCGCTGACCGAAGGGCCGGGCCTGCGCAAAGTTGGCTGATGTCCATGACCCTACCACCCGGAGCCGCAACATGGCGGCAATCCGGGGCCGGGACACAAAGCCTGAGCTGATCATCCGCAAGGGGCTTCATGCGCGCGGGTTCCGGTTCCGGCTTCATGGCCGTGACCTTCCCGGCAGGCCCGATCTGATCTTCCCGAAATATCAGGCGCTGATCTGGGTGCATGGCTGCTTCTGGCACGGCCATGACTGCCCGATGTTTCATTGGCCGAAAAGCCACGAAGAATTCTGGCGGGCCAAGATCGGGCGTAACCAGGAGAGGGACGCCACCACATGGACAGCCGCCAGAGCGGGCGGCTGGCGCTGCGGAATCGTCTGGGAGTGTGCGCTGAAGGGCAGGGGACACCTGCCACCCGGTCAGGTCATTGACTCATTGTCCTGCTGGTTGTCCTCTGATGCAGAAGAATTCTGCATTGAAGGTCAATGGATTGATAACGCCGCTCACCCGCCTGCTTGATCAGATGGCTGCACACGGGGCGGCCCGCTTCTATGCAAAGCGACTCGCCCCGAATGACAACTCAAAGAACCAAGTTTATCTGGGCGGCGGTTTCGGAGCACTGAACATCATTCCCCATGGATTGGTCGAGAGTGACGACAGTAGCCGTGCGGGCAGCGTGCGCGACAGGGCCAAGGCCATGGTGCGTTTCTTCTGGCTTGATGATGAAGGCGTGACGCCCGCGCCGGATGCGCAACTGATCCTCTATCCGAAATATCCTGAAGTGCGGATGTCCGGTTTTCTGCGCGGGGCGGAGCGCGCGCCAAATGTCCTTATGAAATCACGCGACGAAGGCCGGGTGCTGTTTTTCGGCATATGCCCGGATGGTCGCGTGCTGGGCCATGTCGTGGCCAGTGACGATCCGGTTGCCCGCGCCTTTGATGCTGCGGCGCACGGCCTCGATGCAACCGGCGTCTTCCTCGATCTGGAAAAGCTGCGCCAGGGCGGTACTGATCCGAAAGAAGCGCTGCTGGCAGCTCTCCGGCGTATCCACACGAAGGGCTGGATCGCATCGCAGAAGATGGGCAGGGCAGGGGTGCCGGAACCCTATAGCGCCCGCAATGGCGGTGGCTATACGCTGGAGGCTGAGCTGGGAATTTCCCCGAACGGGTACGCTGATCCCGACTTCATGGGCTGGGAAGTAAAGCAATACGGGGTGAGCGACTTCACCAGTTACCGGGCGAAAAGCCCCGTCACACTGATGACACCGGAGCCGACCGGCGGCCTGTACCGCGACGAAGGCGTTGCCGCGTTCCTGCGCCGCTATGGCTATGCCGACAAGTCGGGCAAGGCTGACCGCATCAACTTCGGCGGCGTCTATGCCGCCAGCCGTGACTTGCACCCGGAGACCGGTCTAGTGCTGCGGCTGGCTGGATACGATGCTGCCACAGGCAAGATCACCGATCTCGATGGCGGGATTGTCCTGCTCGACCGGGACGAGAATATTGCGGCGTCATGGGGTTTTAGAGGCATCATCTCCCATTGGAACCGCAAGCACGCCAAGGCCGTCTATGTTCCGTCCCTCATGCAGTTTCCGCCGCCCGAGTACAGCTATGGGGCGGTCGTACAGCTCTGCGAAGGCACTGACGTCCTGCTGCTTCTGGCGGCAGTTTCAGCGGGAAGCGTATATTATGATCCAGGCATCAAGATCGAGTCTGCCGGGACAGCAAGGCCTGTGATTAAGCGGCGCAGCCAGTTTCGGGTAAAACACCATGATCTCAATCAGTTGTACCGAGCAACCCACCTACACGCCATCATCAGTATGCCGGGAGAGTAACAATCCCAGGACGCGAAATGTATCGTGCATACTCTTGCGTGAGTTCATCCGTGAGCGCCTCGCGCAGGCGATATACAGGCACCCACGTCTTCGTAAGGTTGGGTGGGCAAGAGAATGATAGATTCTTAAACACTGAGAGTTTTCCGGGGTTCGCAGCATTCGGGAACCGCAGCACCGGCGACTGCCATTCAGATGCGCGACATGGGATACCTCTGCCAAACTTATCGCCGTTGCCAAGCCACATGGTAGGCTTGTCCGCGCTCTCGCTGCCATCAAGATTGGCAAATGACCACTCTATTCCTAGCAAGTACAGAAGTGGTCCAGGCTTTGGTTGAGCTTGATCGCAAGAAGCGCCGATCTGCACCAAACGCAGCTTACAATCAGCCCACTCTCCCGCCTTGGCCCTGAATAACTCACCGCGAAGCTGCGTTTCAGAAACTCCAAACTTTTCCTGAAGAGCCTCGTCGACGGCACCAAGTGGAAAGTTGATAACGGAGCCGAGGTCTGTCGCCTTGATGGAAAGCTTGCCGTCCTCCAAGGTTTGCACGGACGAAAGGTGTATGGCTGTATTCACTGCTGCCTGGGCCGATAGAGAGGGGACTTCCTTTGAATCCACCAAAGATTCGTTCCAGTCGAAGTGCCTGCCACTATCCGGATCGTGCACCGCGATACGGTCGGCCAGTATTGGAACGAGTACATGATTAACCGACTCACGCGGATTATCGCGTGCCTTCTTTGCCCCAGCGCCTGCTTGGGACAGCCGATATAGCACCTTCCCAAGCTCAACCGAGAAGTCAGCGGAGCGACGATTCTCCAATGGTACAAGATCAACTACCGATCGGAGAACAGCGTCCACCGCCGCAGCACAGTCAGCTTCCCAAGTCATGAGAGCCTTCATCTGCGGATTCTCGGACATCCGTGTCAGAATGTCCGCTCGCAACTTCGCAGCGTCTATCTCACCTCCAGTGGAGGTATTAATGTAGTCACCCTTCCTCAGCGCGGCAAAGAACGCAGGTATGAAGCGCGAATCGTCACCGGTAAACCGTTCAAAAACCTCTTTCTTAAAGGCCTCCAACTCCGGTTGCTCGGCCCATAGTATTAATCCGTATGGCCCGCTATCAGGGCATATCAACTTCTGAATTACCTCTTGCAGCGCTGCAAAGGCAACCTTGTCGCCGGAGCCAAATGTCGCGCCCGTAGTCAAATTCTGATCCAAGAACAAAATTCGCGTTCCAGGCAACTGCACCCAATCCGCCACCGTTTCATCCGAGTACAGCTTAGAATGGCAATCCAATCGTAAGGAATCGAGTGCTCTCTTTAGTCCAACAAGATGATGCTCTTTATCATCTACCAGCACGAATCTTGAATAAATGAACATTGTCAGTCCTCTTGGGGAGAAAACCTTAACGCGACAACCGCGCCATCATAGACGTCTGGAACGTCGGTCTCAGATGCCTCCGGAAAGACGAGAGCACCGTCGTTCAACTCCATCACCATATTCGCGTAGTACAGTCCCATACCCATGCCCTCAGGGCGGCGTGAGTAGAATGGCCGCACCAATTCGGCTGGCGCATCCTGAAAACCGGGACCAGTATCCGCGATAACTATCGCGGGTCCCCCATCGAAGTCAGACTCAATATTCATGTAGATCGCGCGCCCACTTTCACCTTCTTCCTCCGGCCAGCGCGTCCGCATCCAGAATATAGCATTGTCGATGACATTAGTGATCGCGCCCAAGGTAAGGCCAAACGAGCATGACACGGTGACACTTGGGGCGTCGTCCTCGACTGCCGGACACTCGAGTCGCACGCTGTGATGTCGAAACCGTATCCGGTTCAAGTCGCGCGCGCGTTTGACCAATGACCTAAGATCGACCGGCTTCCTGTCCTTCTTCCGTAGCAGGTCCGAGAACCCGTCGAGAAGGCGCATCATCTCCTTGACCTGCTCGGCCACCCCATCCATTTCAGGATGCCCTTCTAGGTTGCGGTAAAGTGATTGTATACCTTGCTCAATCTCATGAAAGACCACGGCCAAGCTTGTGCCCGAGATGCCTGTTGATAGCAGTCGTTCTTTCATAGAAGAATATTCGTATTCAATACGGTCTAGGAGAGGATCAATCTGGCCCGAAAGGTGATTCTTACTTGCAATGAGCCGCAACTTTGCCACTGGCTCCATAATGCTCTTAGTCTCAGGGTCTTGAATGTCCCCCAAGAGTTCACGAATAGCCTTTCGATCTACTTCCCGCTCGCGCTGAAGGGGGTCGATTGCACCTAGCACAATCCTGCGCAAACTATCGTATGCGGCATTCTCAATGAAGCCTTCACGGTTAGACTTCTCGACAAGTCCAGAGCTATCCTCTTGATTTATGGAAATATGGCCTACAACGATGTTGCGGCTAAGTCCTTTGGTTGGATTGTTTACTCGCTTCAGGTCTAGCCCAAGCCAGTCGTTGTTTCGCTCTCCATAGTCATAGACCCGAATTCCATCCCGATATACGCGGATGCCGCCGTTCTCATCAAGAAAGTCTTTTATAAAACTGGACTCTCCAATCTTTGCAGTAATTTTTGGCGTTAAGTCAAAAACAAAGAACTCTCCCGAGACAGGCCCAACCCCCTTTAGCATGCCTTGATCTGCAATGACCTTTCGAAGAGTAGTCCCCTGAGCTTTTCCGCTAAATAGTGGATCATCGTCATCGTTTTCGGATGGTGGCACCAAAAGCCGAACGTCATTCTCTTCGACATGCCGCGCTTCTCTTCCGATGCCAGGAATCTTTTTGAAATCATATTTGTAGCTAAAGTTTGTGCCGTCGAAATGGAAGGAATACTTCCACGGCGCGCGCTTCAGAAGCTCCACAGGGTCGGGTAGGTTTTCTATCCATTGCGGAAAGTCAGGGACTTCAAGCGATGCCACAAAGTCAGCTCTGCTTTCCTTCCCAAAAGGTGAGGAAATGGATGTGATTTGTCGGTATAGGCGACGCACCTCACCCCGCGTCCAATGGATTTCTCTAAGTTCGGATATACGAATTCTAGTTCCAGTCGACGCTCCCGTGAAGACTAACGGTGTTCGTACTTCGATATCAACCTTGGCATCCTCGAGAAATTCATGGGCCATCATCGCATTCCAGTCTATGCGAACAACCACTTCTTGTTTGTCGACGGCCCTTGTGATCATTTCAATCTTGTTTCCAAGCTTATGAACTGACAACCGGCCTAGCCCCTTTGAGCCAAGGGGCAGTCGACCTTTCAGTGTTCTGGCCCTTTTCTGAAGCTGTTTCTCCTTGTGGTCGTGGGCGATGACCAACCAGATGTTTCGCACGATCTCTGGAGACATACCAAAACCGTCGTCGCGAACTGAAATTCGCGGTTCCTTTGTGCCAATTCCCCTTATTTTCACGCGGACATAAGAGGCGTCGGCGTCGTAGGCATTCTTGACAAGTTCAAATACGGCAAGCCTAGGCGTACCGATCAATTGATCGCCCAGTTGCTGCAGCAACCTAGCTCGAGGCTTGAAGGTGTCTCTTTCAGTCATCACACGTCCTTAGTGGTGATTTTCGGGGTCGCCGTCCACTGCATTGTATTCTTGCACAATACCGCAAGACCTCGTCTTCATGCTCTTCTGACAGTCTTAGTGCTAACGTTGAACAGATGAGCTATTTCGTGGATCGACCGACTTTCTTCGTCGCGCATCCGCCGAACTTCCACGCGCTGAGTAGCGGATAGGGCAGGAGGTCTGCCGCCAACCCGGCCACGCTTGCGGGCCGCCTCCAACCCCTCCTTGGTTCGTTCAGAAATCCGCTCCCTCTCAAACTGGGCGATAGATGCGAAGACATGAAACACCAGCCGACCGGCGGGCGTGGTGGTGTCGATGTCTTCGGCCAGCGACCGAAAACCCGCGCCCTGTGCCTGGATCGTGTCCACGATATCGAGAAGGTCACGCAAGGACCGCGCAAGGCGGTCATACTTGGTGACGGTGATCACGTCGCCCTGGCGCAGTTGATCGAGCAAGCGGTCCAGCTCGGGCCTGCTGCGGGCCGTGCCGGTGATCTTGTCAGCAAATATCTTCTCTGCACCCGCCGCCTTCAAGGCATCGAGCTGGCCGTCTAGGTTCTGGTCGTCTGTGCTGACGCGGGCATATCCGATGATCATGCCGCACTGTGCCAAAAACCTCCCAAAACCGCAAAGGTTTTGTCATGGGGTTTTGTCCATCCTAAACCCTTGATACGAGGCAGGGCAGGGGGCAGGGACAGAAACGACCGTATTTGACTACAACATTCGGTCCAGAGGTTTTTGTCCTATGCTGACAGGCGGCGATGCGGACAGAACTGCAGTTGGCCGCCGCTCGCTTACCGCGCTCCTGCCAACGTCAGCATCGCAGCGGCAAATGCCTCTGGGGCTTCTTGGGGCAGGTTGTGACCCGCTCCGTCTATGATTCTGCGCTCATAGAGGCCGGTGTAATGCGCGCGGTCGAAATCTTCTTCCGCAGGTGGATCGACCCCATCATCACGTCCCTGAAGCACGATACATGGGACGGCAATACCAGGCTGTGTGGCCAGACGTTCTTCGATCCCATCATACGTCGGATCACCGGGAATGCCACCAAAGCGGTGTCGGTAAGAATGTAGCACGATCTCCACAAAATCTGGGTTATCGAGCGAGGCCGCCGTTGCGGCCCAAGTTTCATCGTCGAACCTCCAGCTTGGTGACCAAAGCGACCAGATATGGCGGCACAAGTCGTATCTGTTCTGTGTCAGCCCAACCCGCCCCCGTTCCGTGTGGAAATAGTACATGTACCAGTAGCGGGCTTCTTCTACCGCAGGCGCCGGTTGCCAGGCGTCTGCAATATTTTGAATGTTGTAGCCTTGGCCGCAACTAACGAGGCCGCGCACCCGCTCCCGGCCAAAGTGCCGCCACGATACAGGCCGCACGTCCGCCCCAGTCATATCCACCGAGGAAGGCCCGCCTGATCTCAAGCGCGTCCATGAATGCCAAGAGGTCAGCGCCGAGCGCGGCTTGCTGACCGGAACGCATTGTGTCGGCCGAGAGGAAGCGTGTCGGACCATAGCCGCGCAGATAGGGGACAAGACAGCGAAATCCCCGTCCGGCGAGGGTGCCGACGACAGCATTGTAGGCACGGGTGTCATAGGGAAAGCCATGCAGCAGGATCACCGGATCAGCGCCTTCCGGCCCAACCTCATGGTAGTGGATATCAAGGTATCCTGCTTTGATCGACTTCATCCGATGGTTCCCCAGAACGCCCCAGCTACTGGAAGTCTAATTCAAGGTGCAGAAGGGCGGCAATGGGCTGGAAGCATCGATCTGGCCGACCGGCTCGACCTTTGGTGCTGGACCGTGCATTCTGACATCTCACCAGACGAGCGAGGGAGCATGACGCGAAGGGCACTCTATCCGGCGGGCGGGTCACGGACAACGGCCGACCAGATCAAGCTTTCGCCGGGGATCATTTCCGGCAACCATGTCTTTGTGACTGGCATGACTGGAAGCAGCCCAGACGGCACGATGCCAAAGAATCTGGAAAAACAGTTCGGGCAGGCATTTGAAAAGATCGGCGCAGTTCTTCGGGAGGCCGGGCTGGACTTCGGCTCGATTGTCGAGATGACGACCTACCATGTCGGTCTGCGGGATCATTTCGACAGGTTCTGCGCAGTCCGTTCCAATTACGTCTATGACCCTTTTCCTGCGTGGACAGCGGTCGAGGTCGCAGGGTTGCGCAGGGAGGGAGCAGTCGTCGAAATCAGAGTGGTGGCCGCCATCGAATCAAACTGACCTAAGGGTCCGCTAAGGGCTCCTCGCGTAGGTGGCCTGGGACAAAATTCAGACGTTTCTGTCCCAGGCGGTAACCACCGATATAGGTGAAAAACTCGGCCTACCATATGTTGTGTCGGCTACTTTGGAGCCGATTTAACCCGCTGAATCGGATTAGTTTTCAGTTGAAGTGAAGGGGGGCTTCGAAAGCCGTCCCGGCCTCACGCCGGGACCAGTTTCGCCAGACGTTTTAGGTTCTGCGCAGTGGCGGCGAGGAGGAATTCGTCCTCCGCTCCGCGCAAGCCGCGCAATCGGGGGCGGGTGAAGCCAAGATTGCGCTTCAGGTGGGCGAACAGCATCTCGACCTTTTTCCGCTTTCGGCGGCTCACTGTGAACTTTTCGGTCCGCGACAAGTCGCGGGCGATCTGACGGGCGGCTTCGTCCATGTGACGGGTGACGGTCCGGGCGGGCGCAGTGGTGCAGGCTTTTCGGATCGGACAGGCCCCGCAGGTTTCCGTATCTGCGCTATACCGTTTGATCCGCATCGTCGGGTCAACCTTTCGAAGGCGCATCTCGTGCCCCTCCAGACAGGTGAAGCTGTCACGGTCGGCATCATAGGCGAAATGGCTCAGGTCATATTTGCCGTCCGTCTGATGCTGGCGGTCTAATACAGGGACGTGCGGTGCAATCTCGCGCTTGAGCAGCCATGCCAGAAAGGGGCCGGTGTCGCCGTCTGCGAACCGACCGTGGCGGTTCTTGGAAAAGGTCGACCGGTCTGGCACCCGGCCCTCTAGGCCGAGACGGCAAAACCAGCGATACGCCAAATTGAGATGGACCTCGTCAACCAGCCGCCGCTCTGACCGGATACCGTAAAGATAGCCGATCAGCAGCATGCGGATCATCAGCTCGGGATCAACCGAGGGTCGGCCCGTATGGCTGTAGAGCACCTCAAGCTCGTGGCGGATCGCGCCGAAGTCGAGCAACCAGTCGATCCGGCGCAAAAGATGATCAGCGGGGACGTGATCCTCGATACGGAAGCGGTAAAACAGCGCTTCCTGAACCTCTTGCGACCCATCATCGCCTGATCCTCCAGCCCGCCTGGATCAATTGAATCAGTCGGTTAGGCCCAGATCAAGCGAAGAGTTTTTCACCACCATCAACCGTATTTGACACTATCCGCTAGGACTGACCTAAACGATTGCGCCAAGTGACGCATCGCCATGTGCGACCGTCGCAGTGTGCGCAGGCCGCAGGAAGTCCAGTACCCAGCAGTTCGCGCAGGGCTCAGGAATATCTCCATCACGCAGGGCTCCGGCCATGGCGTTGCGGCGGGCGACAATGCCCGGGGCGGGATCTTTGCCGACGCGCCCGAACGACCATCGAACATCCTTGACATGGCAGCAGGGCATGAAATCGCCCTCGGCCGAGATGTAGCCACCCTGAACCAGCCATGGGCAAGTCGGCGGCCCTGACCAGAGGTCTTCGAAAAGGCGCGGGTAGAAGCCAACGTCGCGTCCCGACTTGTCGATGGTGTCGTCCTCGTCAAAGCGCTTGCGGAGCGCTTCGACCTTGCCCGTCTCGTCGGCCGACAGCATCTCCGAGACCATCAGCGGTGTATAGGCGCTGACATAGGTCTGCTGATCCTGCAGGCCCTGGAACCAGATACCGCCGTCAAGGCCAAGGCTGCGGTAAAGCGCGATGATGTCTTCCGCCTCGGCCAGGGTGCTTTTCAGAACGGTGACGTTCAGGCCGATGACCGGACGCCTGCGCCCGCTTGCATTGCGCGCATCACGCAGGCGGGCAATGCCTTCAAGGACCTTGCCGAATGCGCCACCCCGTATCGTTTTGAACCGTGCGGCATCGGGCGATTCCAGCGAGACGCCCACGCGCTCGATGGGAAGGGAGAGGATACGCTCCACCCGCTCGTCGCTAAGCAAGCTACCGTTTGTGATCATCGAGATCGATGCCCCAGCGCCCGCCGCCCCTTCGGCGATCCGGAAGAAGTTACGGTTCAGAAGCGGTTCGCCCTCGCCCTGCAACTCGACAGCCTGAAGGGTTGGAAAGGCCCGGAAGACGGCGTCGGAGATTGCCAGCGGCAAATCGGTCTGGTGCATCGTCCGACCGACGCAGAAGCCGCAGGTGTAGTTGCAGCGCGTCGTTGGTTCGATCTGAAGGAACTTTACCTCGGTCATCGCGCATCTCCTTGCTGGGGTGGTTTGAGAGGGGCTAGCGGGGCGGGGCTGCCTGATTTGCGCAGGGTCGAGGGATCGGCATGGTCGATGACCCGGCCCAGCCGGAGTTCCAGCCCATGCTTGTCCAGAAGTCGGACGACGAGTTCTGAGAGCCTTTGCCGCCGAGCGGGGTCGGCATGCGCGACGACAAAGCGCGCGGCTTCGGTCTGATCGACCGACATCACCGATTGCAGGCGGAGCATCAGAGGCCTGGCCACGTTTAGAAGCTCAGCATAGACGAAGCGGACCCCGGTCTGCGCTACGCGGCCGATCAAGGCATCCATCGCATCGGGCGCATCGACGTAATGCGTCATCAGTGGCCCGAGGAAGGCATAGGTCGGGACACCCCTTTGTGAAAGTTCACGCAGCAGGTCAAGCCGCGCCGAGTTGCGCGGTGCGCGCGCCTCGTAGATGCGGCCGATGGCGTCATCATCGGTGGTGACGGTCACGCCGACCTCGGCATGTGGCAGCGCTGACAGAAGCTCGGCATCGCGCAACAGAAGGGGGCTTTTCGTCAGAATAGACACTCGGCCCGGATAGGACCGGCGGACAAGCTCGCCCAGAATGCCGCGCGCGAGTTCGTATTTGCCTTCGGGGCCTTGCCAGGCGTCGGTGACCGAGCTGAGAAACAGCGTCGGGCCGGTTGAAAAACGGGAATGCGCGATCTCTTTGCGGAAGAGCTCGACCGCGTTGGTTTTGACGTAGACATAGTTGCCCCAGTCGTCGCGCGACTTGCCAACGAACCGCCCCATGAAGGAGGCGTAGCAATAGGAACAGGCGAAGGAGCAGCCGGTATAGGGGTTGATCACGTAATCCGTATCCGGCAACCGGCTTGGCACGATGATCGAAGAGGCTTCCTGTTCGACGATCTGCATGGCGGCCTCGCTAGATGAGCGCTGCAAGGTGGCGGTTGCTCGCGAAGGCCACCGCGTATCCGCCGGGCACCGGCTGCAGAAGGCCCTGCGCGGCAAGCGCTTCGGCGCTGGCGCGCTGGTCCGGCCCGATCACTGCAAAACGTCCCAGTCGGGCGACAAGGTCGAAGACCGTGTGATCGGCGGCACGCGCAATCTCGGACCGCGGCGTCTCGACATGGTCGATGACATGGCCGATCACCTCGGCAAAGGGGACCGCTGCTGCGGCAAGCGGAGCGAGCTTGCGAAGAATGTGGCGCTCTACCACGGCCGGGTTCCGGCTTTGCCGCGCGGAAAATCCGGCCGTCCCGCTATCGGTTCCGAATATGAACAGGGTCGTATCATCGACAAGGAACATCGAGCCGGAAAAGGCCGCCGCAGGCGCGATGCGAAGGTCGATGCGCATATCCTTGGTATCGCGCGTCACGATGTCGATGCCATGGACAAAAATCTCGTCTACCGTGGCGTAGCGGGTATAGCGCACGCCCCTTGCGCAACAGGCCACGATGGCGGGCCAGAAGAGCGCTGTTTGCGGCAGGCGTGGCGGGCGTTCGGCCGACACGACGCTGGTCCGCGCATCGTAAAGTGCGCCGCTGCAGGCCAGCGCGAACTGGTCGGTGTCGTCAAAGTTCTTGCGGTACCAAAACGGTGACTTGCCCTGGTTCGGGACAAGGGCGATGGCCGCCGAGCGGATGGCAGCGATGCCCGCTGCGCGCGCCTCGCCCGGCATTGGCATCACGTGAAGCCCCGAGACAGCATCGGTTGCTGTGCGCCAAAGCGTGTCGAACATCAGCGCGTCCCAGACCTGCGCTGGCGATATCGCGACAAAGCGGGTTCGTTCGGTGTCGCGCTGTTCGCTGATCAGGCACAGGAGCACCAGCTTGCGCAGCGCAGCCCGCAGGCAGTCGGGCTCTATGCGGGTCGCTATGAGCAACTGCTGGAATGAGACCGAGCCACAGCGAAGGATGTGGCTGTAGAGAACGGCATCGTCTTTGCGAAAGCCGAAAGCAACCATGCTGCCGCGCAGCTGTTGCTCGGCCTCGGACAGGGGCTGGGCATATCCGGCGGTCATTGTATCACCTCTGTGGCCGGGGCTGCCCGGACCGGCCGCGAGCCCGATTTTGTGGTTGCCGCCGTGCTCCAGTCGACGCCGACGATCCCGGACGCGAGCCTTGCCTCGGCCGCAAGGTTCGCCCGGTGGCGCATGCGGTTGAAGGCATGCCAGCGAAGCAGGTCCCGCAGACCTGCCAGCAGCCGCGGCCGCGGGGCAAAGCGGGCATCGCAGTGGTAGCGCCAGTTGAAATGGCGGCGGAGTTCGTCGGCATGTTCGGGAAATGCGGCGTAAGCAGCCAGAACGCCATACCGGATGCGCACCTGCTGGCGGAAATATTCGGCGCGACGGCAGGCGGTGCGAAAGTGGATCGTGCTGCCGTGCGGAAAGACGATTGGCAGGAAGCCGGATTGCCGGAAGAGGTCACGGTGCCGCAGGTAGTAGACATTGCAGACATAGGCGTCATCGGCAATGCCCGTCGCGTCTGGGGGAAGCTCGGGGAAGGTCGCGGCAAAGGCGCACATGCTGCCGCCGATGCAGAAGCGCGGTGCCTCTTCGGCGGGCGCGAAGGCCAGCCGGGCGACCCAGTCGGTCACTCCGGTCCAGCCTGTGGGGGTAACGATGTGGCGCGACCCGACCAGGCCTTCGACGCCGAGGCGTTCGCGAAGGGCAACAAGGGTGTAGGCATTGATGCGCAGGGTGCCGGGTGCATAGTCCTGATCGTCGTCAACGATCTGGACGATCTCGCTGCCCCCGGCGCGCGCCTGCGCAACGCCGTGGTTGATGGCGTTGTTCTTCCCCGGCGTGGTCAGCACCAGCAGATTGGACGGGACCGGGCTGGTCCTGAGGGCGTCGCGAAGCGCGCGTTCGTCCTCGGCGGCGCTGAGGTTCAGAACCACCGTCAACTGGACCTCATGCGCTTTGACGAGGTCCGTCAGGGCGCGGCACAGAGCGGGAAATGTCGCACCGAAATAGCCGACGCAGCGAAAGGTCGGGACGATGACGGATACCTTGGCCATGTTCATGCTCCGGCAGGTCTATCGAGGACGGTCGAGCTAAGGCGGGTCACAGCATTCCAGCGCAAGACCATGACCGCCGCGCGGATGGTTTCGTCAATACACAGTGCCAGCCAGATGCCGACGACGCCCAACCCCGCCGGCATTGCCAGCGCATAGGCCAACGGCACCCCAAGCCCATAGAGGAGCGCAAGACTTGCCAGCACCGGGAACCGGCTGTCGCCGCGCGCGACAAGCGCCCAGCAGGTGGTATTGTAGACGGCCTTTGCCGCTTCGGTCGGGATGGCGATCAGCAGCATCCAGCGTGCAGCCGACAGGATTGCCGGATCGTCCGTGAAAACGCCGATCAGAAGGTTGCTGACGGTTAGCATTGCAAGGGTGATCAGGGCCGCGCCCGCCGCACCGATGCGATTGGCGCTGGCCACGACGGCACGCGCTCCGGCTTCGTTGCCAGCGCCGGTCTCGTATGAGGTAAGAATCTGCGCCGCGATGGCGATGGACATCGACCAGGTCAGAACGAACATTTCGATGTTGAGCACGTAGATGCGCGTGGCAAGTGCAGTGATGCCCAGGGACGCAACGAGGACGCTGATGACCAGCCATTGAATCTGGATAGCGGCGGGCTCGATCGCCGTCGGCACCGCCTTGGCCCAAATGCGGCGCAGCATTCCGGTCCCGCTGGGTGGCTGAAGCAGCGCGCGCCTGTCGGGGATCAGGGTCCAAAGCACCAGCGCGTTGACCGCATAGGCAACCACGGTGGCCCCGGCGATCAGCGCCACAAGCTGCGCGACCGGAAGGCGATGCTGGAAAAACTCCAGCGCTGCAGCGTTCAATGCAGCGTTCACGATCACGGCCAAGAGCGCGGCTTTCATCTGCGGGCGCGAATTTTGGCCGGAGAGGTGAAGGGCGGCAAACGTATGCTTCAACGACAGGAAGGCCACGCCGGGCGCCATGACTGCCATATACATGGTGGCGTGCAGTGCCGCTTCGTCGGCAAGTCCAAGCAGGCGGGGAACGTAGGCCGACGTGGCGAAAAGGATCGCCCCTGCGCCCAAGCCAAGGCCGACGCCGTTCCAGAAAGTCGTCCGCCGCGCAAGCGCAACCGCCTCTTGATTGCCCTCTCCGTCAAGATGTGCGCTGACGACCGATCCGGCTTGGGCCACCTGTCTGAGGATCATCGCCAAAAGACCGAACAGCGGGAACAAGGCGCCCACGGCCCCGGCAGGAAGATCTCCCAGTTGGCTGAGGAAGTAGCTGTCGGTGACAAAGGTCGTGAACAAGAGCGCAAGGTCTATGCCGATCGGCCAAGACAAGGCGCCAAGACGCGCGGCGTAGCTGCGTTCGGATGAAGCGTTCCGCGTCATGACGCCCTTCTCCTGAAAGGTCGGCTGCGTTGCTTGACAGCCTGGCCGACAAGGGCCGCGGTCATCAACGCGAAGACCGCGGCGATGAAGAACAGGTTCCCCGCCGCCCCGCCAACCGCAAGCCAAAGGCAGGCGACCAGCGCACCCAGCGCATGGCCGGCGTTCTCGGTTCCCGTCAAGGCGGCTTCGTCGAAACCAAATCGCTCGCGCGCGAGGCCTGTCAGATACACAACCATGCCACCGAAGAACCCTGTCAGTATCCACAAGGTCAGCCAGGCCCAGCCTCCCGGGGTCGCGACGGCAAGCAGCACAAGCACGAAAGCCAACACGATATGGCCCCCGATCACCAGCGTTTCGGCGGGAAGTCGTCGGCCGGCCAGATGCGGCGCCGAGATATATGAAATCCAGCCCATGACAAAACCGATGGTACCGTAGACAGGTCCGTAGGTCATCGCCAGCACGACGACCACAACGGCATAGTAGCTGAAATAGTGCATCTGGTGGGCGACAAGCGCCGCTGTGATCGTTGGCACCGGCCGCAGTCCGCCAGTCCGGCGGGTTGGCTGATGCGACCAAAGCACAGCACACCCAAGGGCCAGCACGGCGAGGGCTGCGACCGGCAATGCGCCCGGCAGCGTCATTAGCGGTGCGGTCAGGAAACCAGCCACGCGGAATGACCGCTTCAGTGTGGTCGGGACGGTTGCCTTGCCCAGGGCCATGCGCGACAGGTTCACGACCGCGCTTAGCACCGCAACAAGTGCCAACTGGATGGCCATGGTCGGGACAGCGATCACCGCAAGGGCCAGCGCTGC
The DNA here is from genome assembly GCA_013821825.1 of Rhodobacter sp. Taxonomy (GTDB): domain Bacteria; phylum Pseudomonadota; class Alphaproteobacteria; order Rhodobacterales; family Rhodobacteraceae; genus Tabrizicola. The sequence goes on from PNJK01000038.1 coordinate 32,337, forward strand.
TCCACACAGGACCAATGCGCGGGTGGCTGATCGGGTCATTGTGACCGGCAGCGGCACCAATGTCCCGATCTGGTAGGCCAAGGCCGTCAGCGCCGCAGCCATGAAGGGGCCAGGACCAAGGGCAGCCGCAAGGATGATGCCCAACTCCAGAAAGCCGGACAGCACACTGAAGGCAAGGAATGCGGCAAGTCGCATGGCCGTGTCTATCCGCTGGCCAACTGGAACAGGCGCAGGCTAAGCTGCTCGCGCGCTGCCGGATGGGCAGGAGAGCCCGCAAGCACCGGATCGGCCGTGTCGAATATCCGGTCAAAGGGATCGGGAAGTGACGAGTTCAGGTACGAAAAGATCTTGCAGTGGCCCCAATTCTCGCCTGCGCGGCCGTGGAAGGCCTGGGCCTTCGGACTGTTCAGGATCACCGTCATGGGATCGCGGGCAAGGTTGCCCAGCACCCATTCCGGTCCGAGCGGCCGACCGGTTCCACCGATGGCCCAGGGCGAAGCAAGAAGGGTGCCGTCTGCCATCAACCCAAAGCTTTCGGTCACCAGATCACAGGGGTTGCCGCCCGAGCTGCTTGGCAGCCCGACGAGATGCTTCAGCGCGCACTGCACCTTGACGACCGGCCAGCCATGCTTTTCTTCAAGGCGCTTCAGGACGCCAATGGCGAAGCGGTAGTCCTCAGCCTGCGGGATTTCATGTTCCAAGAGTGTCCCCCGTCCGACCGGGAACAGCCGCATCACAAGAAGCTTGCCGATCCCTGCATCATGCAGCGTCATGTAAAGCCGCGTCAGGTGGTCTTCGTTCAGGATGGCCCGGCTCAGGGGCGTTTCGGCCCGGGTGGGGATTCCCACCTGAACGAAGGCGCGAGCCTTCTTCAGGTTTCCCGCCGCGTATCCTTCTGGACGCAGCGCCACGTCTTCCAGTGTTTCGGCATCGAACGTGAAGTTGTACTCGCCGATATGGGGGGCGATCTCGGCGGCGCGGAAGGCGCTTGACCCGGCACCCGTCACTGTCAGCGTGACATTGGCCTTGCCAAGTCGCGAGGCGGCATACTGCAATAGCGTGAAATTCTCGCGCACCGACAAGGCGTCACCGCCCGACGCGTCGATCCGCGCCTGATAGCCCGACAGGTGGTCGATGACACGGCGCTTGGCGTCAAGGTCAAGTTCCAGACCCTTGGATTGCCGGTGTTTGGCGGCAACGTCGTAGATCGACTGGTCCTTCGTGACCTGAATTTCCTCAAATGTTTCCAGCCCGTCGGAGCGGATTTCGATCCGGCCGCCGCGCTTCTTGACATGGACGGCATCGACACAACACACGGCACAGTCCCAAGGACAGACAAGTGTCGAATTATAGATGATGTCGATCTTCTTTGGTGTGTCAGACATTACCTGTTCTCCAAAAACAAAAAGACCCCAGGAAACAACCACTTCGGTTGTTTCCTGGGGTCTCTGCCTTACGGCGTCGGCTGGGCCGATTCTCCCCTAGATTGTTATCTCTAGCTCGCATTCGGCCGCCCGTCAATGTTTA
>PNJK01000039.1 GCA_013821825.1 Rhodobacter sp.
TCGAGGCCGTTTTCCAGCATGGCAATCATCTTGTACCAGGTCTCGAAGATCTCGCGCCCGTAGACGCCCTTGATGGTGATCGCCTTGAAGACGATGCGGCTCCAGTCCACCGGCGATTTTCCCGGCGGGATCCCCAGCATCGCGATGCGGCCACCCATGACCATGTGTTCGACCATCTGATCAAGGGCTGCCTGCGAACCGGACATCTCCATCCCCACATCGAAGCCCTGGCTCATCTTCAGTGACGGAAACACCGATCGCAGATCGGTTTCCGCCACGTTCACCGGAACCACATCGGCGACATGCGCGGCAAGATCAAGCCGTGCCTGGTTGATATCGGTGATCACCACATGGCGCGCACCGACATGGCGGGCGACGGCTGCAGCCATGATGCCGATCGGTCCGGCGCCGGTGATCAGGACATCCTCGCCCACCAGATCGAAGGAAAGCGCGGTGTGGACGGCATTGCCCAAGGGGTCGAGGATCGCCCCGATCTCATCGTCGATCGCGTCAGGCAGGGGCACGACGTTGAAGGCGGGCAGGCGCAGGAATTCGGCGAAAGCGCCGGGTTCATTGACGCCGATGCCCCGGGTTTCGGGATCGAGGTGGAACTTCCCCGACCGGCTTTGACGGCTGGTCTTGCCGATCAGGTGGCCTTCGCCGGAACATCTTTGCCCGATGGCCAGCCCCTCGACATTGCGACCGATCTCGACAATCTCACCGGCGAACTCATGACCTGTGACCAGAGGCACTGGGACAGTGCGCTTGGCCCAGTCGTCCCAGTTCCAGATATGCACATCGGTGCCGCAAATACCGGTCTTCCTGATGCGGATCAGAACATCATCCGGGCCGATCTCGGGGACCGGGCGGTGCTCCATCCAAAGGCCAGGCTCGGGCTTGGCTTTCACCAGGGCTTTCATTTCGTTGGTCATTTCAGAACTCCGGTTGCCTTGCCCGCCGCCCGGAACGCTTCAAGCGCGAAATCAAGATCGCCGGTCGTCAGGGCCGCGTTCATCTGGGTGCGGATGCGCGCCTGCCCCTTGGGGACCACCGGAAAGAAGAAGCCCGCGACATGCACGCCCCGGGTGAAAAGCTCAGCCGCCATGGCTTGTGCCAGCTTCGCTTCGCCCAGCATGACGGGGATGATCGGGTGCTCTCCGGGCAGGATGCTGAAGCCTGAATCCGCCAACCCCGCACGCCAGTATGCGGCGTTCGATGCCAGTCTGGCGCGGAGGTCATCCGCTGCTTCCACGATGTCCAGCGCGGTCAGCGCTGCACCCACGACAGCCGGAGGCAGGGCGTTCGAGAAGAGATAGGGCCGCGCGCGCTGGCGCAGAAGGTCGATCACCGGTTGCGGCCCGGCGATATAGCCGCCAAGCGCTCCTCCCAGTGCTTTCCCCAAAGTTCCGGTCAGAAGGTCTACCTCAATCCCGGCCCTAGCCGGCGTGCCCCGGCCCTGCGGCCCGACAAAGCCGGTAGCATGGCAGTCGTCCACCATGACCAAAGCCCCGTAACCGTCCGCGAGTGCCCGGATATCCGCAAGTTTCGCGAAATAACCGTCCATGGAAAAGACCCCATCGGTCGCGATCATGATGAAGCGGGCGCCATCGGCCCGGGCGGCCTTCAGCTGCGCTTCAAGGTCGGACATGTCGGAGTTGGCATAGCGATAGCGCCGCGCCTTGCACAATCGGATACCGTCGATGATCGAGGCATGGTTGAGACTGTCCGAGATCACCGCATCTTCCGGCCCGAGCAGGGGCTCGAAAAGCCCGCCATTCGCATCGAAGCAAGCGGCGAAAAGGATCGAATCGTCCTGGCCGAGAAACCTGGCAAGCCGGGTCTCCAAGGTCCGGTGCAAATCCTGCGTCCCGCAGATGAAGCGCACGCTTGCCATGCCGAAACCATGGTCGTCCATCGCGGCCTTCGCGGCAGCAACCAGACGCGGATCATTGGCAAGGCCGAGGTAATTGTTGGCGCAGAGGTTCAGCATCTGGCGCCCGCCCATCGCCACATGCGCCCCTTGCGGTCCGGTGATCAGACGCTCGCGCTTGGTAAGGCCTTCGGCATCGATCGCCGAAAGCGTAGAGGTGATCTGGTCAAGAAACGCAGCCCTGGCCGTCATCGCAGATTCCTTTCCGGTTTGGCGGAATTTCGCAGATCGTTTCCGATATGTCAACTTAACGGATGGATGTCTGCTAAAGCGGATATGGACTTTCTATTCCCCAAATCTCCCGTGGGGCGCGCGGGCGGGAAACCCCGCTCCCGCAGGGTCAGCTGTCCTGCACGATCAAGATTGCCCGTGCCGCCCCCGAATGGGCCGCAATCTCATGCGCCCGGTCGGCTGGATAGCGCGCCACGTCGCCGGGCCCAAGCGCCTCTGCAGCTTCGCCCGAGGTGACCGAAAGCTTTCCCTCCAGGACTGTCAGATGCTCTCGGCAACCGGGGGAATGGGCGTCCGAGGTCAGTCGGGCCCCGGGGGCGAACACCAGATCGTAGACTTCGTGTGCACCAACGCTTTCCGGTCCGGAAAGGATGCGGATCGTCACGCCACCACGGTCGATCACCGGGGCCGAACCGTCCCGGATAACTTCGATACCCGGGGCAGGGCGGCCCTCCAGAAGGCCGGCGAAATCCAGTTGCAGCGCCTGGGTCAGAGCCCAAAGCGTCGCCACCGTGGGGCTCGATTCGCCGCGTTCGATCTGGCTGACCATCGACCGGCTGACGCCGGACAACTTGGCCGCGGCATCAAGGCTGAGGCCGCGCGCCTTGCGTGCCGCGCGCAAGGAAGCTGCAAGTCGGTCGTGGATGTCGGATCGGTCAGCCATGCTGCGAGAGTGACGGCGAAGCCAGAAGGCGTCAACCTAGGTGCCGCAGAAGGTGACATAGGTCCCAAACCCCGATGGGGCGGGCAGCATATAGGCCTCGCGCTCGACAAACGGGTCCTGAACGGCAGCAAGCAGGGCTTGGAACGGGGCCATATCTCCAGCTGTCGCAGCGGCCAGGGCGTCCTCGACCTGATGATTGCGCGGGATGACGGCGGGGTTGGCGGCTGCGACGCGCTGGGCAGCCCCTTCGCCCGCGCGGGCGTGCCAGCGTGGCAGCCATGCCTCCATTCCGCGAAAGTCCTCGAACAGCGGGCGAAGCGTTGCTTCGTTGGCAAGGCGTCGGAACGTCAGCGTCCAGTCGGCCCCGGCCATCGCGGTCATCAGGTCGTCGGAAAGGTCCGCGTCGCCCGGGTCTTCGCCGACCAGACCAAGCTTGCGGCGCATCACCCCGATCCATTCTGCCCGATACCGGCCGGAAATGCTTTCAAGCCTGCCGTTGGCCAGATCGACCGCCCGGTCGGGATCGGGATCGATCAGCGGCACCAGCGCCTCGGCCAGGCGAGCGATGTTCCAGCCCAGAATCACCGGCTGGTTTGCATAGGAGTATCGCCCCTGATGGTCGATCGAGGAAAAGACGGTGCCGGGGGCGTAGCCTTCCATGAAGGCGCAGGGACCATAATCGATGGTCTCGCCGGAAATCGCCATGTTGTCGGTGTTCATCACACCATGGATGAACCCCACGCCCATCCATTCGGCGATGAGCCGGGCCTGCCGGTCAATCACCGCGTCAAGGAAGGCAAGATAGGGGTGGTCGCCGGCCGCATGATCGGGGTCATGGCGGGCAATCGCGTAATCGGCAACCGCCCGCAATTGCGCCTTGTCGCCGCGTGCCGCAAAGAACTGGAACGTGCCCACGCGCAGGTGGCTGGCGGCGATCCGGGTCAGGACCGCGCCGGGCAGCGCGGTTTCGCGCCAGACCGTGGCGCCCGTGGCCACCACGGCCAGGGACCGGGTGGTCGGGATGCCAAGGGCGGCCATCGCTTCAGAGATCAGGTACTCCCGCAGCATTGGCCCTACCGCCGCCTTCCCGTCGCCGCCGCGCGAAAACGGCGTACGGCCCGAGCCTTTCAGCTGGATATCCAGGCGCTGACCATCCCGCCCGCTTATTTCCCCCAGAAGGTGGGCGCGGCCATCGCCAAGCTGGGGCGAAAAGCCGCCGAACTGATGCCCGGCATAGGCCTGGGCGATAGGATCGGCACCCGGGGGCAGCGACGCTCCCGAAAACCAGCTTTCCGCGTCGCCCGCGTCAAGGTCGAGGCCAAGATGTGCGGCAAGCGGTTGGTTCAGAACCAAAAGCCTGGGTGCGGGAGCCGGGTCCGGGACCACGCGCAGGTAGGTGCCCGGCAAGTCGCGAGCATAGCTGTTGTCGAAGGTCAGGGTCATCACGGCTCCTCGTCGCCAGGCAAATATGCGAAACGAGGGGCCAGTCGACAAGGGGCCAGGATAATTTGCGCGCCCGGGCCATCCGACAGCAGTGCCACGATGCCCGGACGCGGACCCCGGCACCCGGTGGCACGCAAACCTGAAAAAGGCAAAGTGGTCGGGGCGGAGGGATTCGAACTCTCGACCTACGGTACCCAAAACCGTCGCGCTACCAGGCTGCGCTACGCCCCGACGAAGGACCCTCTAGCGGGAAACATCGGGCTTGAAAAGCCTTACTCTTGACAAGACCACGCTGCGAGGTCCGCCGGGACCGCAGGGTGGCGCAGTTCAGCCCCCGGAGCGATGCCCAGAGTTGCCGCAAGCCCGCCATTGATCTCCAGAACGAACACCACACCCGGCCCGCCGTCGATCGGCGTCAGGTCGCCGGGAATCGCGTTCGAATGAACCCGCGTCACCCGCCCGCTGGCGTCGGCAAAGATCATGTCCAGCGGGATAAGCGTGTTTTTCATCCAGAACTGGGCCTGACGCGGGCTTTCGTAGACGAAAAGCATCCCTGCGGCCGGATCGAGAGCCGAACGGAACATCAGCCCGCGCGACCGTTCTGCCGGATCGTCAGCCAGTTCAACGGAAAAACTTTCGCTGCCGCCTTGCCAGCGCAGGTCGATCCTGTCCGCGGAACAGCTGGCTTGGGCATGGGCAGACCACGGCAGGGCCGCGAGAATCGCAGCAAGGGCCAGACCGGTCTTCATGCCGGTTCACGCGCTGCGGCTTCCCACGACACAACTTGCACCGCCATCCGTCCGCGCTTGCCTTCGATGATGCGCAAGGCCACAGCCTCGCCTGCGGCAAGATCGGCAAATCCCGAAACGCGCAGGACCTCGGCGTGAATGAAAATATCCGCGTTCAGGCCAAATACGTTGGCGAAACCAAAGCCCTTGCCCTTGTCGAACCACTTCACCCGGGCAGGCTCCATCGGCAAGGCAAGGATGTCGCTCCCCAGCAACTGACCGGCCTCGTCGGCAAGCGGAAAGATCACGCCCTCAGGCGGTTGGATGCTAAGCACTTCGACCGCCTGCACCCCGCGTTGGGTCTTCTGGACACGAACGACAATGCCGGCGCCATCCGCGACCGAGCCTTGTCCGAAATTCCGTAGCACATTCGCGTGCAACAAAATGTCCACTTCTGCGTCGTCGGAAACGATGAAACCAAAGCCTTTGGTAGGATCGAACCACTTCACGCGGCCATGCACGGATTGCATGACCTCATTTTCTTCCATCATAAGCAGAGCCGTCTCCCCAGAATGAGCCCTTCGAATGCCCAAATGGGACCATTCCAGTTCCGGGTGCAAGCAAAAAACTGACCTACAGGTTGCCGAATACCGACTATTTGGTTGCCGATTGCCGCCACCCGAACGGGAAGAGCGTATCAAGGGTAAAGCCGGTCCACCGACCATTCCATATCGATCGTCTGGCGGGACCAGCGAAACCGGTTGTGCAGCCGGAACGCCCCATCGGCCCAGAACTCGATTTCGAGCGGATGAATGCGGATTCCGCCCCAAAACGGCGGGCGGGGGGGATTCGGCCCCTTGGTCACGGCAACCTTCGCGGCTTCGGCCATCAGCGCCTCTCGCGAGGACAGCGGCTGCGACTGCGAAGAAGCCCATGCCCCAAGCCGCGATTTCAAAGAGCGGCTGGAAAAATACTCGTCCGCCTTTGGCCCTTCTTCCCGTTCCGTCAGGCCGCGCACCCGGATCTGACGCCGAAGCGACTTCCAGTGCAAAACGAAGGCGGCCTTTCCGGACGCTTCGATCTCTCGCCCCTTTTTGGAACCGTAGTTGGTGTAAAACACGAAAGCGTCAGCTTCGATCTCTTTCAGCAGGACCATGCGCACATTCGGCAGCCCGTCGCTGTCCACCGTTGCCAGAGCAATGGCGTTCGGGTCGTTCGGTTCGACAGGCTCGGCTTCGGCCAGCCAGCTTTGGGCAAGGGCGAAGGGGTCGGCTCCTGCGAAAATTCCGCTCCGGTCCATCTGGAACTCCCTGCCACGGCGGAAGGACCTGCCTTGAAGCATGGCCCCTCTTCGCCTACACGTCGAAATCGATGCAAGGGTGGGCTAGGGGTCAGGAATGTCAACCGGACTGATGCAAGGCAAGCGCGGGCTGATCATGGGCCTTGCGAACGACAAGTCCATCGCCTGGGGCATAGCCCAGGCCGTGGCGGCCCAGGGTGCCGAACTGGCCTTTTCCTATCAGGGCGAAGCGCTGAAGAAACGGGTCGAACCGCTGGCCACCTCGCTTGGCAAGCCGATGCTCGTCGAATGCGACGTGGCAAGTGAAGACAGCATGGACGCGCTGTTTGAATGGCTGAAGGCGGAATGGGGCAGCCTGGATTTCGTTGTCCACGCCATCGGCTTTTCCGACAAGAACGAGCTTCGCGGTCGTTACGTCGACACCAGCCGGCAGAACTTCCTGATGTCGATGGATATCTCGGTCTACAGCTTCACCGCGATCGCTCAGCGCGCGGCGGCGATGATGGGGCCGGGGGGCAGTATCCTGACGCTGACCTATTACGGCGCGGAAAAGGTCATGCCGCATTACAACGTCATGGGCCTGTGCAAGGCCGCGCTTGAGGCGTCGGTCAAGTATATCGCCGAGGATCTCGGCAAGGACGGCATCCGGGTCAACGCGATCTCGGCCGGGCCGATCAAGACCCTTGCCGCCAGCGGTATCGGCGATTTCCGCTATATCATGCGCTGGAACGAGCTGAACTCGCCGCTCCGCCGCAACGTGACGCAGGAAGAGGTGGGCAAGGCCGCACTCTACCTTCTCTCGGACCTTGGGTCAGGGACCACCGGCGAAAACCTGCATGTCGATGCAGGCTACCATGTCGTGGGCATGAAGGCGATCGACGCGCCCGATATCGACATCGTCACCGGCAAGAAAGAGAACGGCCAATGACCCTTGCCGCCTTCATCGCGGTGGCCGGTCTGCTGACCATGGGGGCGATCAGCCCCGGCCCGGCGGTGCTGATGTCGGCGCGGACCGGGGTAGCCGAGGGTCTGAGGACCGGGTTCTTCCTGTCGCTCGGCATCGGCGCGGGGGCGGTCTTCTGGGCGGTGCTGGCGCTTAGCGGGTTGGCGTTGATCTTCCAGATCGCCCCGACGCTTCTCTGGGCCTTCAAGATCGCGGGCGGGGTTTACCTTGTCTGGATGGCTTACGGCATGTGGCGGCAAGCCGCCGAGCCGCTGCCGGACCTGACGGACGCGCCGCCCCGCACGGCGGCTTCGGCGTTCCGGCTCGGCCTTCTTACCCAGCTGTCAAATCCGAAACCGGCGGTCCTTCTCAGCGCCATATTCATCGGCACCGTGCCGCCCGGCACGCCGCCCTGGATGCTGGTGGCGCTTCTCACCTTTCTCTTCACCGTCGAGACCGGTTGGAACACCGTCGTCGCCCGCATCTTCTCGCTTGACCGCACCCGCCGCGTTTATACCGGGGCGAAGCCCATGATCGACCGCCTCTTTGGTGGCCTTCTGGGCGCACTCGGCCTCAAGATCGCCGCCACCTGAAGGAGCCTGCCCATGTCCGCCGACCGCCTGCCGCATGAAAAGGGATTTCACGTCAGCTGGGACCAGATCCACCGCGATGCCCGGGCTTTGGCCTGGCGTCTGGACGGCAAGGGTCCGGGCGAAGGCGGGTCCTGGAAAGCCGTTGTCGGGATCACCCGGGGTGGGTTGGTGCCCGCCATGATCGTCAGCCGCGAGCTTGATATCCGCGTGGTCGATACGATCAGCGTCAAAAGCTACAATCATCAGGCCCAGACCGAAGCGCGGGTGACAAAGTCGCCGCAGCCGGACCTGATGGGGGATGGCACCGGGATTCTGGTCGTGGATGATCTGGTCGATACCGGCAAGACGCTGGAACTGGTCCGCCAGCTTTACCCCAAGGCGCATTTCGCCACGGTCTATGCCAAGCCCTCGGGCAAGCCGATGGTGGACAGCTATATCACCGAGGTCAGCCAGGACACCTGGATCTTCTTTCCCTGGGACATGGCGCTGCAATATGTCCAGCCGATGCGCGGGACGGACTGACCGACCGGCGCTTGCGTTCCGCTTTGCCCCACAGTCTGCAAGGACACCCGTCAGGGTGGTTGAGCGGCCCCGGAGGATGACCGAATGACGATGCCCTTGAACCCCGCCTTCGCCGCGACCGAGCCGCCCCCGGTGATGGAGGCGCGGCGCTGGCTGCTCGGGGTAACGTTCCCGGCGGACCGCCCGCTGATCAACGTCAGCCAGGCCGCGCCGGTGGAAAGTCCGCCGCTGGGCCTGCGACAGGCGCTGGCCGAGGCCGCCCTGAACGACCCGAACGCGCATCTTTACGGCCCCGTCCTCGGCCTGCCAGCCTTGCGCGAGGAGATCGCGACGCAATGGTCCGCGGCCTACGGAGGCAGCATTGATCCGCAGCAGGTGGCGATCACCCAGGGCTGCAACCAGGCCTTTACCGCCATCATGGCCACCCTCGCCGGGCCGGGGGACGAGGTGATGCTGCCGACGCCGTGGTACTTCAATCACAAGATGTGGCTCGACATGGCGTCGGTCACCGCCGTTCCGCTGGACACCGGTGCTACCCTGATCCCGTCGGTCGAAGTCGCGGCCGCCCTGATCACTCCGCGCACCAGGGCGATCGTGCTGGTCAGTCCGAACAATCCCGGCGGCGTGGAATACCCGGCGGAAACTCTTGCCTCCTTCCGTGATCTGGCCCGCGCGCAGGGGATTGCCCTGATCGTGGACGAGACCTACCGCGATTTCGACAGCCGCTCCGGCGCGCCGCATGATCTGTTCAGCGATCCGGACTGGGCGGAAACCTTCATCCATCTCTACAGCTTTTCCAAGGCTTACCGGCTGACGGGGCATCGGGTGGGCGCCATCGTCGCCTCCCGGGCACGGCTGGCCGAGGTCGAGAAGTTTCTTGACACCGTGGCGATCTGTCCGTCGCAACTGGGCCAGATCGGCGCGCTTTGGGGGATGCGGAACCTGAGCCAGTGGGTGGCGGGCGAACGCGACGAGATCCTGTCGCGCCGCCGTGCGATGGTTGACGGTTTCGCGACGCTGAAGGGCTGGAAGCTTCTGGGCTGCGGGGCCTACTTCGCCTATGTCGAACACCCGTTCGACATGGCGTCGGATGTTCTTTGCAAACGGTTGGTGGCCGAGGCATCGCTGCTGATGCTGCCCGGAACGATGTTCCAGCCCGCAGGTTCGGCCGCTGGCAAGCGCCAGATCCGGATCGCTTTTGCCAATGTCGATGCCAGCGGCATCGCCGAGATGTTCCGCAGGCTTGCGGGCTTCGTGCCCTGATCACGGTGGAACCAGGGGCAGGATGATCTTGATCTTGCCCCCCCGACCCCTTCGCTCTATTCACCGTTGCCAGGAAAACCCAAAGGCAGACCCATGGCAAAGACCCCGGACGACGAAGCGAAGCGCCCGAAAAGCAAGACCAAGGAAGCGGCTGTCTGGTTGCTGCTGTCCATGCTGATCCTGGGGCTTGGCGGCTTTGGCGTCACCAGCTTTACCGGTGGCGTGACCTCAATCGGCCGCGTCGGCGACATCGACATCTCGACCGACGACTATGCCCGCGCGTTCCAGACCCAGGTCAAGGCCTTCTCGGAGCAGATCGGCCAGCCGATTTCCTCGCAAGAGGCACTGGCCTTCGGGATGGACCGGCAAGTGCTGCAAGGTCTCGTGATCCGCGCCGCGTTGGACAACGAAGCCGCTCGGGTGGGCCTTTCGGTCGGCGATGAGGTCGTTGCATCGGAACTCATCACGATGGACGTGTTCAAGGGCGCCTCCGGCGGTTTTGACCGCGACACCTACCGCTTCCTTCTGGACCGCAGCAACCTGTCTGAGGCCGAGTTCGAGGAAAACCTGCGCCGCGACGTGACGCGCGAACTGTTTGAGGGCGTGATTGCCGGTGGTTTCGCCGCACCTGCGACACTGACTGACACGCTTTACGCTTGGGTCGCCGAACGGCGCGGCTTTTCCATGCTGCGCCTTTCCGAGGCAGACCTGACTGCCCCGCTGGCCGATCCGACTGACGAAGAGCTGCAGGCCTTCCACACTGCCAACATCGCCACATTCACCCGCCCGGAAGCCAAGCGCATCACCTATGCCGCCCTTCTGCCCGAGGCTATTGCCAAGGATCAGCCAGTGGATGACGCCACGCTGAAGGGCATGTACGAAGACAGGATCAGCGAGTTCGTCGTGCCCGAGCGTCGGTTGGTCGAACGTCTGGTCTACCCGGATCAGGCGGCAGCAGATGCGGCCAGGGCGCAGCTTGACGCCGGGGCCGGTTTCGAGAAGCTCGTCGCCGACCGGGGCCTTACGCTGGATGCCATCGACCTTGGCGATGTTGCCCGCGAGGATCTGGACGAGGCGGGCGAAGCCGTCTTCGGCCTGGACGAAGGCGGCGTCGCGGGTCCGCTGCCAACTGACCTTGGACCTGCGCTGTTCCGCGTCGTGGCAATCCTCGCCGCCGAGGAAATCACCTTCGACGAAGCCCGCGAAACCCTGGCCATCGAAATCCAGACCGATGCCGCGCGACGGCTGATTGCTGACAAGTTCGAGACGGTGGACGATCTTCTGGCCGGTGGTGCCACGCTTGAAGACCTCGCCAAAGAGGCAGGTCTCAATCTGGCCTCGGTCGATTTCGTACCAGAAGTGCAGGGCGACTCGGTGATCGAAGGCTATCCCGCCTTCCGCACGGCTGCCGAAGCGGTGGCCGAGGGCGATTTCTCGGAAGCCATCATCCTGGAAGACGGCGGACTTGTTGCGTTGCGCCTGGACGAGATTGTGCCCGCAGCCCCGATTCCGTTCGAAGAGGTCCGCGATTCCGTGGCCGAAGCCTGGCGCACCGACGCTCTTGCCAAGGCGCTGGCGAACCGCGCAGCCGAGATCAAGGCGGAAATCGAAGCCGGTGCCCCGATCGGCAGCTTCGGCATTGTCGATGTGACCCCTGAGACGGCCCGCGACGGGTTCATTGCCAACGCGCCGGACAGCCTCTTGTCGGATGTGTTCGGCATGGCGGAAGGCGATGTCCGCGTGATCGAGGCCGCCGGCTTCGTGGTCGTGGTCCGGCTGGACCGCGTCTTGCCCGCCACGACCGAAGGCACCGACGCCGAGGCAATGCGTGCGGCTTTGGCGGCCAAGGCGCAACAGGCAATCTCGGGCGATGCGTTCAACGCCTTCACTGCCGCTCTGACCGCCGAAGCCGGGATCAGCATCGATCAGGCCGCCATCAACGCCGTCCACGCGAGCCTGCCTTGACGCAGCTTGCGCCCGCTTTCGCCGAGTTCGAGGCCGCCTGGAACGAAGGCAAGAACCAGATCGTCTGGGCGCGGCTGGCGGCTGATCTGGATACGCCCGTCAGCCTGATGCTGAAACTGGGTGATGCCCGGGCGGAAACCTTCATGCTGGAATCCGTCACCGGCGGTGAAGTGCGCGGCCGTTATTCGGTCGTTGGCATGAAGCCCGACCTGATCTGGCAGTGCCACGGCACGCAAAGCCGGATCAACCGCGAGGCCCGCTTTGACCGCCAAGCCTTCTCCGACCTGCCGGGCCACCCGCTTGAAACCCTTCGCGCGCTGATCGCCGAATGCCGGATAGACATGCCAGAGGGTCTGCCAGCAGTGTCGGCCGGCCTCTTCGGCTATCTTGGCTATGACATGATCCGTCTGGTGGAACGTCTGCCGGACGTGAACCCGGACCCGATGGGCGTGCCGGATGCCGTCCTGATGCGCCCCTCGGTCATTGCGGTGCTGGACGGGGTGAAGGGGGATGTGACTGTCGTCGCCCCCGCGTGGAAAAACGCGGGCTTGTCGGCGCGAGCTGCCTATGCGCAAGCGGCGGAACGGGTGATGGACGCGCTGCGCGATCTTGACCGCGCCCCCTCTGCCGCGCGCGATCTGGGCGAAGTGGCACCGGTCGGTCCCGCACGGTCGAACTTCACCCATGCCGGCTACAAGGCTGCGGTCGAAAAGGCCAAGGACTACATCCGCGCAGGCGACATCTTCCAGGTCGTCCCCAGCCAGCGCTGGGCGCAACGCTTCGAACTGCCGCCCTTCGCGCTTTACCGGTCGCTGCGCCGCACCAACCCCTCGCCGTTCATGTTCTTCTTCAACTTCGGCGGCTTTCAGGTGGTCGGGGCCAGCCCGGAAATCCTTGTCCGTCTGCGCGACGGCGAAGTGACGGTCCGCCCCATTGCCGGCACCCGCAAGCGCGGCGCCACGCCCGAGGAAGACCGCGCCCTGGAGGCTGACCTCCTGGCCGACCCCAAGGAACGGGCCGAGCATCTGATGCTTCTCGACCTTGGCCGCAACGATGTGGGCCGCGTGGCGAAGGTCGGGACGGTGCATCCGACCGAGACCTTCATCATCGAACGCTACAGCCATGTCATGCACATCGTGTCGAACGTGGTCGGAGAGATTGCCGAGGGTGAGGATGCGTTGTCCGCACTTCTGGCTGGTCTGCCCGCTGGCACGGTGTCAGGCGCGCCCAAGGTGCGGGCGATGGAAATCATCGACGAACTGGAACCCGAAAAGCGCGGCATCTATGGCGGCGGCGTCGGCTACTTTGCCGCCAACGGCGAGATGGATTTCTGCATTGCGCTGCGGACGGCCGTGCTGAAGGACGAGACGCTGTATATCCAGGCCGGGGGAGGGGTGGTCTACGACAGCGACCCCGAGGCGGAGTATCAGGAAACCGTCAACAAATCCAATGCCCTGCGCCGCGCGGCCGAAGATGCGGGCCTCTTCGCCCGGCGCGGCAACAGCTGACGCGAACCGGCACGCGGCAAAAGCCCGCGCCGGTCAGTCGCCGGTCAGTCGATCGTCAGCACCGCAGTCAACGGCGCAATCGCCACGGTCGCAGCCCGGCCTTCCACTGTCCATTCCAGCAGTGTGGCGACCGTACCCTCCGAGGCGGTTCCGGCCAGCGTCACGCGCCCGTCCTGACCCGCCTTGAACACGGCACGGTCCAGGATCCGGCGGATCGAGGCACCGTCATCCCCGGCCGAGACCAGATCCCGGAAAACCACAGCCGAGGCGATGTCTTCGCGTCTGGCTACCTGATCGGCGGCGTTCAACCCCTGATCCCAGGTCAGCAACCCCCGCCCCTGTGCACCGACGACCGGCACGACCATGCTTGCGAGCGGGCGGTTGTTCTGGAACAGCGCCTCTGACAGGTCCATCACGGCAACCGCCTCGGGCAGGCTCTGTGCCATCGACTCGAACGCGACCTCGAGGTCTGATGCCTGCGCGCCAGCCGGGAGGCCGGTGGCCAGCATCACCACCTCTTTGCCGCCGGCACGGTAGATCGCGGCGCGTTCGGGCGTGGCAGGGTCCAGCGGGTCCAGCGCAAAGCTGACCGGGAAGGGCAGGGCGGCAAGGGTCTCGCGGTTGAGATCGGCCGTGCCGGGGTCGATCAGCACGATTGCCATAACCGGCTTTGCGTCCGGGTTCTCGAAAATCGCGGCAAACTGAGCGATCGGACGGTCGTCGGCTGGCGCGGCTTCTGCTTCGGCTCCGGGAATCTCGGCGCCTTCCGCAGGGGCCGGGGCGTCACCGATCCGGGGCAAACGCCCGACGATCACGCCTTCGGTCTTGTCGCCAAGGCCGGGGGCGGGCTTGAACGTCTGGCCATCTTCGGCCTCGGGCGTCACTGCGACTTCCGGCTCCGGGGTGGTCTCGGCTGCCTCAGGCTGGGGCACAGGCTCGGCCTCCGGCTCCGGGGCCGGCTGGACATCGGCAACCGGAGGCTCCGGTTCAGGTGCAGGCACTGGCTCCGGCACTGGCTCCGGCACTGGCTCTGGCACTGGCTCCGGCTCCGGGCTCGGTTCTGGTGCTGGCTCCGGGGTCGGCTCAGGTGCCTCGGCGGGTTGGGGTTCTGCGACTTCGGGCTTTGGCGCCGGGGGAGGGCTTTCCGTCGCGGCCCCGTCCAGCGCGGCAAGGACGGCATCGGCGTCCAGCTCGGGCAAGGGCGCCGGTGGGGTCGGCACGGACGGCAGCGGCACGTCTAGGGGCGGTGCGGGCGAGGTCACGCTGATCGGCGGGGCTTCTGGCTGTAGGGCGGGCTCAACTGCGGGTGTCGGTTTGGCAGCAGGGGCTTCGGGTTCAGGGGTCAACTCGACCGCGGCAGAGGCCTCGGGCGCGGGTCCGCCGTCTGCAGCCTCCGTCGCAGGTTCGGACGGGGCCTCGGCAACCGTCTCAGGCTGGGGTTGTTCCGCGTCGTCGGGTTCGACCACGGGCTCAGTCACGGGCTCAGCAACGGGTTCGGCCTCGGGCGCAACAGGTTCAACCGCTGCGGGTGCAGCTATTGGGTCCTGCTCTACCACCGGAGAATTTGCCGTGTCCAGGGTCCGCAAGGGGACCATGGCGGACCAAAGCACCAGACCGCCCGTGACCAATACTCCGCCAGAGAGCATGCCTAAAAGGAACTTGCCGACCACCGCCGCCTCCGAGTTTGCGCCCTTTCCGGCTTGGCGGACCGGGGGGACACCCCAGAACCCCAGAACCGGCCTGGCAATCCTGGGCCCGGCGCTATTCTTCCAAGTCGCAGTACTATAGCGCGGGCCTCATGTGGCTGCATCCCATTTTAACGGCTTCGTCAACAAGTTGCCGTTCCGTGGCCCGGTTGCAATGTGAAGGTTCCGCCGGCAGCGGCCATTCGCCAGGTAAGTTGACCCGAATGGCGCGAGGAAAGGGGAGGCGTCGGGCCATGTGCCTTGACCGAACGCCTCACCGAACCCGTCGGCATGGCAAAGCGCTTGATCTGTCAGACGCAAACCTGCCTGGCCAATTGCGGGTCGTTCCCGGAGGGCGCAAACCCATCCGGTCCGCGCCCCCATACCCGTCCAGGATGCCCCCGCTTCTGGCAGCCCCGCATCAGCGTCGGCAGTTATTCGCCGAAAGCCGCCCCGGGGCAGTTTCCGCGACCCGGCATTTCGGTCTACCAATGATTGAATCCCGAAACGGTGCTGACTGTGGCGGATGACTATGGGGCGTTATCCGTGGTCGAGCCCAATTCAGCCACAGACTGAGCACGGAATTGCCGGATTCCCCACTCATCCTGAAAGCCGCGTCGAGATTTGGGCAAGAGGTATCGTGCAGCGATCCTCATTTCGCCCTTGCAGTTCACTGGTCCTCCGGCAGCGCCCCAGAATGAAAGAGGGACATCTATGCAAACGCTTAACGCATTCCTTGTTGCCCTGCGGATGATGGAATCCGGCGGGGATTACCAGGCGGTGAATTCACTCAACTTCCTTGGCGCCTATCAGTTTGGCGAGGCGGCCCTGACCGACCTCGGCTATGTCCGCCTCGACAGTGATGCCTTGGACAACAACTACTCCGGCGGCTGGACGGGCAAGAATGGCATCGATTCGGCCAAGGAGTTCCTGGCCAGCAAGAAGGTGCAGGACAAGGCGGCAGAAGCCTGGGTCAAGCTGATGTGGCATTACATCGAATCCGAGAACATGGGGCGCTACGCCTATTCGGAAGTGGGCGGCGTAGAGTTGACGCCAAGCGGGATGCTGGGTGCCACGCATCTGCTTGGGACCTATGCGCTGAAGGAGTTCATCCGGTCTGATGGAACTGCCGACCTGCGCGATCCCTATGGAATGCCGCTGGTGAGCTATATCGACCGGCTGGCGGGTTACGACATACCCTTCGCACCAAAGCCGCGGCGGGTCGCTTCCGCAAGCGATGGGTCTGGCGACGACTCCTGATCGCTCGATGGCTCCACTTCTGGACGCTCGATCAGCGCCAGGCGCGCTTTTGACAAAGGCGGGGCGGTCCAGAGCACGGGAACAGGTTCAGGCCTTCTTATCACTCGCCGCGCTTAGCTTGCTGCCGGTGCGGTCCAGCTTGTACCAGCCCGTCGGGTGACCGGCCAGCGCGCGGAAAAGTCCCCGGATCGCGGTCAGATAAAGCAGCTGCCGATAGCCGAAGCGCAGCACGGGGATCAACAGCAGTGTCTTCAGTTCGAAGCGGCGTTCGAACCAGAACGCGGTCAGGGTGCGCAGAACCTCGATCCCGGTCATGATGAAATAGCTGGTGAAAAGCAGGATCGGCAATTCCCCCCCCGGCAGCGCATCGCGAAGCGCAATGGTGTAGATCGCCGTCCCCAGAACCGTCACCAGCAAGAGATCGTCCAGGATCGCAAGCAGCAGCGAGACCGGCCCGAACCAGATGGAGTCGATCACCGAAAACCCGACCGGCAGGCCAGAGGTGATCACACGGCG
This sequence comes from Rhodobacter sp., assembly GCA_013821825.1. GTDB lineage: Bacteria > Pseudomonadota > Alphaproteobacteria > Rhodobacterales > Rhodobacteraceae > Tabrizicola. The sequence goes on from PNJK01000039.1 coordinate 16,552, forward strand.
GTGCTTCCAGCTGACCTGAAGCATGCCCAGCTGCCAACGCAGCCGCTGCCGCAGGAAAGCGCGGATGGTGGCCGGGGCCTCGGTGATTGACCGCGCACGCTCCTCGAACTGGACACGATAGCCCGCGCGATGAACCGCCACCGTCAGATCGGCATCCTCGGTAATCGTCTCGCCGGAAAAACTGCCACCTTCGCGCACCGCCTTGGTCCGCCAGGCCCCGGCGGCTCCCGGTACCACCAGAATGCCGTCGAAGAATTCATGCGCCCGCCGCAACACGTTCTGCGTGACCATGTATTCCTGATGCTGGAAGTCGCTAAGGATGTTGACGCGGTTTCCGACCTCGACCAGCCCGGCGACGGCACCGACGGATTCGTCCTTGAAGGGCTGGACCAGCCAGCGGATCGTGTCGGGCAGGAAGATTGAATCCGCGTCGGCGGCAACGAAGATCGGCGTGGTTATCGCAGACAGCGCGAAATTCTCGGCATGCCATTTGCCGGCATTCGTTTCTTGCAGGAAGTGTATACGCGGGTTTTCGGCAACCAGTCCACGGACGACCTCGGCCGTTCGGTCTGTCGATCCGTCGTCGACGATATAGACCTCGAAATCCGGATAATCCGACCGCAGAATCGAAGCGATGCAGGCCGCGATCACCTTTTCTTCGTTGAAGGCAGGGATCACCACCGACACGGGCGGCGCAAAATCGGGGTCGATCGGGCCTTGCGGGCGCCGGATCAAGGATAGGCCAATGTACAAGACCGAAAAGGCCGCCGAAACCACCAGCATGACGAAGAACAGCAGCGTCACGCCGTTCATGAAGAAACCGACCAGGGCGAAGGCCGGCCCGTCGCCGATCTGGCTGACCCGCGGGTCATTAACGGGCGGGGGCAGATCGCCGGACGGGGTGGCCAGCTCAGGCGCCACAAAGCGGAACCCGTCGTCGACCAGCCGCGTCATGAGGTCGGGCAGGTTGATCGCCACGTCCGCACTGGACTGGCGCAGGTCCAGCGTAATGACTTGTGTCTGCCTGGGGTCGCCTTCGCGAAGGATGCGGTCCACGAATTCGGTCGGGTCGACCGGGCCATAAGGCGCGTCAAAGGATGACCGCACCGAGATCAGCCCGCGCTGCAAAAGGTCAGTCTCTTCCCGAAAGGCATCCCGGCTGAAGTTCGGCGGCCCCGAACCGGGGCGCAACATGGCCAGAGCGGCTGGCTTGCCGAAGACACGGGACAGGTAAAGCTGCGCGGCATTGATCTGCATCCGCGCCGCAACCAGTGATTCAGGCCGGTCAGGCAGCGGCGGCAGGATGCGCAGCCCCAGCACATGCCCGGCCTCGCTCAGCCTTCTTGCCGCGTCGTCATGCTCCAGAAGGGCCGACAGATCGACAAAGAAGACGGCCTTGGCCCCCCGCGCCGACAAGGCGGAGATTATTGCCTCGACGTCGCTGCCGTCGGGCAGTCCGTCAAAGGCCAGCATCACCCCGCCAGCCACACTGCCCCCGCGACGTTGGACCCGGTTGGGCAAGGGCAGCCGGTCGTAACCCTGCGCCACGATCCGGGTACCGGTCGCGTCAAGCCGTAGCCAGCGCTGCGCCTTGACGTCGGGCTCGATAGCGCTTAGCGCCGGGCCGCCGGTTTCGGTCAGGACCTGGGACGACAGATCGACCTCGTCTTGCAGGCGCAGGTGTGGCGGACGGTCTTGCGGGTCGGGTTGCAGTAGCGACCAGATTGCCGGATCCTCATACCCCAGCGGCCAGATCGCAATGCTTTGGTTCCGGTCCAGCGCGCCAAGCTGGTTGTGCAGCGAGGCCGCATCCAGAAGCCACAACTCGTTCACTTGCCGGTCGGCGTCCAGAAAGCGCAACCGCGTGGCGCCGGCGGTCGCGTCGAACACCGGCACTGCACCTGCACGCTCGGCGCGCGAGAGGGTTTCTCCATAGCTCAGCCGCAGGCTCCGGCCCTGTCCGGTTTGCCAGCTCAGGCCAAATCCGCCAAGCGCCACCACCAGTTTTGGTCCCGGGATCAGCGCCCGCATTTCAGCCATCGAAGTGGCAAACCAATCAGCCGGGGCAGGCGCCATCATCGGCGTGGAGCCTTCCTGGAAGCCCTTGACCACTGCGATATCCAGCAGAGCAACAAGTCCGGGGTCGCGCCAGAACCCGGCCTCGGGCCCGGCGATCAGGCAAAGCGCCAAGGGCGTTCTACCAGGGCTGGCGGTGGCGATCTTCAGCCGCGACAAGGCGGCGCGCAGCACACCCGGGTTCAGATCGGGATGCGCATCAAGGTTCAGGCAAAGGCCGGGCCGCAACTGCGAGGCCAGAAAAGCCGCCATCTGGGTGACGAGCTTTTCCAGTGCGGGGCCCGGCGAAAGCAGGGCGGCAAGCTCGTCAGTCCGCGTGCTGGCCGTGATCCGCGCCACCAGCAAAGCCGATCCTCCCGGCATGGCAATGCTGTCGGCCAGCTCCTGCAGGGCCTCGTTGCGATTGGCCCAAAGCGGCACCACGGTTCCGTCCGGCGCGCCCAACAGGAAGGCATCGGCCAGAACCCGGTCCAGCTGGTCGCAGCGGCTGCGCAATCCCGTGAGCGCGGTGCTGTCCGCAGCAGACAGATAGCCAAGCACAAGGCGCTGTCGCTGCCAAAAGGCACTTTCGTCGCGGGCACAGGGCGCCGACTCGTTCGTCTGAAGTGTGATCAGGGCATCCAGAGGCCGTGGCCCGCCCGCCGGCAAAACAGCAATCTCGGCCGCCGCCGGGGGGTCAATCAGCAGTCGGCGGCCGAAGTCCCACAGCCAGACCGCAAGCACCACAGACAGAACCACCAGCATGGCCACCACAACCTTGCCCCGGATTCCGCTGCGGTCTTCGAAGACGTGATCCGGTTCTTCTTCTGGCGTCTGGTCCAAGCTGGAAACCGCTTTCTGACTGCAAGGTCACACATATCGCAGAAGCAATTTATTCTTGCTTCTGCGAAAAGGTTGAAAAATTCTATACTTCCACACCGCCTACCTCGTGTCAGTGGCCTTCCGGCTGTCCCCTGCCGGTCGGTCCCAGCCGATCAGCGCAAGGTGTGGCCGATCGCTTCCAGGATCACTCCGTTGGTGTTCAGGTCCGAATATCCCGGCATCGCCTGCATCGTGCTGGCAAAGACGCCGACCGAGAAGCCCAGTCCGTCGATCCGCGCCGTGTTGCGCATCAGGGTCAGCAAGCGGTCGGAATACGGGTGCGAACGGACGGTTGCCCAAAGATAGGCCGATTTCGCGCTCAGAAGCTCGGCGCGGCTGCGGAACTCGGGGGTATCGTACTCAGCCGCCCCACCCAGTCCCCGCACGATCCAAGCCGCATCGCCCAGATAGCCGAAGCGCAGGCCCTGATAGGAGAACCACGGCGGGAAGTTCAGTGGTGCCTCAGAGGCAGATTTCAGCTGACCGGTCGTTTCAAGCCAGGTCAGCTGCGCGTCAAACAGCACATCGGCGATCAGGCCCGAGGCTGGATCGGGCCCAAGCTCGACGATTTCAAGCAGGGTCGGTTCGACGCCGACCTGGCCGATCCGCGCCACATCGTAAAGCAACGCGATCTCGTCGTCGGTCGGGCTGCCCCCGACCAGTCCGGCATAGGAGGAAACCAGATCAAAGCCCCAGTCGGCCATGCCGCGCCGAATATAGGGGGTGCAGTGTGACAGCGTGGTGTCGATCCACTTGCCGCCGACATGGGTATGCGGCCGTCCCCCGGGAAGTGCTGCGGCAAGATCCCAACCAGCTACCACAGTCTCGGCCTCGGCCGCTTCAAGCAACCCCGCACTGACGGCAGAGCGCAGCGCGATCATGAACCGGCCAACGTCGCAGATGTCGAAGCCGGGGGTCACGATGGCATCGCTGTCGGTGCGGAACATCGCTGGCGGCAGTCGGTTGCCGTCGATTTCCGCAAGGGGCAGGTTGTCGATCAGCAGTCGGGCGCGCTCGCGGGCCTCTTTCGCCTCGATCAGGGACAACTGGCCTGCCACGCGAATACCGTGCAGTTGGCTGGCCAGATCCCACATCGTGGCTTCGCGGTTGATTATTGTGGTCTTGCGAAGCTGGACCGTCCCGGCGCTGCGGCCGGTCCGTTCGTCGGTGAACCGGTCGATATACAGCCAGGCAAGCCGGGCATCGTCCAGCAGACGAACCCGTTCGTCCGCGTCCGGGGCCGGCGGAACCAACGGATCAGTAAGGCTGCGCCGCCGTACTGACCACAGCCGCGCCAGAACGGGTTCGGTCGACACAAGATGTTCGGCCAGACCTGGCACGGTGTGGAAATAGGCCTGTCCGGACTGGGCGGCCCCCAGAAACCGGCGCAGAAGCTGTGCGCGCTGGACCGGCAAAAGCACGTCGGCGGCGCGAATGGCAATGACGTGGTCTTCCAGCGGCGACAGGTCCAGCACCGCATCCGGACCGCTGCCCGCAAGCCGGCGCAAGGTCAGCCGCAGGCGACCGTCCGGGCCGATGCCTTGCCGGGTCCACACCGCCTCTTCTGCCGCTACGTGAACCGGCACCGGCAGGGACAGCGCGTCGGGCTGGTCGTCTGTGTCGCGCTGGCAGTCGGCGGGGGGGGCGGCTTCGGCGGCATCTGCCGGAGGCAAGGCGCAGAAATGAACCGTTCCCGGCAACTCTCCGAACTGCTCAGCCTTTCCGGTCAGGGTCAGCGGCACGCCCTGACCTGCAAGATCGCGCACGAAGGCAAGAAGCGCTTCCTGTTCTTCCAAAGTGTCACCCGGTTCGACCAGAAGCGCCACGTCAAGGGGGAGGCCATCCCCGATGAAAAGCCGCAATTGCGCCGGGGTGGCCATGACGATCCGCCCGTCAACCATCGCCTTCGCCAGATCCCGGGCAATGGTTTCCGAGCGGACAGCCAGATCTGCCGCCTTGTCCAGCGTCAGCCCGGCCAATGACAGCGACAGCAGGATGTCCCCGCCGTCGCCCAGCGCGACACTCAGCCTTTTCCCAAGATCGGGGGCGGCAAGACCAGCCCAGATGCCGCCGCTCATGACCAGCTCGCCACGTCCCGCTATCGTCCGTTGGACCGGCCCGTCCCCGGCACGGAGGTGAATCCGGAAACCTGCGCCCCGAAAGGCCGTGTGGTCGATGTTCGGGTCCTCAACCCGGTCGATCAGGGTCACCACCGGGAACGACCGGTCAGCGGCCGGACCCCGACCGAAGGCCCGCGCGACTGCATCGCGCAACTCGGCGGCGCGGCGGAGCTGGAAGTAACGCTCGGTTCGGGGCAGCTTGCCGATCGGCAGGGCCAGTTCGAACAATCCCGGATCGCCCAATGCCAACCTCGCCAGAAGGTCAAGAAGCGGCCGCCCGCCGACGTCAGGCGCCGTCAGGGCGGCAAGGTCGGCCACGCAACACAGCGGCAGGCCCGATGACAGGAAGGGCGCCACGATTTGTTCGAGCACCCGGTAATCAAGGTCCGGGCCAACCCCGTCAAGCAAGAGCGACACCTGTGCAGCGCGGCTCTGTCCGTGCAAGCCCGCAGGCAATGCCATCAAGGGAAGCATGGTGGCCCCGCCGCGCAGGACGGTCCGGCGTGTCAGGCGGATCATCCGGCCACCCTGCAGATTGCCAGGCGTTCAGGCTGGGCATTGCCTGAATGGATGCGCTGGCGTGGCCAAGCAGGCAATGCCGGGACGGTCATTGGGCCGCCTCGATCATTCGTGCCGCGTCGCGCACAGTCGCCACCTTGATCAGGCCGCGGCGGTCCAGAAAGGCGGCGCAAGAGAATATCTCGTCGACCATGCGGGCCGAAACCTCGTAATCGCCAGGCGCGCTTTCAGTGATTCCGTGAAACAACAGCACAAGCCAGGTGCCATCCCGCGCGCTGGCCACCATCTCGCCGCAGACCTCGGCGGCGGTCATGGTGTTGACCACCTCCAGCCGACCGATCTGGCGCGGGTCAAACATCGTGCGCGGATTGCGTCCGCCGTGCCCCCTCCAGGACAGATGGAACCGATACTGCTCCATGATCCGATCAAGCGTCGCATCCGAAATGGCGCCAAATGGCGAGGAGAACGACTCCGGCGCCACCCCGATCTGGGCGGTGATGTCGGAAAAGGAGCCCGATACCTCGGCCAGAAGCTCGGCAGGGCCAAGGTCTGGCAGACGCACATGGCTTTGCCCATGCGCACCGATTTCCCAGCCCGCAGCAAGGAATGCGCGCACTTCGTCCCAGGTCATCGTCCAGGCATCCGGGGCCGGGGTATCCCCGATCAGCCCGGTCGGCACGAACAGGGTGCCGACAAGGCCATGCGCCTTGGCCAGCCGCAAACCATGGTCGAACTGCGCCCGCGAGGCATCATCGAAGGTGATCGAGACCAGACCTTTTCCGGGGTCCGCGACCGCAATGGAAGGCGACATGGCGGTCACCACCAGCGAGATCAGAAGCTTGCCCAGACGCCCGATCATGGTGCTACCTCGACAAAGATCGTCTCGCGCAAGCTGCTTTCCGGCGCGCCCGAAAATTCAAGTACACGACCATCGGCCCGGATCTGCCCAATGTAGGGCTGACGGAATTCGATCTTCGGGGCGGCGACAAGCGGGCTGCCGGCAAACAGCGGCGCAAGCGTCACCCCTTCGCAGAAGGCGCTGTCATGGACCACCACGGCAAGATCCTGTCCGCGAGCTGCCGCCTCCGTCAGCGCTTTCCGGAAAGGGGCCGGATCCGGCGCCTTGCCGGTGTCCAGCGCTGCGCAACCGTCGAAAGTTGTCAGCAGCTCCGGGGAACCGTCTTGGGCCAGCGCCACAAGGTTTACCCCCCGGGTCAGGCGAACCGCCGCGCCACCGTCCAGCGGGCGCAACGTTGACTCACCCGAGGCATGACCGGACGAGATCACCTCGAACCGCGCGACCACCGGAGGAGGCAGGCTGTCGGTGAAGATCTCTGCGGCCCCGGCCTGCAAGGCTGCGTCGAACTCGGCCAGCGTGTTCAGGGTATGCACCCAGCTCAGCACCCCCGTCGCCTCGCGCGCCTGACGGGCCAGACCGGTGGACAGCCGTTCGGGCGGCATCGCAAGCCCCAGAAGATCCATCCGCTGCAGCCATGCCAAGACGTCCAAGGTTCCGCCACCATACTGATAAAGCGACCAGATCACATCACCATAGCCCATGTCGCGCACCGCGCGGTAGTCTTCTGGCTGATAGATCTGCGGCACAAAGCGGCTGCCCAGATCCGGATAGGTTTCGGCAATCTTGCGATAGGCCTCGACGGCACCCGCCTTCAGATCCAGCACGATCCGGACGCCGCCATTGGCACGCATCCAGCCTGCCAGGCTTGCCAGGGTGCAAGGCCTGAACCCGGCCTTTGCTGCTGTCCGGTCCTGGACTTCGGCCAGGCTCAGGGGATTGGCGGGCAGCACCCCGTCAAGGGCCAGAAAGGGCTGATCCCAGTCATGCAGGCAGACCAGTTCCCGATCCGACGTCCAGGTCAGGTCGATCTCGATCAGGTCGAAGGCGTCGGCATTGGCGTTCAGGGCTTCCAGCGAATTGGTGTAAGTCCGCCCGTCCAGCGCACCCCCCGAATGAGCGATCCGCGGCAGGCTGGACAGAAGGCGTTGCTGGTCCTGCTGCACCGGGCGCATGAAGTTCTGCAGGTCCAGTCCCAGTGCTGTCTGGCGCGCACCGACGAATTCCTTGGTCTCGCCGTTGCCCGCGATCAGGGCGATATAGGGCTGCTCGTACCAAAGGTCGCGCCATTTCGTCAGGCCGGTGCCTTCGAACAGCGGCTCCAGACCCGGCTCCACCTCGTAACAGACTACGCTGTTGTGGGCGACGATTGCAAAGGCCCCGAACACCCCGGCATTGGCATCGATCGCGGCCTGAAATCCGGTTTCCAGCGGCACCCCATCGGACTGACGCCCGCCATAGCCGCAGGTGTCGACATGACCGATCTTGATCGGCGCCTCATTCGGGCTGAGGCCCAGCAGCGTCAGACCCCGCATCAGTTTGACACGTTCACCAGTTGCCAGGTTCAGCGCCCAGGAATCGCCGGTCGAGTATCCAGCCGAGCGGATGGCAACTTCGCCGGTCAGCCCGTTTGGCGGCGTGTAATCGATGACATTGGCCGTGGCAAAGCGGCGCCGGCGCTTGCGGTCGGTCAGCAGGGCGTCGTGGAAAGCCAACTGGTCCGGTCCGCGCGCAAAAGCCTCTCCAAGTGCCTCTGCCTCCACGGGAATTCCGCCAAACAGTGGAATCTGGCGCAGGTCCGGGCTGGCCAGGGTGCCGGCCAATGCGCAAAGCTCTGCCGCTTCCGGCGGGGGGGCTGCGGCGAAGACCGCCGTCTTTCGGCAGGCATCCATCCAGACAAAGCGCTGGTCATCCGGCAGGCTGGCGACCAGTTCGGTCAGGGTGATGCCGCCGGCCAGGTCAAAGTCGATTGCAGTTACCTCCAGCGCCGCGTTCAGGCGAAGCAGCGCCGGCGGCTTCAGCCTGCGCCGTCCCAGAATCACCTCTCCTGCCTCCGGATCGGAGATGATACCGTCGGCAAGCTGCGGAAAGGCCCAGAGCGTTGCAAGATATCCGCGGCTGTCGCCGATCAGTTCCTCCAGTCCCGGCGCGCCGCCGCGCAGGGTGGGCGCGTTGGCCAAGAGGTCGCGGCCAAAGCCCAAGGCCGGGGTCGGGGCCCCGATCAGGCCCAGCAGCATCGGCCCGATGTCCAGCGTCGTCCCCGGTTTTGGAATTGTCGCGGGCGGCAGGTCCGGGGCGAAGACCATCAACAAGTTGCTCCGGTCGCCTGCCTCAAGCCGGTCTTGCGCAAGGTTGGGCATCGCCAGATGGTCCGAGGCGACAATCAGCACCGTGTCCTTGAAGGCAGGGCTTTCAATCACATAGCGGATGAACTCCGCCGCCAGCCGGTCGGCGCAATGGACCGCGTTAAGGAACTCGTTCTCGCCGGTGGAATAGGGCTGGTCGGCGCAGGACCGGGACGTAAAGCCGAAGGGGTGGTGCGTGTCCAGCGTCAGGAGGACCAGACCGAACGGCGCATCCGCCCCGGCAAGGGCGTCAAAGCGGCGGGTGGCTTCGGCGTAGAGACTGTCGTCGAAAAGACCCCAGTCGTTCACATAGTCCGGATCGTCCAGCAGTGGCTGCAACTCGGCCCGGCCAACGACCCGGTCAAAGCCGTGGCTGTCGTAGAAGGCGCCCTTGCCGGCAAAGGCCAGATCCGCGCCGCCCAGATAGGTCAGATCGAAGCCCTGCGGATCAAGAAGGTCCCCAATACAGGTGGCCCCGGGCAGAAACGCATCCAACCCCGCGCCTGACCCGATCAGCGGCATGCCGCATTGGCTGGCCACCATCCCGGCGATGGTCCAGCCGCTGCCGGAAACCTCGGAAATGTCGGTGAAGCTGATCGCCCGCGCCTCAAGCGCGCTCAGGTTTGGCATCAGGCCCGGGAAACGCGCCTCGTCCAGATAGCTGCGCTCGACGGACTCCAGATACAGCAGGACAAAGTTGCGCGGCGCGTCGGGGAACTCCAGCCGTTCGACCGGCACGAAGTGTGGCGGTGGCGGGCCGGACATCCGGGTGCCGGTCAGGCGGGCATTGGCGGCAAGCTGCGCAAGGTCGCCCGCCCCGGGGTTGAACCAGATGGCCCCCGCCATCAGCGCCAGACCCGCAAGAAGCCTTGCAACTGAGGGGCTCTTGGGATCGACCGCCCGAAGCAGACGGAAGCTGACCGTCGCCACGACCAGACTGGCAACGACCAATGCCGCAGCAGCCGTCAAAGTCCCGGCGAATGCCCCAAGACCCGCGCCATCGAACCCGACCCTCAGGTGATAGAGCACCGAAGCATCGATGCCCGACCCGGTCAGCCGGTTGATCGTCGCATAGGCCACCAGCAGCAGAAGCTGGGTCAGAACCACCGCTGACACCGCTCTTGCGGCCCATTTCGAGGTCAAGCTGCGCCGCCACATGCCGATCGCCCCGGCAAGAAGTGCCAGGCTAGTCCACATGGTCCGACCCACGGTCGCTGCGTGTTCTATGCCCCATGATCATCGCCCGGGCAGCACCCTCCAATCCGCTCGGGCAAGCACCGGCGATGCGCCGGCTGGCCCCACTTCACGAGGTAATCCCTTGCCCCACCAACGGCAAGCACAGCCCCCCTCATCGTGGCGTGTCTGGCACCACCCCTATGGCATCGCGCGCGCTCATCAGCCGGATGATCCCGGCATCGCGCAGCCGGTCGGCGCAGTCCAGGACACCCAGAAACTGATCGACCGAGTTTTCGTATTCATAGGTCGGGATATCGACCACCCGATGCCAGATATAGACCAGCCAATAGCCATCGCGCCCGGCGCGCTCCATCTCGGCGCAGATCTCATCGACGGATTTCGTGTTCGCCACCTGCTCGCGGTTGATGCGGAAATGGTCGGTCCGGTCAAAAAGGTTGATCCCCTCGTTTCCCCAGCCCCGGAAATGCGCGTTGTAATAGAAACGGGCGCGGTCCAGCACCCGCTCGTCATAATCGCCATTGGGCGAGGCGAAGGTTTCAGGATAGATCCCTGTGGCCCGAAGGATCTGCGCAGCGGGCACTCCAAGTTCCATCTCAAGCACTTCGTCACTGGCTTTGGACAGCATGTAGGCATGGGTGAAGCCATGCGCCCCGAACTCCCATCCGAACTGCTGCAAACTGCGGACATTCTCCCATGAGATGTCGCCAGGCGCGCCGGTGATCGGCTTGGTCTGGCCGAACATGGTGCCGGGAATGTCACGCCCGAAGAACTCTGGCATATACTTGGCGAAGAACTCCGAAGTGACATTATCGACAGTGAAGGTGACGATCCCCACCTCTGGTTCAGCCGATGCCGGGACGGCGAACATCGTCGCCAGCATGGCTTTCCAGATCGGACCACGACAAGCGCGCCGACGCCCGGCACTCGACCCGCCTTTACGTTGATCCGGAAGATTATCCTTGCGCATCATGGCTCCCTGCCGCGGATGATGTGCCACCACCCGTCCAGAATGCAACAAGCTTGGCCCATGTCGATGTGCGCGATTGACGCGGGCCGACACCGTTCAGCGGTTTGCCCGCCTCATCGGCAGTTCGCTTCGCCCCGGCCCGATGCCGATCAGGCTATCTTATGCGCAGCCCGTCGGCGTCGAAATACAGCTCCCGCGCCCGGTCGAGGTCCAGGAAGACCGCCGCTCCGGGGGTGAAATCCTGATGGCCGAACAGGCGTGCCGTGATTGTTCCCAGCCGTTCCGTCCGGATGATCAGGTTCGTCTCGCTGCCCAGGGTTTCGACGTGGTCCAATGTTCCGGCAATTGCCCCCGCCGTCAGGCTTACGGAGATATGTTCGGGACGGGTGCCGACATATCGGCCCGGCCTGCCAAGCGGACCAGAGTCGAGGAAGTTCATCTTTGGCGATCCGATGAAGCCTGCGACGAACATGTTGTCAGGGTCGTGATAGACATCCATCGGACGTCCCCACTGCTCGATCCGGCCCTTGTTCATCACGACGATATGGTCGGCCAGAGTCATCGCCTCGACCTGATCATGCGTGACATAGATCGTGGTGGTCCCAAGCCTGCGGTGCAGGTCGGCCATTTCGATCCGCATATGCACCCGCAGCGAAGCATCAAGGTTGGACAGCGGCTCGTCGAACAGAAACAGGCTTGGCTTCCGGACAATCGCGCGTCCGATCGCCACCCGCTGACGCTCGCCGCCCGAAAGCTCTTGCGGTAGCCGCCGCAGCAAGGGTGACAAGGCAAGGATTTCGGCAACATGGCGCACTGCCTTATCGGTATCGCGGCGCGAAAGCCCTGCCTGCCGAAGCCCAATGCCAAGATTGCCCGCTACGGTCAGATGCGGATAAAGCGCGTAGCTTTGGAAGACCATCGCAATGTCACGCTCGACCGGGGGCAGGGCGGTCACATCCCGTCCCGCAAGCCGGATACTGCCGCTGTCGGGGTCAAGCAGCCCGGCGATGATCCGCAGCAGGACCGACTTGCCGCAACCCGACGGCCCGACCAGTGCCCAGAACTCGCCCGATCCAATGGTCAGATCAAGTCCGTGAAGAACTTCCAGCCCGTCGAAGCTCTTGCGCAGAGCAGAGATTTCCAGTGATGCCATTCAGCGGTGGGCCTTGCTTCTTATCCGGTTTACGCGGCGAACAGGGCGGCGCGCAACCTCGATTGGCCCGAACAGGCCCGAGGGAAGGCAAGTTGAAGGCCAGAGTTGCCGCGAAACCATAACCCCCCCCGTTGCCGCAGCCCGACGGTTCGACCAGCGCCCGGAACCTGCCAGAGCCGACGGTCAGATCAAGCCCGAGCAGGACCTTCTGGCCATCGAAGCATTTGGTCTGCGCAAGGATTTCCAGTAAAGCCATGAAAGATCAGACCCGCTTCTGTCTCGATCTGCGCGCATGACGACGCGGGGTGTAACTGTCTTCGGCCCGCCACTGGGTGGGCGCTGGCACTGGTTCGCCTGGGCAGCCCTGCCGGACGTTGCACGCAGGATATGTTCAAAGGCTGGCGCACCCCCGGCGCGGGCCCTTTTCGCCTGGCTGGAGCCATCTGAATTGTGCGGGGAAATCTGGGGGCGGCGCTGTTGCGCATCGCCTTGGTTCAGGGCTTCAATAGGTGCATCCGGCGGGCTTGACGGATCGGACGGGCAAGCCTGACCCTCTTGGTTTCCGTGCCACGCACTGACCTTCGTGCGATCCTGCGCTTGAACGGCCCTTCGCTTGAACCGTCTGCGTCGCTGCCGATACTGATCAGCCCAATGATCCACTGACATTCAAAGCCGGATGGCGAGGTTTGCCGCCCCGCAGTCTTGATCGCCGGGCCATTCATCAGCGAATGTCAGACAAGGTGCTGTTCAAGATGCCGTTTCAGCGGGCCTTGCACCGGGCGCGGGCGTTCCTGCAAGACTGGCGGCGCATTGCGACCCGAAACGACAGATGGTCGAAAGCCTTCTTCTTCGCTGTCGCACTCACGGCGACCGTCATGTCCCGGCATGGGGGGCTGACGCTGCGAAAGCCGCCTGATCCGCCTTCATGCCACCAGGGAAATGACATTGCCTTGACGGACGTGACCCGTCTCGGCTGCCGCCACCTTCATTCGAAGCTGATAGACCCGCGCCTCATGCTCTCTGAAGGCGATGTCCGGCCTCGTGCCCTCACGAACCGAGGCAATGGATTGCAGAAAGTCTTCATAGATCTGAATCTTAAGGCAATCAGTGTAGTTCAGCCGATTTTGGTCCATCAAGATACCCCCAAGGATCTGAACTCAAACCCTGGTCAGAAATGATGGCAAAATCTTGGCACTGCGGCCCAGACAGCCAGGACGCCGGCCCGCGAATGCCCGTGAGGCAAGCCTTCAATGGATGGGTTCGGTGATCCAGAGCGCATCAATCCGGATGAGAATTGCCTTTCGGATTCGCGTTCCGGGCGGTCTGTCGATCAGCCAAAGACGTCTGGTCGGCACGCCTTCATTTTGATGCAACCGCACGTATGATCGACGGTCCCGCAGGGCGGTTCCGTCCCGGCAGCCTACAGGCAACCATTTGTATTAACACAAAAAACATATTCAGATATGGGCGGGGCGGCGGCGGGTTCCAAACAGTGGGGCGGTTCTTGTCAAACGGCCGCGCGAGGGGATTCACGCGGCCAATAGGCGATGACGGTTTTACCAAACAAGGCAACTCGGAACTCTATTTCTAACTTTAACGTATTCCACTAATATAGCATAAGCAAGCCTAATATTGGCTGGTTGCGGAAACAGTCTGTTCTTGGAGATGGAACAAGAAACCTCCATCAAAACGAAGTTGCCGTCGGCGACTCACTAATATCTGACGTCGTGAAAGTCCGGGACAACAGGCAGGCTTAAAGAGCGCAGGCACCAAGACGCGTGCCGGGCCAGCGCCAGACAGCACGGATTCGCCGGTATCAGGCAGGCCGACAACCGGGCCTCGCCGCTTCGACTTGGGCTCCTGACCTGAGCCCCCCAGGTCTCCGACCGGCGCTCCTTCCTGTCATGCCAAAGGTGACAGGCGCTGAGGCGATCGAAGCATGCAAGCGGGCGGGCGGCCAGGTTCTTCCGGTCTGACTTGACCCGCGCGCTTGCGCTACACTTACTGACCCTTCCACAGAACCCCGGCCAGCCGGGCCTTTTCAGGGCGGGCATCGATGGGCCGTGCTGCTGAGGGCAGGCTTCGGTAGACCGGATCCTTGCACAGCTCCACATGTGCGCGGTGGAGGTGTCGCGCCGGAACCTGCGGAAAAAGGTGATGGACAAGGTGATACGAGTCGTTGCGCGGGAAGAAAAGCAGGCGAACCACCGTTGGGGCAAGGACGTTGCGCGAAGCTTCCAGCTCGTCTTTGGCCCCGACGAGCCCGGCATGATCCAGGCAGTCGGTCCAGAAGTTCAAGGTCGGATAGATGTAGAACAACGGCAGGATGACGAAGAAGATCGCGGTGAGGGGCGAGATGATGGCGAAGGCCGCAATCAACGTGAGGAGAGAGAGTTTCAGAAACACGAAGAGACGACCGTCTTCGCCGGACAGGTTGATGCCGGTGTAAAGCGGCAGGTGGCGACCCAGCAGCGGCGTCGCAATGTGCCTCAGGATGGTCCGCATGTTCACCGGGTCGTGCAGGCCGAACCGCTCGATCGATCCGAACTCGGCATCGTGCTCGTAGTCGCCATTGTTGGCATGATGCGACAGGTGGTCGTCCCTGTATTTCCGGAAGGACTTCATCAGGATCGACGTACATACCCGGCCGATCCGCACATTGTCTTCACGAAGTTCGGAAAACGTCGCGTGGCTGCACTCATGCACGATGTTGTTGATCCCGCGCAGGCGTGTTCCTATGAAGATTGCCGTGATGGCCATCATCGCCACCGACCAGAACGTGACCGGCAGCGACAGCAGATAGGACCCCAACGCGATCGACGCGAGGATCGAACCGGCATAGGCCGCGACAATCGCCCAGGAAACCGTCCGCGAGTATCGGGTCATCCCAAAAAAACGCCGGATGTAGGTCTTGCGTAAGAATTTTCCTGACATGTTCCCTCCGATGCGGTTGCCGAATTCTACCTAAGTTGTTGAACAATTTATACTGCAACCTATGACTGTTTTCATTTTCGACACAGTCCATCAGCGCAGCTAATGCAGATTCAGGCCTGGGTCTTTGCCTTCAGGGTTTTATCCAGTAATGCTTAACTGAAGCATAAGGCGCGCTTATGCGAAGGAGGGGATATGTCCCGTATCGACTACGATTCAATCACAATACTTGCTGCGGTTGTGCGGGAAGGAAGCTTTGAAGCTGCCGCGAAATCGATGAATGTGACGCAGTCTGCGGTCAGTCAGCGAATCAGGCAGCTGGAAGAAAGGGTAGGGGTGGTCCTCGTCGCGCGGGGGCGCCCTTGCGTTCCGACGGAGGCGGGGCTCCAGTTCTGCCGCCACCTGGATCAGGTAACATTGCTGCAACAGGAACTTGACGAGCACATGCGTGCCCTGACTGGGGGCGCAGGTGCCCAGGCTGCAACCATTCGCCTTGCCGTAAACAACGACAGCCTGGCGACCTGGTTTCCAAATCTGATCAAGCGCGCGACGCTGGAGCTGGGTGTCCGCTTTGACATCCTTCCCGACGATCAGGAGCACACTGAAGTCAGCCTGAAGTCGGGAAACGCTCTTGCCGTGATCACGACGCTCGAAACCCCGGTTCAAGGGTGTCGGAGGATTTCGCTCGGGTCCATGGACTATATCGCCGTGGCTTCGCCAGATCTGTTCAAGAGGGAATTCTCCAAAGGTGTTTCGCTGGATACCCTGCGCGAATCGACCTGCCTGGCCTTCAACCGCAAGGACACGATCCAGGATCAGTGGATGACCCTCTGCTTTGGCGCTTCCGTTCCCGTTTCAACGCATTTTGTCCCATCCTACGAGGGATACCTCTCCTGCTGCCTGAAAGGCGCCGGATGGGGCCTTGTGCCCAGAATTGCGGGAATGCCGCTCATAGATCGTGGCGAGCTAGCAGACCTCTCTCCCGGTAAAGAGGTGAGGGTATCCTTGCATTGGCAGGCCAGCATGCAATCGAGCGAGATCCTCAGCCGGCTCGGAGACATGGTGCTGGAAGAGGCGAGGAAACACCTCACCTCGGACCGTTTCAGGCCGGACTGACAGGACGGCGATCCCGCCCGGGTTCACCTTTTCGCTTGCCAGGTCACCCATGTGCCTTGGCCGCGCCTTCGACCATGAATACCAGATCATAGGCAAGCCTTCGGCGCAATTGCGCCACATTGATCCCGGAAAATCCTACGTGTCGGCATCTGTCACTCATGCAGAAGCCAGCCTTGCAAGTGGGGAGTTCTTCACCTTGTTTTCGCATATGCTTCAACGCGGCGCACAGCAGTTGACGCGCCACCTCCGCCACGGCCCTTCAGTGGCCGCCTTGCGCGGTCTTGCCTACAGGCGACCTGGTGACGATGTTGCGGCCCTGGACGATGTTGGCGAAAAGACGATTGTTCTTCGCACGCTGATCGAAGAGTTTGGCGGTGAAGCGGTCAGTTCCTCCCTCGGTCGTCGCATGGTCCATCTGGTCAGATGGAAAGAGGGCAAATTCGACCTCTGGATGCGCGAGGTCCTCGGTGACCTTGAACAATGCGGTGCTCTGACCCTCGAAGCCATGCACGGGACCGAGATGATAGCGCGGATCGAGCCCGCAGGTGTCATTCTCGCCTATGATCGGACCGCCCTGAGCCAGGTGTGTGGTCCAGCAATCTAAGGGTGCGATCGGGTCTGCTGCACGAATCCTCTGCGGATTGATTGGCGGATCCAGCGTGGCGGCTGGAGGGCATGAGCAGGCCCTCAGCCCCGCCAGCATGGCCGGGAACTGTGCGTAGCCTGGCCCGAGGCGCAAAACGCCTTGCGGAATTCCACCCCGACCGGTCGAAGAATTCCTGCTGGGGATCCGGATGGATTTGGAGGCGGGTACCGGAATCGAACCGGTCTTCACGGATTTGCAATCCGCTGCGTAACCTCTCCGCCAACCCGCCGCGA
>PNJK01000040.1 GCA_013821825.1 Rhodobacter sp.
ATCGAAGGTCGGGTCGTTCAGCTTTTCCTCGGGGATGCCAAGGGTTTTCTGGCAGAAGTCGGCGCCGAGGGTCCACTGGTTGAAGACGAACTTGATGTCGAAGGCCGATGGCAGCGCGGATTCGATCTTCTCGATCTCGCGGGGGCCGAAGCCGTGGCCGATCAGCGAGGTGTGGTTGATCGCAGGGGCCTGGCCAAGCGAGGCATGGCCGACGGCATGGGCGACGATCTCGGCGGCCTGGCTTGTCGAATAGCCCAGCTTTTCAAGCGCGGCCGGGACCGACTGGTTGATGATCTTGAAGTAGCCACCGCCGGCCAGTTTCTTGAACTTGACCAGGGCGAAATCGGGTTCGATGCCGGTGGTGTCACAGTCCATCACCAGGCCGATCGTGCCGGTGGGCGCGATCACGGTCGTCTGGGCGTTGCGGAAACCGTGGGCTTCGCCAAGGGCCAGCGCCTCGTCCCAAGCAGATTTCGCAAGGGCAACAAGGATTTGGTCGGGGCAGTTAGCGTGGTCAAGGGCTACGGCCGGAACGTTCAGGCCCTCGTACTTGCCATTGGCATGGGCGGCGGCGCGGTGGTTGCGGATGACGCGCAGCATGTGGTCGCGGTTGCGCTGGTAGCCGGAGAACGGCCCCAGTTCCTTGGCCATTTCGGCCGAGGTGGCGTAGCTGACCCCGGTCATGACGGCGGTCAGGGCACCGCAAAGCGCGCGGCCTTCGTTGCTGTCATAGCCAAGGCCCATGTTCATCAGAAGGCCACCGATGTTGGCATAGCCAAGGCCGAGAGTCCGGAAATCGTAGCTGCGCTGGGCAATCTCCTGGCTGGGGAACTGCGCCATCATCACCGAGATTTCAAGGGTGACGGTCCAGAGGCGGGTGGCGTGGACGTAAGCCTCGGCGTCGAATTTGCCGTCATGGAAAAAGGTCAGCAGGTTCATCGACGCCAGATTGCAGGCGGTGTCGTCAAGGAACATGTATTCCGAGCAGGGGTTGGAGCCACGGATCGCGCCGTCCTCGGGGCAGGTGTGCCAGGCGTTGACGGTGTCGTGGAACTGGATGCCGGGGTCGGCGCAGGCCCAGGCGGCGTGGCCGATCTGGTCCCAAAGCTCACGCGCGGAGACGGTTTTCGCGACCTTGCCGTCGGTGCGGCGGATAAGCTCCCACGGCTGGTCGTTCTTGACGGCGGTCAGGAAAGCGTCGGTGACACGGACCGAGTTGTTGGAATTCTGGCCGGAGACGGAGATGTAGGCCTCGCTGTCCCAGTCGGTGTCGTAGGTCGGGAATTCGATGCTCGTGAAGCCCTGGCGGGCGTATTGCAGGATGCGGTTGGTGTAGGTGTCGGGGATCATCGCCTTCTTCGCGGCCTTGATCGCGGCTTTCAGGGCAGGATTGGCGGCCGGGTCGGTGGCGCCTTCCATCGAGCCGTCAAACGCCTTGATCGCGGCGAAGATGTCGTTGAGGCGGAGTTCGTGAATCTTCGAGCCGGCAACGAGGGAGGCGACCTTCTGCTCCTCGATGACCTTCCAGTTGATGAACTGTTCGACGTCCGGGTGATCCACGTCGATGATCACCATCTTGGCCGCCCGGCGGGTGGTGCCGCCGGATTTGATCGCCCCTGCGGCACGGTCGCCGATCTTCAGGAAGCCCATCAGGCCCGAGGATTTCCCGCCGCCCGACAATTTCTCGCCTTCCCCCCGGAGCGAGGAGAAGTTGGTGCCGGTTCCCGAGCCGTATTTGAACAGACGCGCCTCGCGGACCCAGAGGTCCATGATGCCGCCGTCACCGACGAGATCGTCCTTGACCGACTGGATGAAGCAGGCATGCGGCTGGGGGTGTTCGTAAGCGCTGGCGGATTTGGTGAGTTGGCCCGTGGCGTGATCGACGTAGAAGTGACCCTGCGACGGGCCGTCGATGCCGTAGGCCCAGTGCAGGCCGGTGTTGAACCACTGCGGGCTGTTCGGCGCGGCCATCTGGCGGGCCAGCATGTAGCGCATTTCGTCATAGTAGGCCAAGGCATCGGCTTCGGTGGCGAAGTAGCCGCCCTTCCAGCCCCAATAGGCCCAAGCCCCCGCCAGACGGTCGAACACCTGCTTGGAAGAGGTTTCGCCGACCATCCGGTCGCCTTCTGGCAGCTTGGCCAGTGCATCCTGGTCTGGAACAGAGCGCCAGAGGAAGGAAGGAACGCCCTTTTCTTTCACACGTTTCAGGACGGCCGGAACCCCGGCTTTGCGGAAGTATTTCTGTGCCAGAACGTCCGAGGCGACCTGGCTCCAGCCATCGGGCACTTCGACCGCTTCGTTGCGGAAGACGACCTTGCCGTCCGGATTACGAATTTCCGAGGTGGTGATGGAAAAAGCCATCGCCCCATAAGCGCCCGTTGTTTCGGTGGTAAACTTCCGCTCGATCTTCATGCACCTGGCTCCCAGTTCTTTCGGCCCATTCAGGCCGTTCAATTATTAAGACTGGCGGGGCCGATCCGTCTGGTCGCAGCGCACAGGCAAAAGTGCATATGGCCAGTCGGACGCCCCGACCGGTGTGACGCATCCGATTAGGATGCACTTTGATGTGGATCGTCTTGCCTGTCCGCCGCGACACTAGATTTAGTGGTGTCCCTCGCCGCTGTATCAAATTGTCGTAATCCCGTCCCCTAATCAACGACAAAATTTCATCTTTGGGCAAATTTTGCGGCTTGACGGTTCGCAGGACACAAGATGCGGATTTCCTCTCCCGGCGCGCGGGCTTGTGGACAGGTCTGGGGACAGACTTCGAGCAGTTTGTGAAGAGAGGCAGATTTGCAAGCGTCCCGGCCTGTTTGAGGGTCGGGACTGGCAGGGCGGCTTCGGCGGCAGCGGGGCCGGGATGCGATTCCCCCGGGGCGCGCCTATGCCCGCGGAGCCGTCGGCCGGTTGATCAGCACAATTCCCGCCGCGACCAGAATCGCCGCCCCGAGAATCGGCCAAGTGACGGATTCGCCAAAGATTACCGCCCCAAGACCAAGCGCAAGGATCGGTGTAAGGAACGAAAACGACGCCACCGTCGAGGCCGGATAGACCGACATCAGCCAAAGCCAGGCGATGAAACCGCCCGCGACCACGACCGAGGACTGGAAGACCAGCAGGGCCAGATGTACCGGTTGCAGATCGCGGACCAACGGTCCGAAAAAAGGGGCCGCCAGCAGAAGAAGCGGACCCGAGACCAGGACCATCCAGAAAAGCTGAAGCTCTGGCCCCTCGGCCCGCATCTCCGGGCGGCGGGCGATGAAAGCGGTGGCGGCCCAGCCAAGCGCGCCGCCAAGGGCGAAGATATCGCCCGCCAGGCTGCCTTCTCCAGACTGGCTGCCGGTCAGGATTGCCCAGGCTGTCCCGGCGAAGGCCAGGCAAAGGCCCAGTGCACGCAGCGGAGTGATCCGTTCCCCAAGGCCAAAATGCGCCATGATCGCGAACCAGACCGGCATGGAATAGAAGATGACCGAGGTGCGCCCGACCGTGGTCAGATCAAGTGCCAGGAACAGGCACAGGAACTCGGCCGCAAAAAGCGTGCCCATCAGAAGTCCGGGACCAATAACCACTGGGTTCAGTCGCGGGGGGCGACCGCGCAGGTAAAGCCAGCCCCAGACGAAGACCACGGCCAGCACCGACCGCAGACCCGCAAGGAACACCGGTTGCAGGCCCTGGGTCACCAACTTGACGATGATCTGGTTGAAGGCGAGCAGCAGCGTCACGCCCAGAAGCACACTGCCTCCGAAGGCGTCAAGCCGGTCCTTGCGGTTCATGCGGTCCCCCGTTCCTTGTCGCGTTGTGCATGCGCCGCCGATCAAGGGCAAGGCGAACCTTTTCCTGCCCGACCATTCCCCCTAGAAGGCCTCATGATCCGTAACGAACACCGTAGCGACAACCTGACCGGCATCTTTTTGATGCTGGCGTCGATGGCGCTGTTCGCGGTCGAGGACCTCTTTCTGAAATGGGCGGCCGCCGGGCTTCCGCTCGGTCAGATCGTGCTGGTCTCGGGCGCCCTCGGGGCTCCGGTGTTTTTCGTCCTGGCCTGGAGGTCCGGTCGGGGAATCCTTGTGAAGGACGCACTTCATCCCGCTGTGATTGCCCGCAATATCGGCGAAATGGTCGGCACTGCCAGCTTCATCGCTGCGCTGGCGATCGTCCCATTGGGCACGGTGGCGGCGGTCCTCCAGGCGATGCCCTTGGCTGTTACGATAGGAGCCAGTCTGGTCTATCGCGAAAGGGTCGGATGGCGGCGCTGGACAGCGATTGCAGCGGGCTTTCTTGGGGTCCTTCTGGTGATCCAGCCTGGGGCTGCGGGGTTCAGGATCGAAGCGCTTCTGGTTCTTGTGACGGTCGCGGGCATGAGCCTGCGCGATCTTGCCGCGCGTGCCATTCCGGCGCGGGTGACAACGGCGCAGGTTTCGGCCTGGGGGTTGATGGCGGTGTCGGTCCTGGGGGCCGGGATGCTGGGTGTGACGGGCGGCGCGCGGGCCGCCACAACGGGCGAGGCGCTGCTTCTGCTTGGTGCGGTGGTCTTCGGCACGGCGGGCTACTGGGCGGTAACTGCGGCATCGCGGGCGGGCGAGGTCGCGGTTGTCTCGCCGTTCCGCTACTCCCGCCTGGTCTTTTCGATGGGCCTGGGGGTGATCTTCCTGGCCGAACGGCCGGATGCGCTGACGCTTCTGGGCGCGGCGCTGATCGTCACCTCGGGGCTTTATGCTTTCGCGCGCGAGCGGGCGCTGAAACGCGCTTCCCATGCTGGGTAAGCCGGGGTAAACGGGCCCCTGAGAGCATTCACTCGGCCTAAGGGAGCCCCCCATGAGCACGATCATCGACATTCACGCCCGCGAGATTCTGGACAGCCGGGGCAACCCGACGGTCGAAGTCGACGTCTATCTGGAGGACGGCTCGATGGGCCGGGCCGCCGTGCCTTCGGGCGCCTCGACCGGGGCGCATGAGGCCAATGAAAAGCGCGACGGCGATGCCAAGCGCTACAAGGGCAAGGGCGTGCTGGAGGCCGTTGCTGCCGTGAACGGCGAAATCGCGGAAGAGATCGTCGGCTATGACGCGACCGAGCAGGTCGGCATCGACCGCACGATGATCGAGATGGACGGCACGCCGAACAAGTCGCGGCTTGGGGCGAATGCGATCCTTGGGGTCAGCCTTGCAGTAGCGAAGGCGGCGGCGGAATTCACCGGACAACCCCTGTTCCGCTATGTCGGCGGCACCTCGGCGCGGATGTTGCCGGTGCCGATGATGAACATCATCAACGGCGGCGAACATGCCGACAACCCGATCGACATCCAGGAATTCATGATCATGCCGGTCGGCGCCAGCGACATCCGCGAAGCGGTGCGGATGGGGTCGGAGGTGTTCCACACCCTGAAGAAAGAACTTCAGAACGCCGGCCACAACACCGGTATCGGCGACGAAGGCGGCTTTGCTCCCAACTTGAACTCGGCACGCGATGCGCTTGATTTCATTCTGCAATCCATCGAAAAGGCCGGGTACAAGCCGGGCGAGGACATCTATCTGGCGCTGGATTGTGCGGCCACCGAATACTTCAAGGGCGGCAAGTACGAGATGAAGGGCGAAGGCAAGTCGCTAAGCATCGAGGAGAATGTCGAGTTCCTCGCGGGCCTTGCGGCGGATTATCCGATCATCTCGATCGAGGACGGCTGCTCCGAGGATGACTGGGCAGGCTGGAAGCTTCTGACCGACAAGCTCGGCTCGAAAATCCAGCTGGTTGGCGATGACCTTTTCGTCACCAACCCGCGCCGTCTCGCCGAGGGGATCAGGGCGGGCTGTGCCAACTCGATGCTCGTGAAGGTCAACCAGATCGGCACCCTGACCGAGACGCTTCAGGCGGTCGAGATGGCCCACCGCGCGCGCTATACGAACGTGATGAGCCACCGGTCGGGCGAGACCGAAGATGCAACGATTGCCGACCTCGCGGTCGCCACGAACTGCGGACAGATCAAGACCGGGTCGCTGTCGCGGTCGGATCGCCTCGCCAAGTACAACCAGCTGATCCGGATCGAGGAAATGCTGGGCGAGACGGCAGAATACGCCGGGCGGAGCATCCTGAAGGGCTGAGATCGGCCGCCGGAGGTCTTGCAGCCTCCGGTCCCGTCGCCCTGAAGAAACTGGCGGGCACCTGCGGGTGCCCGTTTGCTTTTGGTGCGGGTCATGGCAGCAAGGGGCATGCTGATCCTGTTGAACAAACCCTATGACGTGCTTTGCCAGTTCACCGACGGTGACGGGCGCCAGACGCTTGCGGATTTCGTTCCGGTGAAGGGCGTCTATCCGGCGGGGCGGCTGGACCGCGACAGCGAGGGGCTGGTCGTGCTGACCGATGACGGCAAGCTGCAGGCGCGGATTGCGGACCCGAGGCACAAGCTGGAAAAGGTCTATCTGGCGCAGGTCGAGGGGGTTGTGACCGCTGACGCGCTGGTGCGGTTGCGGTCCGGAGTGGTGCTGAACGATGGCCCCGCCCTGCCGGCCAAGGCGCAGGCGGTGTCCGAGCCTGATTGGCTGTGGCCCCGGGAGCCGCCGATCCGGCTGCGCAAGACCGTGCCGGACGGCTGGATCGAGATTACCCTGCGCGAGGGGCGGAACCGGCAGGTGCGGCGGATGTGCGCGGCGGTGGGCCTCCCCTGCCTGCGGCTGATCCGCTGGCAGGTGGGCGACTGGACGCTGGACGGGTTGTCGCCGGGCGAATGGAGGCAGGCATGAGCGCCGGAGACATCACACGAAAGCCGCAGACTTCTGCCGCATTTCGAGCGAGGCCGGTATCGGCAGACATGGGTGGGACCAGAGGTCCAGGGTCGGGCCAGAGGGACCGCTATCCTGTTCCAGTTGCGCGCATGCGAGCGCAGCCACCGGCACCGGCACCGGCACCGGGTCGATGCCGACGAGATCTGGCTGTGGCAAGCGGGGGCTCCCCTGGTGCTGTCGATGGGCGAGGTCCGGGCGCGCGAGCAACGGCTGGGGCCAGATGTGCTGGGCGACGAGGTCGTGCAGGCCGCGGTCCCGGCCGGATGCCGGCAGGCAATACGGTCGATTGGCCAGTGGATACGGGTGTCGAGCACCGCAACCCCGGGATCCCGCATCGAGGGGTCCGAACTGGCACCTCCGGGCTGGGAGCAGCCCTTCCAGACGTGACGGAAGTGAGTGGCTTTCGCTTCCGTTCCGGTCTGGAGGGCTATGCGCTCTTGTCGTTGCGCCGCTGTTGGCTTTGGCGCGCCGCTCCTGAGATTTGGTGCGGAGAGTGCGTGCAGAAGCCTCCGGCGTCAGTATTGCAGGAAGGCGCTGACCGGGGCGCGGGGGGCATTGTAAGGGGCACAAGATTGCCGTGGTCCGGGCGGCGCGGTTTCGTTAGGGCAAGGGGATGAACGAGAACCCTTCCCTGCCCCGCCCGGTCTTGCCGACCCCGGAAATGAATGGCGACAGCCGGTCCGGGTTTCTGTTCGCGCTGACCGCGTACCTGCTGTGGGGCTTTCTGCCGATCTACATGAAGGCACTGGCGCATGTTCCGCCGGTCGAAGTGATCGCGCATCGGGTGTTCTGGTCGGTGCCGGTGGCGCTGGCGGTGCTGTGGGTCTTGCGGCGGACAGGGGATCTGCGGGCTGCTTTCCGTTCGCCCCGGGTGCTGGCGATGGGCGCGGTGACGGCGGCGCTAATCTCGGTCAACTGGGGGATATATGTCTGGGCCATCGGGTCCGGGCGAGCGCTGGATGCGGCGCTGGGCTATTACATCAACCCGCTTTTCTCGATCTTTCTGGGCGCCGTCTTGTTGCGCGAACGGATGGGGCGGGTGCAGGCGGCGGCGATAGCGCTGGCCGTGGTGGCGGTCGGGGTGCTTACCTGGGAGTCCGGAAAGTTGCCGATGGTGGCATTGGCACTGACGCTGACCTGGGGGTTTTACGCCTTTTTCAAGAAATGGCTGCCAATCGGGCCGAACCAGGGCTTTGCGCTTGAAGTGTTGATTCTACTGCCGCCAGCGCTGGTCTATATCGTCTGGCTTTGGGCCGGCGGGACCGGAAATTTCCTGCAGGGCGCGGGCTGGGACGATGCGCTGCTGATCGGCACCGGGCTGGTGACGGCGGGACCTTTGATGATCTATGCCAACGGGGCAAAGCGGCTCACGCTGTCGACCATCGCGATCATGCAATACATCGCGCCGACGATGATCTTCCTGACGGCGGTTTTCGTCTTCAACGAACCGTTCAGCCAGACCAAGCTTTTCGCCTTTTCACTGATCTGGGCGGCGCTGGTCCTGTATTCGCTGCCCATCCTGGCGGCGCGGGTCCGGGCGCGGGCTCAGGCCGGCTGATCCGGTCGGCTGATCTGGCCGCCGCCGACCAGGGTCGGAACCCCGGTTGTGGCCGGGCCAGAAGTCGCAAGCTTGCGGATCACGCGGACGGCAAGAAAGGCGAAGGCCTGGGCCTCCAGCATGTCGCCGTCAAGACCGACCGCCTCTACCGGGTCGATGGGGACGGGGATCCGGCGGCGCAGTTCGGCCATCATGACGGGGTTCAACCTGCCGCCCCCGGTGACCAGGATGCGCGTGACGGGCGCCGGGAAATGGATCTGGGAAGCGGCGACGGACGCGGCGGCGACGGCGGTCAGCGTGGCCGCTGCATCGGCGTCCGACAGCATGTCGAGATGGTCGATGAGGCTTGCGAAGTCGTCGCGGTCCAGCGATTTCGGGGGTGCGAGGTCGAACCAGGGGTCGGTCAGGACCTTGGCGACGAAGTCCTCGTCAACTTCGCCCGTCGCGGCAATGGCGCCGCCTTCGTCGTGGGACAGGCCCAGGCGCTGACGCATGAGGTCGTTCAGGGGAGCATTGGCCGGGCCGGTGTCGAAGGCGAAAAGCGCGCCGGGGGCTTCGGGACCCTGGGCCTGCGGGTTGACCCAGGTAATGTTCCCGACTCCACCCAGGTTCAGGATGGCGAGAGGTTCGGTCGCACCGATGTAGCGGGCGCAGGCAAAGTGGAAGAAGGGAGCAAGAGGCGCGCCCTGCCCGCCCATCGTGACATCGCAGGACCGGAAATCCCAAACCGTCTCCAGGTCGAGGACCTGGGCGAGAATCGCACCGTTGCCACATTGGTGGGTGCCCCGCCCGGCGGGATCATGCGCCAGCGTCTGGCCGTGAAAGCCCAGAACCTCGGCGCCGGTGAAGCGCGACAAGACCTCGGCATGGGCGGTTTCGACGACTTCGGCGGCGGCGGCAACGGCGGGGTCGCCGGGCCACTGACCAAGCGCGGCGCGGATCACATCTTGCTCGTCCGGCGCATAGGGGCGGTAGGCCGAGGGGCCGAACCCCTCGATCGTCAGACCGTCGGTCTTGACCATTGCGGCGTCCACCCCGTCAAGGGATGTGCCTGACATGGCACCCAGCGCCCAGAGTGGACCATCCTTCCGCATCTTCCCTTGCGTCCCTGGCAAAGCTATACCGCGCCCATCCTAGACCGAGGCGGCCATGCACCACCATCCGAAATCTGATTTCATGCGCGTGATGTTCGAGCGCGGCTTTGTAGCCGACTGCACCGACTATCAGGCGTTGGACGAGGCCTTGGTCAGAGGGGTGGTGCCGGGCTATATCGGGTTCGATGCAACCGCGACATCGTTGCATGTCGGCAGCCTGATCCAGATCATGATGCTGCGCTGGCTGCAGAAGTGCGGCGGCAGGCCCATCGTGCTGATGGGCGGCGGGACGACGAAAGTCGGCGATCCCAGCTTTCGGGCCGAGGAACGGCCCCTGCTGACCGACGCCCAGATCGAAGCCAATATCGCCGGCATCAAGCAGGCCTTCACGCCCTATGTGCGGTTTGGCGACGGCGCGACCGATGCGATCATGGTCAATAATGCCGAATGGCTGGACGCGCTCAACTACATCAGTTTCCTGCGCGACATCGGGCGGCATTTCAGCGTCAACCGGATGCTTTCGTTTGAAAGCGTGAAGTCGCGGCTGGACCGGGAGCAGAGCCTTAGCTTTCTTGAGTTCAACTACATGATCCTGCAGGCCTACGATTTCCTGGAACTTCGCCGCCGCTATGGCTGCATGTTGCAGATGGGCGGGTCGGACCAGTGGGGCAATATCGTCAACGGCGTCGACCTGACACGCCGGGTGATTGATGGCGAGGTCTACGGCCTGACCTCTCCGCTGCTGACCACCTCGGACGGCAAGAAGATGGGCAAGAGTGCCAGCGGCGCGGTCTGGCTGAACGCCGAGATGCTGAGCCCGTACGAGTTCTGGCAGTTCTGGCGCAACACGACGGACGCCGATGTGGGACGTTTCCTGAAGCTTTACACCGAGATGCCGGTGGAAGACTGCGAGCGTCTGGGCCAGCTTTCGGGGGCTGAGATCAATGGCGCCAAGATTGTGCTTGCCAATGCCGTGACCACGCTTCTGCACGGGTCCGAGGCGGCGGCGTCGGCGGAAGCCACAGCGCGGGAAGTGTTTGAAAAGGGCGGGATCGGTGAGGAGCTGCCAACCGTCATGCTGGAGCCGGGCGAACTTTCCGATGGCGTCGGGATCGTCCAGCTTTTCGTGCGGGCGGGTCTTGCGGCCAGTGGCAAGGACGCCAAGCGCCTGATCGCGGAAGGCGGGGCCAAGGTGAATGACGAGATCGTCACCGACACCGCCCTGCGCTATGGGGCAAGCCAACTGATCGAACCGATGAAGCTGACCGCAGGCAAGAAGCGGCACGCACTGGTCGTGCTGGGATAGTCAGAGCGCGGGGCGGGCGTTGCGTCCCACCCCGCGGAACGGTCTCACGGCTGGACGGTGACCTTAACCATGACGTCGGGGGCTGACGAAACCTCGCCATTCTGACCGTCGCCGCGCTTGATGGCATCGACGATTTCCATGCCGGACACGACATTGCCGACGATGGTATATTGCCCATCCAGGAACTCGCCCGGTGCGAACATGATGAAGAACTGGCTGTTGGCCGAGTTCGGGTCCTGCGACCGGGCCATGCCGACCACGCCGCGCTGGAAGCTGAGCTCGGTGCTGAACTCGGCCGGGATGTCGGGCAAAGCGGACCCGCCCATGCCGGCCATCGACAGATCACCGCCGGCCTTGCCGTTCGAGACATCGCCGGTCTGGGCCATGAAGCCGTCGATCACGCGGTGGAAGACCACGTTGTCATAGGACCCTTCACTGGCCAGCGCCGTGATCTGGGCCACATGAAGCGGGGCCACATCGGGCAGAAGGTCGATGACGATGGTGCCGTTGGCCTGACCGGCGACCTCGATCACGAGGTTCGGGCCGGGGCCGTCCTCGAAACCTTGCGCCTGCGCAGTCTGGCTGAGGCCGTAAGCAGCGACAACGGCAAGGCCAGCCGCGAAAAGTCCGCCCGCAAGATAGGTTTCAAACCTTGGCATCGGCAGCCACCCTTACAGTGATCATGCGGTCCGGGTTCGCCGGAGGCTCACCCTTCATGATCTTGTCGACATGCTCCATCCCCGAGATCACGCGGCCATAGACGGTATACTGGCCATTGAGAAAATGGTTGTCCTTGAAGTTGATGAAGAACTGGCTGTTGGCCGAGTTCGGGTTTTGCGACCTTGCGGCGCCAAGGGTGCCACGGTCATGCGGCAACTTGGAGAATTCCGCTGGCAGATCAGGGTATTGCGACCCGCCCGTGCCGGCGCGGCGCGGGTTGTAGCCGGGGCTTTCCATGTTGGCGTTTTCCACGTCGCCGGTCTGGGCCATGAAGCCGTCGATCACGCGGTGGAAGGCCACGTTGTCATAGGCCCTGTCGCGGGCCAGCTGCTTCATCCGTTCGGCGTGTTTCGGCGCCACGTCGGCGAGGAGTTCGATCACCACTTCGCCGTCCTTCAGCGTCAGGATGATGGTGTTTTCGGGGTCCTTGATGTCGGGCATGCTGCCTCTCCCTTCGGTTCGATCGGGCAGGACCGTAATGGCGGCATCCGGCCAAGGAAAGGGCAAAGCGTCAGAAGCAGTTGACGCGCGCGTGATAACGGGGCCAAAAGCAGCCTGGTTCGATGAAGGAGGATGCGATGCCCTGGAAGACGCTGGACGACGTGGCGATGGCCGGCAAAGTGGTGCTGGTCCGGGTGGACATCAACGTGCCGATGGAGACCGGACGGGTGACGGATACGACCCGGATCGACAAGATCAGGCCGACAGTGGAGGACATCATCGCGCGCGGCGGCAAGGTGGTGCTGATGGCGCATTTCGACCGCCCGAAGGGCAAGGTCGTGCCGGAAATGAGCCTGCGCCATGTGCTGCCGGCGCTGGAGCAATCCTTGGGCCGCAAGGTGACCTTCTTCGAACGTCCGGACCGAGCCGCGATCGACGCTTTGCCGCAGGACAGCGTGATCCTGCTGGAAAACACCCGCTTCAGCCCGATGGAGGAAGCGAACGACCCGCAGATGGCGCAATATCTGGCAAGCCTGGGTGACATCTTCTGCAACGACGCGTTTTCAGCGGCACATCGGGCGCATGCCTCGACCGAGGGGGTGGCGCATCTGTTGCCGTCCTGTGCGGGGCGGCTGATGGAGGCCGAGCTGCACGCGCTTGAGGCGGCGCTTGGGTCGCCGAAACGCCCGGTGGTGGCGGTTGTGGGCGGGGCCAAGGTTTCGACAAAGATCGAACTGCTGGCCAATCTGGTGACGAAGGTCGACCATCTGGTGATCGGCGGGGGCATGGCGAACACCTTCCTCGTGGCCGAGGGAATCGAGGTCGGCAAGTCGCTGGCCGAGCGGGAAATGGCAGAAACGGCGCGGGAGATCCGGCATCGGGCGCAAAGATCGGGTTGCCACATCCACCTGCCGGTGGATGTGGTCGTCGCGCGCGAGTTCAAGGCGGGGGCGGAAAACCGGACAGTCAGCGTAAACGACTGCCCGCCGGACGCGATGATCCTGGATGCCGGACCGAAAACGGTGGCCGCTCTGGAGGCCGTGTTCGCCGGGGCCAGGACCCTGATCTGGAACGGACCCTTGGGCGCCTTCGAGATCGAGCCGTTCAACGCCGCCACCAATGCGGCGGCGCGGGCGGCGGCCCGGCTGACCAAGGCTGGCGGGCTGGTGTCGGTCGCGGGGGGGGGCGATACGGTTGCGGCGCTGAACGCGGCGGGCGCTGCCGAGGATTTCACCTTCATCTCCACCGCCGGCGGAGCCTTTCTGGAATGGATGGAAGGCAAGGAATTGCCGGGTGTGAAAGCCTTGATGGCTTGAGGCAGAGCCCGCCTCGCGCTATGCGGGAATGGACCAATGGGAGACGGACATGACCAACGCTAAGATGACCGAACAGGTGCGAAACGGCAGGGGCTTTATCGCGGCCCTTGACCAGTCGGGCGGATCGACCCCCAAGGCGCTGAAGCTTTATGGAGTAGACGAGAGCGAGTATTCGGGCGAAGTCGAAATGTTCGACATGATCCACGCGATGCGGGCCCGGATCATCAAGTCGCCCGCATTTTCCGGCGACAAAGTGGTGGGCGCCATCCTGTTCGAGCAGACGATGGACCGCACAATCGACGGCATTCCGACCGCGACCTTTCTTTGGGAAAAGCGCGGCGTCGTGCCTTTCCTAAAGATCGACAAGGGGTTGGAGGCTGAAGCTGATGGAGTTCAGCTGATGAAGCCGATCCCGGGCCTTGACGCGCTTCTGGACCGCGCGGCTGCGGCCGGGATCTACGGGACCAAGGAACGGTCGGTCATCAATGCCGCCGATGTCAGAGGAATCGAGGCCATCGTGGCGCAGCAGTTCGCGCTGGGGCGTCAGATTGCCGCGCACGGCCTGATGCCGATCCTGGAGCCGGAAGTCACCATCTCGATCTCTGACAAGGCCGAGGCCGAGGCCTTGCTTCAGGCGGAGATCCTGAAGGCACTGGAACGGTTTGAAGGTCAGGTCATGCTGAAGCTGAGCCTGCCGACAGTGCCGGATTTCTATCTGCCGCTGGTCCGGCATCCGAAGGTTCTGAAGGTAGTGGCGCTGTCAGGCGGGCATTCCCGCGACGAGGCCTGCAAGATCCTGGCACAAAACCACGGAATCATCGCAAGCTTCAGCCGCGCCCTGAGCGAGGGACTGTCGGCACAACAGACCGAAACCGAGTTCGATGCCGTGCTGAAAGGCGCGATCGACAGCATCCATGCGGCCTCGATCACCTGAAACGGCGGGCGCCCCTGGCATGGCCGGGTGCCCAAGTCTTTGAGCAATGTGCATTTTCGGGATTCACAAGTGATTCCCTTTGTGCAATGATTCACCCAAGGCCCCCGAGGAAGAGGGGCCTCTGAGGGAAGCATGAGCACTGCGCAATCACGGTCAGAGGCACGACGGGGGCTTGGTGGGCTGATATATCTTGCGCTGGCATTCGCGCTGGGTGTCTATTTCACCTTCGCCGCCGTGCAAGGCGACTACGGCATGTTCCGCCGCGTGGCGATCAATGCCGAGGCCGCGATGTTGACCACCGAGCGCGACCGGCTGGCATCCGAACTGGCCGAGATTCAGAACCTGACGCGTCGTCTGTCTGACGAGTACCTGGACCTTGACCTGCTCGACCAGCAGACCCGCGACGTGCTGGGGTACATGCGGTCGGACGAGATTGCCATTCGCTGAAGCCGGGCTGCGCTCGCAGCGTCAAACCCTTGTCGCCAGGCGGTTTTCCGGTCGGCCGATGATCTTCCTTGCGTCTTCCTTCTGTCTTCCTTCCGTCTTCCTTCCGTCTCAGCGCACGACCTTTGGTTCAGGCGTTAACCCTGCGCCGGGAATCAGGGCTTGTCGCCGGACCAACGCGGCAGTGCTGGCGGAGTTCTGAGGCCCGACAGTCCTTCGCTGGATGCATGGGAGCCATGTTTCCAGCATGACGCTGCGGAAGTATTTTGCTTTG
Source organism: Rhodobacter sp. (assembly GCA_013821825.1). Lineage (GTDB taxonomy): Bacteria > Pseudomonadota > Alphaproteobacteria > Rhodobacterales > Rhodobacteraceae > Tabrizicola. The sequence goes on from PNJK01000040.1 coordinate 14,862, forward strand.
ACCCAGCAAACACCGATGGTGTATGAATGGTTTAACGTTGAACCATTTTGCTGCCCACAAGTCCAGTGCCCCAGGGAGGAGCCCGATGGCGAAGAAGCCTGACGCGAGACCGAATGTCTCGAAGGAAGACCTGCTGAAATTCTATCGCGAGATGCTGCTGATACGCCGGTTCGAAGAAAAGGCCGGCCAGCTTTATGGCATGGGTCTGATCGGAGGTTTCTGCCACCTGTACATTGGACAGGAAGCGGTGGTTGTCGGTCTGGAGGCGGCGACCAAGGAAGGCGACAAGCGCGTCACCAGCTACCGCGACCACGGGCACATGCTGGCCTGCGGTATGGACCCCAAGGGCGTGATGGCGGAACTGACCGGGCGAATTGGGGGCTACTCCAAGGGCAAGGGCGGGTCGATGCACATGTTCTCGAAAGAGAAACATTTCTATGGTGGGCACGGGATTGTTGGCGCTCAGGTGCCACTGGGGGCCGGGCTGGCCTTTGCCGACAAGTATCTGGGCAATGACAACGTGACCTTCACCTATTTCGGCGATGGCGCGGCCAACCAGGGCCAGGTCTACGAGACCTACAACATGGCGGAACTCTGGGCGCTACCCGTCATTTTCGTCATTGAAAACAACGGCTACGCGATGGGGACCAGTGTGAAGCGGTCGACCAAGTCGACCTCGCTTTACGGGCGCGGGCTGGCTTACGGCATTCCGGGCGAGCAGGTTGACGGCATGGACGTGCTGGCAGTCAAAGCCGCAGGCGAGAAGGCGCTCGCGCATTGCCGGGCCGGGAAGGGCCCGTACATTCTGGAAATGATGACCTATCGCTACCGGGGACATTCGATGTCGGACCCGGCGAAATACCGGACCCGCGAGGAAGTGGAAAAGATCCGGTCGGAGAAGGACTGTATCGAAAATGTCCGCGATTTGCTGACGCAAAGCGGCCTGGCTTCGGACGAGGAGCTGAAAGCCATCGACAAGGAGATCAAGGCCACCGTGAACGAGGCGGCCGAATTCTCGAAAGAAAGCCCGGAGCCTCCGCTGGAGGAACTCTGGACCGATATCTACGCCTGAGGGAGGGGAAATCATGGCAACGCAAGTATTGATGCCCGCGCTTTCTCCGACCATGGAGGAGGGCACGCTGGCCAAATGGCTGGTGAAAGAGGGCGATGTGGTCAAGTCGGGCCAGATTCTGGCCGAGATCGAGACCGATAAGGCGACGATGGAGTTCGAGGCGGTCGATGAAGGGACCGTCGGCAAGCTTCTGGTCGCCGAAGGCACGGCGGGCGTGAAGGTGAACACGCCGATTGCCGTGCTGGTGGAAGAGGGCGAGAGCGTTTCGGACGCGGTCCCGGCTGCGGCCCCTGCCCCAGCTGCGGCTCCGGTCGAGAGCCGGGCTGAAGCCCGGCCTTCGGTGGTTGCGGTGGTGGCCCCTGCCCCAGTGGCGGCGGCCTCGGGCTGGCCGCACACGGACCTGCCCGAGGGACCGACGAAGACGATGACCGTGCGGGAAGCCCTGCGCGAGGCGATGGCCGAGGAAATGCGGGCCGATCCCACGGTCTTCCTGATGGGCGAGGAAGTGGGCGAGTATCAGGGCGCCTACAAGATTTCCCAGGGTCTGCTGGACGAGTTTGGCGCCAAGCGCGTGGTCGATACGCCGATCACCGAGATGGGCTTTGCCGGGATCGCGACCGGGGCAAGCTGGGGCGGGCTGAAGCCGATCGTCGAGTTCATGACGTTCAACTTCGCCATGCAGGCGATTGACCATATCCTGAACTCGGCGGCGAAGACGTTGTACATGTCGGGCGGCCAGATGGGCAGTCCGATGGTGTTCCGGGGCCCGAACGGCGCGGCGGCGCGGGTCGGCGCGCAGCACAGCCAGGACTACGCGGCGTGGTACGCGGCGATCCCGGGCCTGCGGGTCTGCATGCCCTATTCGGCGGCGGATGCGAAGGGGCTGTTGAAATCGGCGATCCGCGATCCGAACCCGGTGATCTTCCTTGAAAACGAGATCCTCTACGGGCGCAGCTTCGAGGTGCCCACGGACCCCGGTTTCGTGGTGCCATTCGGCAAGGCCTCGATCCTGCGCGAGGGCAAGGACGTGACGCTGGTCAGCTTCGGGATCGGTGTGGCGCATTCGCTGGTCGCGGCGGACGAGTTGGCCAAGGAAGGGATCAGCGCCGAGGTTATCAACCTGCGCACCCTGCGGCCCATCGACTATGACACGGTGCTGGCTTCGGTGATGAAGACCAACCGCTGCGTCACCGTGGAAGAGGGCTTCCCGGTGGGGTCGATCGGCGACCATATCGCCAGCACGATCATGCAGAAGGCGTTCGACTATCTGGATGCTCCGGTGATCACCTGCACCGGCAAGGACGTACCGATGCCTTATGCGGCGAACCTTGAAAAGTTCGCACTGATCACCCCGGCCGAGGTTGTCGCGGCCGTCAAATCCGTCTGCTACCGGTAAGGAGGGGAAAATGGCTGTTCAAATCCTGATGCCCGCGCTGTCCCCGACGATGGAAGAGGGGACGCTTGCCAAGTGGCTTGTAAAAGAAGGGGATGCCGTGAAATCCGGCATGATCCTGGCCGAAATCGAGACCGACAAGGCGACGATGGAGTTCGAGGCGGTCGATGAGGGGATCATGGGCAAGATCCTGATCGCCGAGGGCACTTCAGGCGTGAAGGTGAACACGCCTATCGCGGTGCTGGTCGAAGAGGGCGAAAGCGTTTCGGATGCGGCCCCTGCCCCGGCGGCGGCGGCTGCCCCGGTGGCGGCAGCGGCGGCTCCGGTTACGACTGCCCCGGCAGCGCCTGCCCCGGCGGCGCCGGCATCTGGCGGTGCGCGGGTCTTCGCCTCGCCTCTGGCGCGGCGGATCGCGGCGGAGAAGGGCATTGATCTGACCAAGGTCGCCGGGTCCGGCCCGCATGGCCGGATCGTGCGGGCGGATGTCGAGGGCGCGAAGCCTGTGGCAGCTGCCCCTGCCGTGGCGGCAGCGGCACCGGCCCCGGCGAAGCCAGCGGCAGCGTCGATGCCAACCGGCATGGCTGCGGAAACCGTGCTGAAGATGTACGCTGACCGGGAATTCGTCGAAGTGCCGCTGGACGGCATGCGCCGGACGATTGCGGCGCGGCTGACCGAGGCCAAGCAGACCATCCCGCATTTCTATCTGCGGCGGGAAGTGCGCCTGGATGCGCTCATGGCGTTCCGCGAGCAGCTGAACAAGCAGCTTGAGGCGCGCGGGGTGAAGCTGAGCGTCAACGACTTCATCATCAAAGCCTGTGCCATGGCGCTTCAGGCGGTGCCGAACGCGAATGCGGTCTGGGCAGGCGACCGGATGCTGAAGCTGAAGCCGTCGGATGTGGCTGTTGCGGTGGCGGTGGAGGGCGGGCTCTTTACCCCGGTCCTGCGCGATGCAGACAAGAAGTCGCTGTCAGCGCTGTCGGCCGAGATGAAGGATCTGGCCGGGCGCGCCAAGACGAAGAAGCTGGCCCCGCATGAATATCAGGGCGGTTCGTTTGCGATTTCCAACCTAGGGATGATGGGGATCGAGAATTTCGATGCGGTCATCAACCCGCCGCATGGGTCGATCCTTGCGATCGGCGCGGGGATCAAGAAGCCGGTGGTGCTGGCGGATGGAACGCTTGGCGTGGCGACAGTGATGTCGATGACGCTGTCGGTCGATCACCGGGTCATCGATGGCGCTTTGGGGGCCGAGTTCCTGAAGGCGGTGATCGAAGGACTGGAAAACCCTGTGGCGATGCTGGCGTAAAGCTTCAGAGCGGGGGGCAGCCCCCGCTCTCCCTGTGAAGACTTTCTAACAGGAGAAGACGGGGGCATCTTGCCCCCGTTTTTTTGCGCTCTATCGCGCCTTGAGGGCCTCGATCAGGCGGAAGGCTCGGCGCAGGATCGTGACCGCGGTGCCTGCGACGATGATCCAGAGGGTCAGCGTCAGGGTCCATTCCACCGCGTAGAAGGCGGCGATGACAGTTCCGACGGTCAGGGCAGCCATGCGGTGCGGTTTGGCCATGGGGCCAGAGAAATCAGCTGGGAAACCTTCGGCGCGGCCAAGCTCGCGGATATAGGCGGTGGCGATGGCGAAGGCGGCGGCAAGGGCGCCGAGGGCCGGGTGTCCGGCGGCGATGCCCGCGCCGAGAAGGAGGAGGAGGTCCGAGGCGCGATCAGGGATCTCATTCCAGAACGGGCCGTCCTTGCTGCCCTGCCCGCCTTCGACCGCGACCATGCCGTCGATCAGGTTGCAGATCAGCCGCGCCTGAATCGTGGCGGCTGCAAAGATCAGCATGAGCCACTGGATCAGGCCGGGACCGAAAGGGGAAAGTGCGTAGAAGACGAAGCCGAGGCCAGCGAAGCCGATGGAAGCCTGGGATATCTGGTTTGGAGTGAAGCCGCGCTGGACGGCGCGGGTGGCCAGCTTCCCGGCCCAGGCCGATTGGCGCGAGGCGAGCGGGCGGCGGTTTTGGGGGGCAGAGCTTGTCATGTGAGCGACCAGTAGTAGCGGGTGACGTGGAAGAAGATCGGAGCGGCGAAGATGACGCTGTCCAGCCGGTCGATAAACCCGCCGTGCCCCGGGATCAGGTGACCCCAGTCCTTCACCCCGCGATCCCGCTTGATTGCTGACATGACCAGACCGCCAAAAAAGCCCATCAGCGTCAGGATCAGGCACATGCCGGCGGCTTGCAAGATGGTGAAGGGCGTCATCCACCAGAGCGAAGTGCCGACCAGCGTGGCGGTCAGGGTGCCACCAATGAACCCCTCCCACGTTTTCGAGGGCGAGAGCGTGGGGGCGATCTTGGTTCGGCCGACCAGCTTGCCCCAGACGTATTGCATCACGTCCGACAGCTGCACGACGAAGATCAGGTAGGCGATCAGGATGACATTGCGCCCCTCGAACCCGGGGATCTGCAGGTAGAGCAATGCCGGAACGTGGCTGACGCAATAGACGCAGATCATCAGCGCCCATTGGGTTTCGGAGACGCGAACCAGAAAATCCTTGGTGCTGCCGCGTAGTGCCGAAAGAACCGGGAGCAAGAGGAAGACATGGACCGGAATGAAAACCGCATACATACCGTACCAGTCGATCAGGACGAAGTAGTATTGCAGCGGCAGGACGATGAAGAAACAGGCCAGCAATGACCAATGGTCGGCGCGGGAGTGGGTGGTGAGGGTCAGAAACTCACGCAGCGCGGCGAAGGAGGCCAGCGCAAACAGCAGGACAACCCCGGTCTTGCCCGCAAGAAAGGCGATGCCAAGCAGAATCACCATCACCCACCAGGCGGCGATGCGGGCATTCAGATTCTCGATCACGGAGTTGTGGCCGTCCGCGGACAAGCGCTTGCGGAGCACTTCACCGGCGATGGAGGCGACAAGCAGGATGGCACCCACCCCGGACAGTAGCCAAAGGAGATGCGGACTTGTCATGCCTTGCCCAGCGGTGCCGGAGCAAGCGCCAGAAGCGCTGAGGAGGCACGGGTTAGGAAAGCGTCCTTGGCTTCGTCCGGGGATAGATGCAAGGCGGCTCCGAACGTCAAGGTACAGATCAGGGGGACCGGAATGATCTCTCCTTTCGGCATGACCTTGTTGAGATTGGCGATCCAGACCGGCACAAGATCAACCTCGGGGCGCGTCTTAGCAAGGTGATAAAGCCCGGACTTGAAGGGCAGCAGCGCCTCTTCAGACATGTTGCGCTGGCCTTCGGGAAACAGGATCAGCGAGGCGCCCTTATCCAGCGCCTCGACCATCTGGGCGACAGGGTCGGTGGTGCGCGCTTCGGGCCGGCGGTCGATCAGGACGGCGTTGAAGACATCACGGCCGATGAAGGCGCGAAGTGGGGATTTCAGCCAGTAGTCCAGTGCCGCAACCGGCCGCGTCTGGCGGCGCAAAGGGGCGGGCAGGACGGTCCACAACAGGACGAAATCGCCGTTGGAACTGTGGTTGGCGAAATAGACGCGCTGGCGGGGGACGGGTTCGATCCCCTGCCAGATGGCGCGTGGCGCTGTCATGAAGCGGGCGAAGACCGATATTGCCTGCCCAACGACCCCTGCGGCGAAGACCCGAAGCGCTGTTATCATTCCAGCGGGTTCATTCGGCCTTCAGGATCTGGTCCATGGTTAAAGCGGGCTGGGCGCAACCGGCCTTCCCGACAACCCGGGCTGGCACACCGGCGACAGTGCTGTTGCGGGGCACGTCCTCCAGCACAACCGACCCCGCTGCGATGCGAGAGCATCGGCCAACGGTAATGTTGCCCAATACCTTGGCCCCTGCCCCGATCAGGACGCCGTCGCCGATCTTCGGGTGACGGTCGCCGTCTTCCTTGCCGGTGCCGCCAAGCGTCACCGAATGCAACATCGATACGTTGTCGCCAACGACAGCGGTTTCACCAATGACGATGGAATGGGCGTGGTCGATCATGATTCCTTTTCCGACCCTTGCGGCCGGGTGGATATCGACCCCGAAGATCTCCGACACCCGCATCTGCACGAAATATGCAAGATCGGTGCGGCCATTGCCCCAAAGCCAGTGGCCAACGCGGTAAGCTTGGACAGCCTGATAGCCCTTGAAGAACAGGATGGGCTGCAGAAAACGGTGGCAGGCAGGATCGCGTTCATACACCGCCATGAGGTCTGACCGTGCCGCGGCGCCAAGTTCAGGATCGCTATCGAACGCCTCATCCGCGATTTCACGGAGAATCTGCTCGCTCATCTCACCGGAGGCAAGCTTGAGGGAGAAACGATAGGCAAGTGCCCGTTCCATCGAGGAATGGTGAAGAAGGCCGGAATGGATCAGCCCACCCAGCAGTGGTTCGCGACGGATCGCTTCGACCGCTTCCTCGCAAACGCGACGCCACACCGGATCGACAGAGGTCACTTTCGCTTTGGTTTCGAACATGATGGACCCTCTTTGCAGAGCCTTCTTCTAGCATATTCCAACCGGGAGGCGACACGCAAAGTTGTGACGATGCCCATCAAGGTCTGGAATGCCGCAGAAGTGCATCGCAAGCGACCTTCAGCGCGACAAGGAAATCGGGGTCACTACCCATCGGTTCGGGCCGGGGTGACAGTTGATGACACCGCCCCATCAGGCTGCCATCCCCAAGACGGGGATGGCAACGTCCAAACTTCCTGTGATGCAATGCTGCGACGTCCACTTCTGAAAGAATACGCTCGGCCGCACGCTTTCGAAGTCCCTGTTCGACAAGCATCAGCGTGCGGGCGAAAAGCAGGAGTTCAGCCCCGACCATATCGCGCATCTCAGCCTGCGATCTCGATCGAGCGAAACGGCCCTGGCCCGTATTGGAGCGAAAGCTGCGCAACCTGAACCTCGTAAGGCCCGGTCAACCCATCGGCAGCTCTCATCGAGGATGTATACTGGAACTGCGGGGCCATCAGGTTGTATTCGGCTAGGATCTCCGACGACTGCACTACCCGCAGAACGTAGGCCTCGATTTCTTCACCTATAGGCACTTCGAACGCTTGCCAGCTGTCGCCGTCAATGCGTGTCCGTCGCTTCCATTCAAGATCAAGGGTTGCTGCAAGGTCGAACTTTGCCCTCAGGTGCGCCACGGGATAAGGCCGCAACCCGGCCCCGTCGAAGGCCTCGACCCGCAGAATGGCATTTGGGTCATCATAGCCGCGGGCCGTGGGCCCGATCCTGTAATGCCTTGCAAGTCCACGGGCAGACACCGGCAGTTCTATCTGCGTCAATGCAAGATCGAGAAGTACGACCGTGCTGCCTGCTGGCCATACTTCCGGCATCAAGCCGTCGGTGCCCAACTGGCCGCGAAGCCGGACAGACAAATCGTAAGTCTCGGGCGCCACGATCTGGGCTTCCACGAACTGAAATACCTCCCAGTTGGATGAAGTGCCATCGCCGATCGCCATGGCATTCGCTCCATTCAGAACAGAGATTGTGTCGGCCGAGGCCAGTTCACCATCCGTGATCCGAACCCGCAACGGCTCGCCTCGGTCCCAGATTCCCGGGCTTGCTTTTGGAAGGGGAGATTCGGTGACGCCGACTGTTGCTCCGGCGACAACCAGCCGGTTCAATTCATAACCGCTGTCCTGGCTGGATGACCAGACACCGACTGACCCGGGCCAGGGTTCGGCCGTTACAGCCAAATGGGGTGCGTGGGGGACCTCTTCGCCGGTCAGAAGCGGCAGGTCCAAAAAGACAGGATAGACCGGAACGGGCGGCACGAAAGACCGAGTAACGAAAGCTTCCCCTGCATAGTCCGAAGGCGCATAAACGCCAGCTTCAACTCGGACTGCATCCAGGGTCTGCGCCTCGGCTTGCTCAACCCGATCAATACGATAGCGTTGGCCTTTGCACCGGATCACGTCGCCGGCGCCGAGTTGAAGCCGAGACTTCGCCAAGGAAAACCTTGCCGCGTCCCGGGCGACGCGTGCCTCCGCTAGCCAGCGCTCCACGGTCGCAAGGCCCTCATTCCTAGTTAACGCCAGAGGAAGGTCGGTCTGCGATACGCCTCTCGCTTCTTCATCGGGGAACCGAACTTCGGCAGCACGGACTTCATAACTTGACTGCGCATCGAAGAAACCTAGCCGGACCTGACCAGCAGTCTCCACCTCCGGCGCGCGCGTTGTCTCGAAGGACCCTTCCATATCCGGCAAAAGGGCCAGATCAGCCTCGAGAATCTCTGCGGTCACTCGTCCGTCCCGGTTGCGGAAGACCAGTTTTCCGTCCCGTTCCATGACGTCAAAGCCGTAGGCCAGCAGCAAAGGCTGCAATGCCGCACGGGCTGTTGTGACATCAGATTGCTGAAAGCCTCTGACCAGACCAAACAGCCCGGCCGTATCGATCGTCCGCACGCCGGAACTGGCGCAAATCTCGGCAACAACCGCGGCAAGAGGCTGGTTCGTCGCACGCCCGTTCAGCCAGTGGCCAAGGGCATAGTTATCGCCATCGTTCCACACTTTGATTTGTCCGGGGAATTCCGGGAACGGCCGCGCGTCCCAGGCCCAGGCATGTGCATGTTCCATATCGACCATTGCTCCGCCGTAAAGTGCTGAGGTCGGATTGTTGTCCGGGTCAGACCAGTAGGACGTCACTGCCAGCAGATACTGCATCTGGATCAGGTCATCACGGCGTCCGGTCGACCAGACCGGCAGTCCGGATTCGGACGACTTGGCGTCAATGAACTTGTTTGGCTGATTTGTCGCCTTGTCCACTGCCGGGCAACCGTATTCAGTGAACCAAATCGGCTTCGAACCCGGAACCCAAGCTGTCGGGTTGTCATCTCGCTGGCCACCAATCCGGTTGTGGTGCAAGTTCGACCACCAGGATCTGAGATCCTTGTAGCGAAAGACCCAAGGCTCGCCGAAGGCCCCATCAGAGATCGGCAAACGTCTTTGGGCCAACGCGCCCTCAGGGCTGTCATAATACCAGTCAAAGCCCTCGCCTCCGGCGACATTGGCCCTGAGATAATCCAGATTATAGATCGAGCCCCAGCCGGCATCGGCGTGAACTTCGCCGTCCCGCCAGTCGGACAAGGGCATGTAGTTATCGATCCCGATGAAATCGACGCTCGGATCCGACCAGAGGGCGTCAAGGTGGAAGTAGAGATTCCCACCAGCTTGGTAGCCGAAATACTCTGACCAGTCGGCAGCATAGCCGATCTTGACTGCTGGCCCCAGGATCGCGCGAACGTCTTCTGCAAGGTTGCGAAGGGCCTGTACGGCGGGGAAACTGTCGCCCGCTCCGCGAATCTGCGTCAATGATCGCATTTCGGATCCGATGCAGAACGCATCCACGCCGCCAGCCACCGCGCAGAGCTTGGCATAGTGCAGGATGAAGCGACGATATCTCCAATCAGCTGCCGGGCCGGAAAATCCGATAGTTTCGCCGTTGTTCGTGAACTGCCCAGGCTGCGCCGCGCCGAAGAAATCTGCAACCTCGGCTTCCGCGCCAGCCGTCCGATCAGGCGTCCCGTTCTGGCCGGGTGCAGCGGAGAGAGTGATCCGACCGCGCCAGGGCAGCTTCGGCTGGGTTGCGGCGCCCGTCCACGGGTCCGAAAGGCTGTTGCCTTCCAGCTGGTCCATCAGGATGAACGGATAGAACACGACTTGCTTGCCCGCGTCACGTACTGCCCGGATTGCCTGGATGACCGAGGCGTCCGATGGTGTCCCCCCATAAACAGACGCGCCAGCTACCTTGGGTACCTCCAGTGCCTCCGATCGCGAGATCCCACCCGCGCGCCAGGGCATTCCGACTCCGTCGCGAAGTTTCTGCTCCACCTTTGGCCTGATCTCGCAGGCAGAACACCGCAGGTCGTCGCCGAACCAGGACACAACCACCGATACCGATCCAACTGCAGGTAGTTCTTCGGTCAGGTGCTGAAGGCTGGTCGCGAAATCCGTGAGGCCGGATGGGGAATGGACGTTGGCCGACCGATTTCGCCCAATACCTTCGGCATAGTGGACGGGGGTCGTCGCAAGACCGTACTCCCCTGTCCCCGGGATCAGTGCAACGCCTCGAACCGCCCCACCAAGAGTCATGGAAGGGTCGACGGCACCGCCCTGAGCCGGTCGGACAACCTCGAAGCTGAACTGCGGCACTCGGTTGCCGTAGGTACCAAGCTCAAGGTCCTCAATCACGACATAGGCGACCCCGCGATAGGCCGGCGCCCGGCCGGTACCCTCGACAGCCTCGATCTTTGGATCGGGCAGTTGTGACTCGCTTCCGGAATAGACCCGAAGATTCAGATCGATTGGCGAGATTTCATTTCCGTCGGCCCAGATCCGTCCGACGCGCAGAATTTCTCCCTCGCAAAGCGCAATGGCAAGGCTGACAGAGTAGCTGTATTCGTTGACCTTGGGCTTCGGGGCGCCTTTGCCTGCTCGGCGGCGACGCACGGTCTCACTGAAATCAGTCGCCCAGATGACCTGACCGCCGACGCGCATCCTTCCCCAGATCTGTCCGATTGGGGCCCCTTCCCCCGCTCCGGTCAGTCGAAGCCTGTCGATCCTGCCAACGTCAACCGGGTCCGAGCCCGCGCCAAGCAGCCGTTGGTCAATCACGCGGCCGAGCGTAGCGCCAATGGCCCGGCCGATCACAGCGCCGGACAAGCCCAGTACCGCGCCACCAAACCCGGCACCAATCGCGGCACCGGCCGCCGAAAGAAGAAGTGTCGCCATTCATCCGGCTCCTTGAGGAAATGCAAAGCGTGCCACGATCCGTCGCTGCCATGGCAACGAAAGCGGACTCTCGATCACGCCATGACGTGTGTAGGAATGCACAAAGCTGGGGGTTGCTCCTGCCTCCGTCTGAATTCCCAGGTGCTTTGCGATACTGCCTTCGCGCATGCGGAACAAAAGCACATCGCCCTCAGCAACGTCGGGAATTGCCTTGTGCACCAGCCAGCGTTCGGCCCCCTGTCTCAGCACTTCTCGATGCGAGGGTTCTGCCCAGTCTTCCGTGTAGGTTGGCACCATTTCCGGCTCGCCGCCAAGGACCGCGCGCCAGACGCCCCGCACGAGGCCTAGGCAGTCCGTCCCCGCCCCCTTGACCGAGGCTTGGTGCAAGTAGGGCGTTCCGATCCAGCTGCGCGCCTCTATGACAATGCGTTCCGCAACAGTCATCCGCCAACGGACGGAAGTCTTGCGCCTCCCCTGCTTGGGCGATCGGGGACCGGATAGGACGCCAGCCAGTCCTCGCCAGGCACGTGGGGAAAACCGCGAAAGTTTAGGAAGTTCGAGAACTTCTCCCGGCAGGTTGCAGGCTTCTTGTCGCAACCCGCGACGATGCGGAAACTGTCCCCTGCCGCCACCGGGGCATTCAGCGACTGCCACAGCTCGATCCGCCGTTTTTCGCCGGTCAGCCGGTCGTTCTTCACGACACCCACCAGTCCGATGGCCATCCCCGAGGTCATCTCGAACCGGCCATGCTCGAACCAACGATCATCAAATCCGGCAAATGACGCGAACCCGAAGATCCGGCCATCCTCGACTTCCTCGACCACTCTCGCCACCGAATACCCGGCCGCATCCGTAGAAAACCGACAACGCCCGTCGCCCAGTACCGCCGAGCAGCCCGGCTGGTAGGCAAACCCCTGCGGCCGGTTCAGCGCCTCGCTCAGGCCACGCAATTCTGCCCGAAAACCCCCGCCAGCCCGCGTGATTTCCCCGAACGATCCGCGGAACTGCTCAACCCAATCCCTGGAATCCTGCCAGTTGACCAGAAACGATCGCACCTCGGCCCCATCGAACCGCCCGGCCACAAGATCCGCCTCTGTGATTGCTTCATCACTCAACGCGCCGACAGCTTCCGAATTGTCGACCGACAACCCAGTGGTCTGCTGCAGCGCCCGTGCCGTCATGCCACTGTCGGCGCGGCAAATTACACCGTCCACCACCAAGTCTCGGTCATGGTCCGTGAACCCCATCACCGTTCCATCCCGGCGCACAACCGTCCATGCCCGGCAAACGGTGGTGGCACCACTTTGCAGGTGTGCGTAAAGCGCTTCGCTGCTCATAGCCGGATCTCCACGATCGGCACCGCGGGCACGTCACCCGCCTGGAACGACGCGACCGAGGTCTGGATTCCGTCCGAGTCGAAACGCACCGGCACGTCGAACTCGAACCCCGCAGTAACGCGGGTACCGACATCGGGCGGCAGCATGAAGGTCACTTCGCCCGTCTTGATATCAACCTCGAACTCCAGTCCCGCAATCTTGGGATCCTCGGAGACACCAGCCACCACCGTTCCGGCCACGGGTTTGCGGATCGGGCGAGTATATTGCTGCAGGCCGGACACATACGTCTTCTGCAACTGGAATACCGTCGTCACCCCGTCGCCCGTGCCGATCAGCTGGTCTGCCGGACCGGGGGTGCCCGAAGGAGCGCAGGATTTGAAGTCGGACCAGTCCTTCCAGCGAAACCCGTGCAGCTGACCTGCCCGTGCCTCGAAAAAGGAAATCAGCATCGCGACATCATCCAGCGACCGCAACCCGACACCAGCATCGTACCGGCGACGCGAGTGCGCCCAAGGGGTGTTTCGTTCCTCGAACCCGTTCGCCAGCGTGACGATCTCGGTCCGCCGCTCGGGCCCGCCGACCGACCCGAAGCTCAGGTTTGCCGGAAAGCGTATTTCGTGAAACGCCATGATTTCTTCCCTACCGGTTGCGCTGGCCGCGCGCCAAGGCGCGGCTCACCTGGGCTGCGACCTGGCTTTGGCTGCGTTGAAATCCCTGAACGTCGGGCGTCGTGATGTTCATCACCACGTTGACCGCACCGCCCCCGCCAGCCTTGACGCCAAGGCGTCCATCCGGGCCGCGTGCCAGGGGCATGATCGCTTCAGGCCCGGCCTCGCCCATCAGCCCGCGTCCACCCCGCATCGGAAAGCTGGTCGGAGAGGAAACGATCCCGCCCCGCGCAAACGGCATTACGCGGCCTTGCGAAAACGCACCGCCCGCCGCAAAGGGCATGCCAGCGCCCATGACCGAAGACAAACCCTGCGCCAGAAACCCGCCCAGCGCCCCGGTGATCGGCTTCATCGCAATGGCATAAACCGTATCTACGATGGTACTCGCAACGGACTTGAGCGCGTCATTCAACTTCATCCCGTCGAAGATCAGCCCATCGAACGCCTTGCGCAGACCCCCACTGATCCCGCTGGACAAGGTGGTCACTTCACGCCCCGTAAAGACCATCGTTTCGCGCATCCGGGCCAGCTCGCCGTCGAATGCAGCCACCATCGACACCGAGGACCCCAGCTGCGCTTCAAGCGCCTCCAGCTGCTCTTGCATCGTTCCGATTTCCGCCATTGCCCTGTTCCTTCTTCACATCGGGAAACGCGGCGGCAAGTTCCGCCAGCCGCGCGCGTGTCAGGGGCGGGATCATCTGCTCCCGCCCCAGCATCATCCGCAATTCGACCGGCGTCAGCCGCCAGAAGACCGCAGGCTCCAGCCCCAGCCCATGCAGACCCGCCTGCATCAGCCCACGCCAGTCGATCCCGCTCATGGCTCGCCCGGCACCGAGAACGCCCGCGCCAGCAGTTCTGCCGCCGCCCGCGCCGCTTCGACCGGCCCGCCCCCGATTTCGACCGTGCGCAGATCGGCGGCCGTTCCCTGCCAGCCGCCGCCCCTAAGTCCTGCGACAATCAGCGCCACGACGTCGCGCGTGGAAAACCGGCGCCCCTCGAAGCGCTCCACCAGGTCGATCAGCGATCCGGCTCCAAGCGCGTCTTCAAGCTCGGCCAAGGCGCCTAGCGTCAGCTTTGCCACACGGCGCTGGCCATCCAGCCAGATCGCCACTTCACCAGTCCAGGGGTTGACCATCAAAGCGCCGTGAAGGTCAGAGCGCCAGCCGAAGCCATGGACATCTCATAGGTCGCCTCGTCATTGTGGCTGCCCGAGTATTCGATCGAGGTGATCTGGAACGGACCCTCGATCACCCCGAAACTGGGGATAACCACCTGGAAATCCGGGATCTGCCCGTCAAAGAAAATCTGGCGGGCGCGCTCGTCGGTGTTCTCGTCGCGAAACACGCCCGACCCAGAGATCGAGGCCGACTTGACCCCCGCCCCCGCCAGAAGCTCTCGCCAGCCGCCCTGACTTTCCAGGCTGGTCACGTCCACCGATTCCGTATTGAAACTGATCCGAGTCGCGCGCAGTCCGGCGATGGTCACGAATTGACCGTCCCCTGTCTGGTCGATCTTGATCAAAAGATCCTTGCCGCTTTGGACAGCCATGTTCGTTCTCCGTGTGAAAAAGTGGCGGGGGGGGTTAAAGCTGAACCCGCGCCCGGAAAGTCAGGTCGATCCGCCGCGTCTCGCCCTCGCTGATCCGGCGGGCCGAGGCGCGCAGAAACAACAGGTTCACCAGCACCCCTCGCGCCAGCGTCAACGGCACCCCGATCAGCGCGTCCGAGATGTCGGCGGCGATGGTCTTGATCGAAAGGAACCCTGTTGCATCGGTGATCACGCTGATGACCAGTTGATGATCCGCGCCGGCACCTGTCCTGTCGGACTGATCCCGCGCCTCCTCGGGACCGATCAGCACAAACGTGCCGGTCACGTTGGGGGGCACCGCGTCATGGATCGGCACCGCAGCCAGCGCCGGATAACCTGTCAGCCGCTGATAGATCGCGGACTGAAGTGCCGCAGCCGCTGCATAACTCATGTCGCCATCTCCTCGCGGGCAAAGCAGGTCAGGAACCGCCCGGCCGGATCGGCCTCGGTTACGGCGAGGATCGGAAACAGCCGATCGCCCTCGCGAAAGCGCTGCCCTGCCCTCGGACGCGAGGCAGAGCCGGAGGGCGCCCCCCGCACCGTGATCCGGTACGGAACCGCCGACAGAATCTGCTCCTCGCCCGGAACATCGCCGCCGGAACCGGGGCGGAACTCTGCCCAAAGCGTGCCCAGCGTCATCCACACCTCGGTATAACCGCCAGCGCCATCCGGGGTGCGCACGACGCCCTCCAGCACGACACCCCGGTTCAGATGCGGTGCCTTCATGGCCGCCCCCCCGCCATCAGGCGCACGGTCCGCCACCGCTCGATCAGAGTGACCACGCCGAACGGCAGGCCCGAAGCTTGCGAGTTGTCATCATGCCGATGCTCGTAATACTCGCTCGCCAGCAGCAGGACCGCCTGCCGCAGGTCAACCGGGACATCCGTCCAGGCTGGCCCGAACCCGGCATCGAACACCACCTTCACCAGACCATTGGTCGGAACGGTTGGCAGCCCGCTGGAGGTTCCGGCAATCCGCGGCCGGTGCAAGTCCGGGATCAGCCGATAGGTCCCGGCCTGAACGACCGTCTCGCCGCCCGCCGCATCCACAAGGGTCACGCTGACGATCCCGGCAACCGGCGACACCGGCAGCGCCTGCTCGCCTCCCTCGCGCCAGCAATCCAGCACCCACGAAAACTGGCGGCGAAAGAGCATCTTGCCGATCCGCCCCTCGATTGCGGCGATTGCCGCCCGCAGATAGCTTTCGATCAGCCCGTCCTGCAGACCATCGTCAGCGAACCCGCTTCCCATGCGCAGGTGGTCCTTCAATTCCGCCAGCGGCAGCGCGGCCGTCAGAACCGGGGTTTCTTCAGTCAACATCATGGCCATGTCTCCAGCCGCTGCGGGGCCCAGAAATCGGTTGGGGGCGCACCACCCGGCACGCCCCCCGGGAACCCGGCCCCATCAAGGGGCCGGACAGCAGACCGGATCAGGACACCGCGATCTTCAGCAGCTTGATCGCCGCATAGTCGGTGATGTCGCCACCCACCCGCTTGTTGGCGTAAAAGAGGACGTTCGGCTTGGCAGAGAAAGGATCCCGCAGGATGCGCAGGTCCGGGCGTTCGGCGATGGTATAGGCCGACCGGAAGTCGCCGAATGCGATGGCATAGGCGTTCGCCTCGATGTCGGGCATGTCCTCGCTGACAAGCACCGGATACCCCATGAGACGCGAAGGCTCACCAGCTGCCAGACCGTCCGACCAGAGGAAGCGACCATCGGCGTCCCTCATCTTGCGCACGGCGCCCACGGTCTTCGAGTTCATCACGAAGGCCGCATTGGCGCGATAGTCCGACCCCAGCGCGTAAACCAGATTGATGACGCAGTCGGCCGGATTGGTGGTGGCAAAGTCCGCTGCCGCCCCGGTCGGGATGTAACCGATCGAACCCCAGGTCCAGGACGCGTTCGCCACCTTCGCGGGCAGCAGGATCCCTTTCGGCTTGTCCACGCCATCACCGTTGATGAAGGCCGCGGCCTCGGCGCGGATGAAGCGGGTGGCGATCTTCTCGGCCAGCCAGCCTTCCACGTCGAACGCGCTGTCATCCAGCAGGCGCTGCGAAGCTTTCGGCATCGCCGCCAGTTCGTGCAGCTTGATCGAGATGCGCTCGATCACCGGCGTCGTGGTCTCCGTCGAGGCCGCCGCTTCGGTCGCCCAGCCCGAGCCGACTTCCGAACGGTCGACCAGCACGTCGAACGAGGTTGCCTCGACCTGCACGACGTTCGCCACCGACCGCAGCGACGAGGTCGACAGCAGCAATGACTGGATCCGGTCCGCCGTCTGCGGATCGACCAGATAGCCACCATCGGCGGCCACGGCGGTCGACATCGCCTTGCCTTCCAGGGTCAGGCCGCGCAGGCCGTCATCGTCGCCCGACCGCAGATAGGCGTTGAACGCCTTCTGATGCGGGGCTTCCGTCTCCGCGCGGGCCGAAAGCGCCGGGCGGCCATAGGACATCGTCTTTGCGTTCAGCATGGTCAGTCGCTCTTCCTGATGTTTCAACGTGGATTTCACTTC
>PNJK01000041.1 GCA_013821825.1 Rhodobacter sp.
TTCGTCGCAGCGCACCAAAGGCCACCGCCAGCATCTGACGCTGGTGCGCGTGACCGACGTGCTGGAAAAGGGCGCCGAGAAATCGGGCGTCAAGGCTGCCATCGGCACCGTCGCCGCCCGCGTCGCTGCCCATGAGGCGCCCGGTGCTGCGAAGCCCGCCGCCAAGGCTGCCGAAAAGCCTGCGAAAGCCGTCAAGGCCGCACCGGCTGCCGAAGCCGCCGAGAAACCGAAGCGCGCGGCTAAAGCCGCCGCAGCGAAGGAGTAACAGCTCATGGCACACAAGAAAGCAGGCGGTTCATCCCGCAACGGTCGCGACAGCGCCGGTCGTCGCCTGGGCGTCAAGCTCTTCGGCGGTCAGGCCGCGATCCCCGGCAACATCATCTGCCGCCAGCGCGGGACCACCTGGTTCCCGGGCACCGGCGTCGGCATGGGGACCGACCACACGATCTTCGCAACGGTCGAAGGCCGCGTGACCTTCCGCAAAGGCCTGAAAGGCCGCACGTTCATTTCGGTACTCCCCGCCCAGGAGGCAGCCGAGTAAGCCGAACCTTTACAATTGGATTGTAAATGGGGGATCGGCCGAAGGGCCGGTCCCCCGTCTCGTTTCCGGGTCCGGCAGATTTCGACATCTGCGGGACGGCCCCGGCAGTTTGCCACTTCGTCACCGCGAAAGGGCCAAGAAATGGGGCGGTTGCCGGATTATCCGGCAATCCCCACATGTGCTTCAAAGGAGGGAAGCCATGATCCTTGAAAAGATCGCCACGCCAGCCGAGATCGTCGCCGAACGCCTGACCCTGCGCCCGGTGCGCAAGTCGGATGCCGGCCTTTTCGCGATGTATGCCGGCGACAAACGCGTGGCCGAGGCGACGCAAGGCATTCCGCATCCCTTGCCCCCCGGCGCTGCCGAGGCCTTTGTCACCCGCGCCATGGCGGCCGGTGGCGAAGAGGATATCTGGGTGATCGACGGCACCCGCTCGGCCCTGCCCGATGTGCTGGGGGTGATCAGCCTGAAAAAGATGGACCGCGCCCAGTCCGAGGTCGCCTTCTGGGTCGCGCCCGCCTTCTGGAACCTCGGCATCGGCTCGGAAGCGGTGGGCGCGCTGGTCGCCGCCAACCCCCAGCATAACGCCACCATGTTCGCTGAGGCGTTCCAGGACAATCCCGGCTCGGCCCGCGTGCTGACCAACGCGGGGTTCCAGTATCTGGGCGATGCCGAAAGCTTCTCTGTCGCGCGGGGGACCACCGCACCCACCTGGACCTACATCTGCAAGCTGGGATGACCCCGTCACTGCCCATCCACAGCGACCGCCTCGTGCTTCGCGCCACCACGCCCGCCGACGTGCCACGCTTTCACGTGCTGGTCACGCAGGCAGAGGTGGCGCGAATGCTCTTCATGTTTCATCCCGGCTGGACTTTGGTCGAGGCCGAAGCCCTCCTTGCCGACTGGGCCTGGAACGGCAACCTGCGTTTCCGCCTGTCGATCGAGGAGGCCGGCGAATGGCGCGGCTGGATCGGCGTGTCCGATGACACAGAGCCCGAGATCTTCTATGCTCTCACCTCCGAAGCTGCCGGTCGCGGCCTTGCGCGTGACGCGGTGGCCGCCTTCGCCGCCTTTCTGTTTGACCGTTTCCCGGTTCGCGCCCTCACGGCAGGAGTGTTCCACGACAATCCGGCCTCGATGAAAGTGCTGAGGGCCTGCGACTTTGCCCAGACACATGTGAAAAGGCACCTGTCGCGCGGGCGTCCGGCCCTGGCGGACTGCCAAATGTTCCGATTGCCCCGGGCCTGACGCGGGCGGCGTGGCCTGATGCGTTGCCCGAAATCGCCGCGCCAGAGGTATCCCAAGGCCGACGACACCCAAGACCTGAGCCGGAGCGCTGCTTCAATCCCGGCCGCAACAGCCAAGCACGTCCTGGAGCTTCGCACATATTGTAACGAAATCAATATTTTGATAACGTTTCTCTGTCCGGCGCGCCCAATCCCCGCCTTCGCTTGAGGATCGCCTGCGCTTCCTGTATTGCCTCACCCTTGACCCATCCCCGAAAGACCGTTCCATGAAGTTCCTCGACCTCGCCAAAGTCCATATCCGCTCTGGCGGCGGCGGGGCCGGCTGCGTGTCGTTCCGGCGTGAAAAGTTCGTCGAATTCGGCGGACCCGACGGCGGCGACGGCGGCCATGGCGGAAGCGTCTGGGCCGAGGCGGTCGAGGGGCTGAACACCCTGATCGACTACCGCTACCAGCAGCATTTCTTCGCCAAGTCCGGCCAGCCCGGCATGGGCAGCCAGAAGACCGGCAAGTCGGCCGATGACGTGATCTTGAAAGTCCCGCTGGGCACCGAGATCATGGATGAGGATCAGGAGACGGTAATTGCCGATCTGGTGAACCCCGGTGACCGCGTCCTTCTGGCCGAAGGCGGCAATGGCGGCTGGGGCAACCTGCGGTTCAAATCCTCGACCAACCGCGCCCCGGCCCGCGCCAACCCCGGACAGGACGGGGTGGAACGCACCATCTGGCTGCGCCTGAAGCTGATCGCCGACGCGGGCCTGGTCGGACTGCCGAACGCCGGCAAGTCCACCTTCCTTGCGGCTGTGTCGAATGCCCGGCCGAAGATCGCCGATTACCCCTTTACCACTCTGGTCCCGAACCTGGGCGTGGTGGCCGTCGACGGGCATGAATTCGTCATGGCCGACATCCCCGGCCTGATCGAGGGCGCCAGCGAGGGCAGGGGCCTTGGCACCCAGTTCCTCGCCCATGTCGAGCGCTGCAAGGTCCTGTTGCATCTGGTCGACGGGACCTCGCAGACGATCACCAAGGACTACCGCACCATCGTGACCGAACTTGAGGCCTATTCCGACATCCTGGGCGACAAGCCCCGGATCCTGGCCCTGAACAAGACCGACGCGATGGATGCCAAGCAGATCGCTGATCGCCGACGCGCGCTTGAAAAGGCCAGCGGTGGCGCGGTGCATGTGATTTCCGGCGTGTCCGGCAAAGGCCTGACCGAGGTCCTGCGCGCGCTTTACGCCACGATCAATCCTCCCGAGGCCAAGGTTGTGGAGAGCCAGCCGTGGCAACCCTGACAGAATCCCGGACCGCACCTGATATCCGCAAGGCCAAGCGGCTGGTCGTCAAGATCGGCTCGGCCCTGCTCGTCGATCGCAAGACCGGGTTGAAACAGGCCTGGCTTTCGGCGCTGGCGCTTGACGTGGTCGAGGCAAAGGCACGGGGCGCGGATGTGGTTCTGGTCTCGTCCGGCTCGATAGCACTTGGTCGCAAGGTGCTGGGGCTGGGCGATGGTGTCCTGACGCTGGAACAATCGCAGGCCGCCGCCGCTGTCGGCCAGATCCGCCTGGCCCGCGCCTATGAAGAGGCACTTGCCCCGCATGGCATCACCACGGCGCAAATTCTGGTGACGCTTGAGGATACCGAGGACCGCCGCCGCTACCTGAACTCTCGCGCGACAATGGAAACGCTTCTGTCGCTGGGCGTGGTGCCGATCGTGAATGAAAACGACACGGTGGCGACCGATGAAATCCGCTTTGGTGACAACGACCGGCTGGCGGCACAGATCGCGGTGACGGCAGGGGCGGACCAGCTGGTTCTGCTTTCCGATGTGGACGGTTTCTACACCGCCAACCCGAAGGAAGACCCCGGTGCCACCCGCTTCGACGTCGTCGAGACGATCACGCCCGAGATCGAGGCGATGGCGGGGGATCCGATTTCCGGCCTGTCGAAGGGTGGGATGAAGACCAAGCTTCTGGCGGCCAAGACCGCCGTCGCGGGCGGATGCGCCATGGCAATCATGGAAGGCTCGACCCTGCGCCCGCTGCAGGCGCTGGCGGAAGGCGCGGCGCGGACCTGGTTTGTCTCGGCCGCCGACCCGCAACTTGCCCGCAAGCGCTGGATCAACGCGATGAAGCCGCGTGGGGAACTGACCCTGGATGGTGGTGCCGTCACCGCACTGAGGGCTGGCAAAAGCCTGCTTCCGGCCGGGGTGACAAAGGTCACCGGCAGCTTCGGCCGGGGTGAGCCGGTCGCAATCCTGTCGCCGGACGGCGTGGTTTTGGGCAAGGGCCTTGTGCGCTACACTTCGACGGAAGCCCGCTTGATTGCCGGGCACCGGTCAAACGAGATAGCGGAAATCCTTGGCTATCAGGGCCGTGCGGCGCTGGTGCATCGGGATGATATGGTGGTGTGAGGGCGCAAATTCCTTCGAAGGAATTTGCAAAAGTTTTCGAAAACTTTTGCGGCGCGACGGTTGAAGCGAGGAGCAAGCAATGGACGGGCAGATCACCGACCTCATGGCCGACATCGGCCGCAAGGCTCGCGCGGCAGCGGCAGAGCTGGCCTTTGCCGGATCGGAACGGAAGGCGACGGCGTTGATCTCGGCGGCAGATGCCGTCTGGCGCCAGCGCGATGCGATCCTTGATGCCAACAGCATCGACCTTGACGCAGGCGAGGCCAAGGGTCTGACCCCCGCAATGCTTGACCGGCTGCGCCTTGATGCCAGCCGCCTGCGCGGCATCGTCGATGCCCTGCGCCAGATCGCCGAACAGAAGGATCCCGTGGGCCGCGTTCTGGCCGAATGGGACCGCCCGAACGGGTTGCACATCCAGCGCGTCGCCACCCCGCTTGGTGTGGTCGGCGTGATCTACGAATCCCGCCCGAACGTGACGGCTGACGCGGGTGCGCTTTGCCTCAAGGCCGGAAATGCGGTGATCCTGCGGGGGGGCAGCGAAAGCTTCGAGACCTCGACCGCGATCCATGCCTGCATGGTCGAGGGGCTGCGCTCGGCCAACCTGCCCGAAGCCGCGATCCAGTTCATCCCCACCCGCGACCGCGAGATGGTGACAGCAATGCTGCGCGCGACCGACTATATCGACGTGATCGTGCCACGCGGCGGCAAGGGCCTTGTCGGACTGGTGCAGGCCGAGGCGCGGGTGCCGGTCTTCGCCCATCTGGAGGGAATCTGCCACGTCTATGCCGACAGGGACGCCGATCTTGAAAAAGCCCGACGCGTGGTCCTGAATGCCAAGACCCGCCGCACCGGGATCTGCGGCTCGGCCGAATGCCTGCTGATCGACTGGCAGTTCTACACCAGGCACGGTTCGGTGCTGATCGAAGATCTGCTGAAGGCCGGTGTCGAGGTGCGGACCGAGGGCGAGCTTCTGAAGATCCCCGGCACCGTGAAGGCCGGGCCCGATGATTTCGGGCGCGAATTCCTGGACATGATCATCGCGGCCAAGCTGGTTGACGGGGTGGATGAGGCAATCGCCCATATCCGCCGCTATGGCAGCCAGCACACCGAATGCATCCTTACCGAAAAGGACGCCACCGCCGCGCGGTTCTTCGAACGGCTGGACAGCGCCATCCTGATGCGCAACGCAAGCACCCAGTTCGCCGATGGCGGAGAATTCGGCATGGGCGCGGAAATCGGCATCGCTACCGGCAAGCTCCATGCGCGCGGGCCGGTCGGGGCCGAACAGCTGACCAGCTTCAAGTATCTGGTCACCGGCGACGGGACGATCAGAACGTAAGCCGGATCACCGTCTCGCCGATCTCGGTCACCAGGCGGCGGCCCTGACGGGCCAGTTCGTCGGGGACGAGGGCGAAATGCACCTGGCCCGCACCGATCTCGGCCGGGGCGCGGAGCTCGGTCAACACCTCCCACAGTGCAGCGTCGATCTTCAGTCGGGTTGCCTCGGCGGTAACCGTCCAGCCCGTTTCGTCGCGCGAGACATCGACCTTGCCGCCATAGGCCAGAGCGGTTTCAAGGCATTGCAGCAACAGGAACGCCAGCCGCACCTCGCGCCGGGGCAGGTCTGCCACGCTGTTCCAAGCATAGCTGATCCGGCCCCCGCGGGTCAGGTCGGTCAGCACCGACATCACCTCGGACCGGGCGATGCGCTGGTCGCCGGTCGCCGCGCCAAAGCTGATGCGGAAAAACCGGATCCGCGCATTGGCATTGGCCACGCTTTCCGAGATCAGCGCCATTTCGGGTCCTGGTTTGCCCGCGTCCATCGCCAAAAGCTCCACCCCATTGCCGACAGCGCCGATCGGGCCGATAAGGTCATGGCAGATGCGCGATGCGATCAGGGCGGCGAGGTCGGGCTTGTCTTGCATTGGGCAACCGGTTGAAAGGGTGGGAATGTCGGCAATACTGGAGCCTGGGATGTTGGTACGACACCCGGACAAGGCAGACTGGGGGCTGGGTCAAGTGCAGTCGGTCATCGGGTCCCGCGTCACCGTGAACTTCGAGCACACCGGCAAAGTGGTGATTGACAGCAATCGCATCGACCTCGTTCCTGAATTCCGCGCCTGAGGTGGGGCCTCTACCCCCATAGTGCGAATTTGTTGACGGAACTCAACCTGCAATTGCTTCGCCGCGGCAGGTGGCCGACAAGTGGTTGCAATGGCCCGGGCCGCTGTCTAAGTCAGGTGCAAGAAGGCCTGAAGCGAAGCCGATGACAGCCGATGACTCCCCCTACAGCCTGCGGCTTGCCAGCACGGCCGAGGACATCACGGCCGCGCAGCGCTTGCGCTACGAGGTTTTCGTGGTCGAACTTGGCGGCGACGGCCCGATGGTCGACCACGCCGCCCGGCTGGAGAGGGACGCCTTCGATCCCTACTTCGATCATCTGGTTCTGGTGGACCGCCGCCTTGATCCGGCAAGCCTGACCCATGTGGTCGGCGCATATCGCGTGCTGCCGGGGGACCGGCGGGCGTTGACGGGACAGTTCTATTCCGAAAGCGAATACGACCTGACCCCGCTGCTTGCCTCCGGGCGCCGGCTTCTGGAGCTTGGCCGGTCTTGCGTTCACACCGACCACCGGGGTGGGCCGGCGATGTTCCATCTGTGGAACGGGCTGGCGGAATACGTGCTGGAGCGCGGGATCGAGATCCTGTTCGGCGTCGCCAGCTTTCACGGCACCGATATCGGGGCGCTGGCGGAGCCCTTGTCCTGGTTGCATTACCACCACCTTGCCCCCCCCGAAATGCGGGTCTCTGCCCGTCCGCTTCACCGCCAGGAGATGGGGCTGATCCCGGCCGACCGGCTGGACCGCAAGGCCGCCATGGCCGCGATCCCGGCGCTGATCAAAGGTTACCTGCGGCTGGGCGGCTTTGTCGGCGACGGGGCCTGGGTCGACGATGCGTTCAACACCACCGATGTCTGTCTCGTGATGGACACCAGCCTGATGTCGACCCGTCACCGTGATTTCTACCTGCGCAAGGCGGGCGGCAAGTGACGGGCTGGCTGACCGAAGAGTTCAAGTCCCCGCGCATCGGCCCCGTGGGCTGGTTGCGCGTCCTGTGGCGCGGAGCTTTGCTGAGCCTGCTGGTCTATGGCGGTCTGCTGGTCTTGCTTCTGGTCCGGCTCGTCGAATGGCCGCTCTGCGGCCAGTCGCGCCCCGTGACACCATTCATCACCCAGTTCGTCTGCCGCAGCGCGCTACGCATCCTGCGCCTGCCGCTGGTCCAGCACGGCCGAGCGATGACCGCGCCGGGGGCAATCGTCGCCAATCATTCCAGCTGGCTGGACGTTTTCGTGCTGAACGCGGCACAGCGGGTCTATTTCGTAGCCAAGTCCGAGGTGTCGGACTGGCCCGGCATCGGCTGGCTGGCCCGCGCCACCGGCACTGTCTTCATCGCGCGCAAGGGGACCGAGGCGAAACGCCAGAAAGAGGTCTTCGAATCCCGCCTGCAAGCCGGGCACCGGCTTTTGTTCTTTCCCGAAGGCACCTCGACTGACGGGGTCCGCGTCCTGCCGTTCAAGAGCACCCTTTTCGCGGCCTTCTATTCGCCCGAGTTGGAGCGGACCATGCATATTCAGCCTGTGACAGTGGTGTTCCACGCCCCAAAGGGGCAAGACGCGCGGTATTACGGCTGGTGGGGCGACATGAATTTTGCCAGCCATCTGCTAAGGATGCTGGCCACGGCACCCCAGGGGCGGGTCGAGCTGACCTTTCACCCCGAAGTGCCCGTAGACGCCTTCGACGACCGCAAAGCCCTGGCCCTGCATTGCGAACGGGTGATCCGGACGGACCATGTCAACGCCGTAGAGTAAGCCTGACCTGACGCCGCCGCCCCTAGCCCAGGGGGGCAAGCAGCGCTTTCAATGCGGCAAGCGGGTTTTCCGCGCCCCAGATCTCCTCGCCCACGGCGAAGAAATCGGTGACAGGGCCAAAGCGGGCGACAAGTTCGGCCGTCAGCGCGCCCTCGGCGATCACCGGCACCTCGATCACTTCGGACCACCATTCGAAGACGTCGAAGGCGACGCTGCTGCCGTCGCCCAAAGCCGTTTCGCCCACGGGCCCGAGCGCCACGTAATCCGCCCCTGCCTCTCCTGCCGACATGCCCTCATGTCGGCTGGTGCCGCAGAAGGCCCCGACGATGGCATCGGCCCCAAGGTCCTTGCGGGCCTTCCTGACCGTCCGCGCGCCGTCGGTCAGATGCACACCGTCCAGCCCCAGACGTTCCGCCAGGATCAGGTGGTTTTCGATCACGATGGCCACGTCGCGGGCATGGGCCACCTCACGCGCGGCGTCGGCGGCGCGTGTCAGGATGTCTTCGTCCCTGGTGCCCAGTGCCAGGCGCAGGCAGGCGACCTCCACCCCGTCAAGTACCCGCGCGATGCGGTCGGAAAACACCTCGGGGTCGAAGGTGGGCGGGGTGATCAGGGTGATCTGCGGGCGGTCGTCAGCGGCCATGGCGGGCTCCGGACATGCGGTTTCGCGCCGCTCTATCAGCCTTTCCCGCGCTTGGCTACCTTGGGCGGCAGGGCGCCGACAGTCGCCAGCGCCAAGGCCATCAGCCGACCCCGGCGGGCATCATCGGCGCAGGCCTCGTCGCTGCAGTCGACCAAGCCCGCCATCGGCTTGCCGGTGAACATCATCGGGGTCACGCCGGGGATCGCAAGGGCCTCGGCCTGGCGGTCCTTGCCAACCCGGAACATCGCCCCGCCCTTGTGGATGCCGCAGACCATGTGGCCGTTCAGAAGGAAGGCGAGGCCGCCGAACATCTTCTTTTCCGTGACGGGGTCCTGTGCCAGATCGTCACGCAAAAGCTGGGCAAGGCCGAGGTCGTAGGCCATGACGGCTCTCCTTGTCAGGGGCTTGCGGCTATCCTATCAGGCGGAACCCCGATCCGATAGGTGCCCGATGATCCCGCCCGTCTTCATCCTCGTCCGCCCCCAGATGGGTGAGAATATCGGCGCGGCCGCGCGGGCGATGCTGAACTTCGGGCTGGAGCGGATGCGGGTGACCGGTCCCCGCGATGGCTGGCCGAACCCGAAGGCCGTCGCCATGGCCTCGGGCGCGGGGCGGCTGCTGGATCAGGCGGGGCTGTTCCCGGATGTCCGCGCTGCGATTGCCGACTGCGATTTCGTCTTTGCCACCACCGCGCGGGGGCGGGAGCTGGTGAAAGAGATCGTCAGCCCGGAACGTGCGATGGCAATGGCCCGCGCTTTGGGGGCCGAGGGGAAGCGGGTGGGTGTCCTTTTCGGTCCCGAACGCGCGGGGCTGGAAAATGACGACATCATCCATGCCAATGCCATCGTGACCGTGCCGGTGAACCCCGAGTTCCCGTCGCTCAATCTGGCGCAATGCGTCCTTCTTTTGGGGTATGAGTGGCAGCGGCAGGGCGACGACCTTCCGGCCTCGGTCATGGAGTTGGCCCGAACCGAACTTGCCAGCCGAGAGGATGTGAACCGGCTGGCGGATCACTTCGAGGAACGGCTGGACGCCGCCGGGTTCTTCTTTCCCGGGACGAAGGTCGAGGGGATGAAGGCCAACCTGCGCAACATGTGGGGGCGGCTGGGGCTGACGCGGGCCGAGGTGCAGACCTTCCACGGGATGCTGCGGCAGATTGCGTGGAAGCTGAAGAACCCCGGCGAATAGGGCGACGTGCTCGCGTCGGACTGGCCAGCCCGGAACCGGGGCGGCAAACTGCCATGCGCCAGAAGCGGGCTTGGCCTTGGGGGGCAGGGGTGGGTATCATGCGGCCAAGCAAGAGCAGGGGCGGCGGGCAGATGGGCATGGATTTCTTGACGCGACGCGGGGCGCTTCTGGCCGGCGCGGCGGCGCTGGTGTCGGCCTGCGTGCCGACCGGCGGCGGGCGTTCCTCTGGCGGCGGTGGCTATCGGGCGCCCGATCCTGCCCCTCGTCCGGTGCCGAACGCGGGCTGGGATGCCTGGGTTGAAGGGTTCAGGGATCGGGCTGCCGGGCGCGGGATCCCGCAGGGCACGATTGACGCGGCATTCAGGGGGGCGGGGTTTCTGCCCCAAGTGATCGAGAAGGATCGCAACCAGACCGAGTTCAAGCGCAGTCTGGAGGATAATCTGAACATTGCCGCCTCGGACGAGCGGGTCAGCCTTGGCCGCCAGAAGTATGCGCAATACGGCTCGACCTTGCAGGCGATCGAAAGCCGCTATGGGGTCGAGGCGCATGTCGTGGCGGCGGTCTGGGGACTGGAAAGCTTTTTCGGGACGCGGCGGGGCAATGTGCCGGTGATCTCGGCCCTGTCGACGCTGGCCTATGACGGGCGGCGCGGCGAGTTTTTCGAAAGTCAGCTGACGGCGGCGCTGCGGATCCTGCAATCGGGCGACATTTCGCCCGGCGCGATGACCGGCAGCTGGGCCGGGGCGATGGGGCATACCCAGTTCATCCCGACCTCGTATCTGGAATTCGCGGTGGATTTCACCGGCGACGGGCGGCGGGATATCTGGTCGGAGGATCCGTCGGATGCGCTGGCCTCGACGGCGGCCTACCTGCAGCGGTCGGGCTGGACGCGGGGCCTGCCCTGGGGGATGGAGGTGACGCTGCCCGCAGGCTTCAACGCGGACCTTCTGGGGCGCGGCAAGGGCAAGTCTGCGGCGGAATGGAGCGCCTTGGGCGTTCGTGCGGCGGGGGGCGGTGCGCTGGCCGGAGGGTCGATCATTGCGGGCGGCGGGCCGTATTTCCTGCTGACCCAGAACTTTGCCACCATCCTTCGCTACAACAGCGCCCAGAACTACGCGATCGGCGTCGGGCATCTGTCGGACCGGCTTCTCGGGCGTGGCCCGGTTCAGGCCAGTTTCGGGCCGGATGCGGCGGGGATGACGCAGGCCGACCGGCAGGAGTTGCAGCGGCGCCTGACCGCGCGCGGCTTTGACACCGGAGGCACGGACGGGGTGATCGGGGCCAAGACCAGGGCCGCGATCAGCGCCTATCAGGCGAGCGCGGGGCTGCCGGTGAGCGGGGAGCCCTCGCTGGACCTCTTGCGCCGGTTGCGCTGAGCGTCAGACCAGGCCATCGCCACCCCGCTTGAGTTTGGCGGCTTGGCCCCCTACACCTTGGGACAAGAAAAGAGGACCGCCCCCATGCGTATTCACAGCGATCTGGCTGACACCATCGGCAACACGCCGCTACTGAAGTTGCACAAGGCATCGGAGATGACCGGCTGCACCATCCTTGGCAAGGCCGAGTTCATGAATCCCGGCCAATCGGTCAAGGACCGGGCCGCGCTTTACATCATCAAGGATGCCATCGCGAAGGGGCAGCTGAAGCCGGGCGGCACGATTGTCGAGGGCACGGCCGGAAATACCGGAATCGGGCTGGCGCTGGTCGGCGCAAGCATGGGGTTCCGCACGGTGATCGTGATCCCCGAGACGCAATCCCAGGAAAAGAAGGACATGCTGCGGCTGGCCGGGGCGGAACTGGTGCAGGTTCCGGCGGCGCCCTACCGCAACCCGAACAACTATGTGCGCTATTCGGGGCGTCTGGCCGAGGCACTGGCCAAGTCCGAGCCCAACGGCGCGATCTGGGCCAACCAGTTCGACAACGTGGCCAACCGGCAGGCGCATGTCGAGATGACGGGGCCGGAGATCTGGGACCAGACCGGCGGCAAGGTGGATGCGTTCATCTGCTCGGTCGGATCGGGGGGCACGCTGGCCGGTGTGGGCATGGCCCTGCAGCCGAAGGGCGTGAAGATCGGTCTGGCCGACCCGGAAGGGGCGGCGCTCCACAGCTATTATACGACCGGCAAGCTGGAGAGTCCGGGAACCTCGATCACCGAGGGGATCGGGCAGGGCCGGATCACGGCGAACCTGGAAGGCTTCACCCCTGATTTCAGTTATCGGATCCCCGATGCCGAGGCGCTGCCGATCGTCTTTGACCTTCTTCAGGAGGAAGGTCTATGCATGGGCGGATCGACCGGTATCAACATCGCGGGAGCGATCCGCATGGCGCGCGACATGGGGCCGGGCAAGACCATTGTCACCATCCTCTGCGACTATGGCAGCCGGTATCAGTCCAAAGTCTACAACCCCACCTTCCTGCGCGAAAAGGGGCTGCCGGTGCCCGAATGGCTTGACCGGCCCGCACGGGCGATCCCGGCGGTGTTCGAAGACGCATGACCAGGATCCTGCGATGGCTGGCACTGGTGCTGGCGCTCGCCGCCACACCCCTTGCAGCACAGGATGCGACGGGCGCTGATACCGCCCTTCAGCCGGCCGAGGACGGTGAGGCGCTGAATTACGACGACTGGGAACGGATGGCCGAGCGGGCCGAGGCCGAGGTCGCCAACCGCAACAGCCTGACCGAGCGGCTGGAGGAAATCCGGGGCCAGCTGGCGAAATGGCGGGCGGCGCTGCTGGCGGCGCAAAGCGCGAATTCGGCGCGCATCGGGACTGTGCGCCAGCAGCTTGACGCGCTGGGGCCAGCCCCCGCGGAAGGCGAGACCGAGGCAGAAGAAATCTCGAAACGGCGGCAGGAGCTGGCTGGCCAGCTGGTGCGCCTGCAAGCGCCGGGGATCGCCGCCGAAGAGGCTTACCGACGGGCGAACGGGCTGATCGCCGAGATCGACCGGACGCAGCGTGACCGGCAGGCGGACCAGTTGCTGCAGCTATGGCCGTCGCCGGTCAATCCGGCCAACTGGCCCGAAGCGGCGATCGGGCTGTCGGACACGCTGCTCCGGCTGTGGGACGAGGCGGCGACGGCCTGGACCGACAAGCGTGCGCGGGCCGAGTTCTTCGACAACATGCCGCTGATCCTGGTTCTGCTGGTCGTAGCGCTGGCGCTGGTGGTCTATGTGCGGCGCTGGGTCGAGCAG
Source organism: Rhodobacter sp. (assembly GCA_013821825.1). Classification (GTDB taxonomy): domain Bacteria; phylum Pseudomonadota; class Alphaproteobacteria; order Rhodobacterales; family Rhodobacteraceae; genus Tabrizicola. The sequence continues at coordinate 13,087 of PNJK01000041.1, forward strand.
TTCTCGGAACGGCTGCTCAGCGGCGCTTCGGCCCGGGGGCGTGATCTGTGGGGGCTGCTGGCCTCGACCGGGGGGGTGATCCTGCCGACACTGGGCATGGTTGCGCTGTCGGCAGCACTGATGGCCAGCGGGATGCCGGGCGAAATCGGACAATCTATCATTGCGGAGCTGCCCCTGGCGGGGTTCATGGTCTTTGCCGCCGCCTGGCTGGGCGCGCGGGCCTTTCCGCTTACCCAGGCCGAGGATGCCGTCCTGCCGCTGCCGCCAGAGCGGCGGGCCGAAGGGCGGTTCCTGTCGGTGCTGATGGGTCTGATCCCCGCGGCCGAGGCGTTGCGGTCAGCGGCGATGGACGCGCAGGCCTATTCGGATGCCACGACGGCGGTGATGAGCTTCCCGATCCTGCTGACCGGGGGGCTGATCCTGCTGCGTGTCGGGCGTGTCCTGCGGAAATCGCGCGAACAGGCGGACCGCAGCTATGTGCTGCGCCTGCTGTTTCTGCTGGCGCGCGGGGTTAGCGTGATCGGCTTTGCCGGGCCGGTTCTGGCGGCATTCGGCTATGTGCAGGCGGCCTCAGCGCTGATTTATCCGGCGATCCTGTCGCTTGGACTGATAACCCTTTTGTTCATCCTGCAGCGCATGATCGGCGACGCCTGGGCGCTGATCGTGAAAAGTGACGACAAGGGCCGTGACGCGCTGGTGCCGGTGCTGGTCGGCTTTGTGATGACGCTGGCCGCCCTGCCGGTCTTTGCGCTGATCTGGGGCGCGCGGGCAGCCGACCTGACCGAGCTTTGGACCCGTTTCAGCGGAGGCTTCCAGATCGGGACAACGCGCATTTCGCCGACCAACTTCATGGTTTTCGCCGGGATCTTCGTTATCGGCTACATGCTGACCCGGCTGTTTCAGGGCGCGCTGCGCAACACGATCCTGCCGAAGACCAGCATGGATCAGGGCGGCCAGACCGCCTTGGTCGCCGGGGTCGGATATGTGGGGATCTTCCTGGCCGCGCTGGTTGCGGTCAGGTCGGCGGGGCTTGACCTTTCCGGCCTTGCCATCGTTGCCGGCGCCCTGTCGGTCGGCATCGGTTTCGGTCTGCAGAACATTGTTTCGAACTTCATCTCGGGTGTCATCCTCCTGATCGAGCGTCCGGTCAGCGAAGGCGACTGGATCGAGGTTGGCGGCGTGCAGGGGGTGGTCAAGTCGATCTCGGTCCGGTCCACCCGGATCCAGACCTTCGACCGCAATGACGTGATCGTGCCGAACGCCGACCTGATCACCGGGCAGGTGACGAACTGGACGCGGTTCAACCTGTCGGGCCGGCTGATCGTGCCAGTGGGCGTGGATTTCGGGTCGGACACTCGCAAGGTGGAACGCATCCTGCGCGAGATCGCCGAGGCCCAGCCGCTGGCCATCCTGAAACCGCCGCCGATAGTGGCGCTGATGGGGTTCAGTGCCGACGCTATCCAGTTCGAGATCCGGTTGATCCTGCGGGACGTGAACTTCAGCCTGGCGGTGCGCAGCGAGATCAACCACCGGATCGTGGAACGCTTCGCGGCGGAAGGGATCGAGATTCCGTTCTCGCAGACCGACGTGTCCTTGCGCAATGTCGAGGAAATCGCCCGTGCGCTGACGATATTGCAAGGCAAGCCGGTTCCAAAGGCCGGCGGCGGTGGACCGAAGTCCGGATTGCCCAAGCCGACTGAGCCAGCAGCGGCAAAACCACCCCCGCCGCCCGAACCGGTGCCGAACCTGAAGGATGAAAGCGGATGATCACCGACCACCTGTTCCGGTCCGACGCCTACATGCAGACCGCCGAGGCCGTGGTTGTGGCCCATACGCCAGAAGGCGCCATCGTGCTGGACCGCACGGTATTTTATCCCACCGGGGGCGGCCAGCCGGGGGACAGTGGCGTTCTGGACTGGGCCGGCGAGCGGATGCAGATCGCTACCGCGGTGAAGGTAGAGGGCGGCGGGGTGGGTCTGCTGCCGGCCGAGCCCTTGCCGATGCCGCCCGTTGGCGCGCTGGTCCGGCAGATGCTGGATTGGAACCGCCGCCACCGCCACATGCGGATGCACACCGCGCTGCATCTTCTGTCGGTGGTGATCCCGCTGCCGGTGACCGGCGGCCAGATCGGTGCCGACAGGGGCCGGCTGGACTTCGACATGGCCGATCCGCCGGGCGACGTGGCGGCACTGGAAGGCGTGCTGAACAGCCTGATCGCGCGCGACTTGCCGGTGACCGACGAGTGGATCACCGACGAGGAGCTCTTGGCCAATCCCGGTCTCGTGAAGACCATGTCCGTCCATCCGCCGATCGGGCAGGGCAGGGTGCGCCTGATCCGCATCGGCGAGGGAGCGTCTCAGGTAGACCTGCAACCCTGCGGCGGCACCCATGTCGCCCACACCGGCGAGATCGGTCGCGTCACCATCGGCAAGATCGAGAAGAAGGGCCGCCAGAACCGGCGCGTCCAGCTGGTGCTGATGGACTGACCCGGCCGCCTCGGCAGGCGGACGGGCCCGGGATACTGGCCCGTGATACTGGCCCGTCACACTGGCCCCTCGGACTGATCCGCCAGACTGGCAGGAAAGGCTTGAACCCCCGCTGCGGGCAGGCTAAGCAACCGCGCACGGACAGTTGGCCGAGTGGTCGAAGGCGCACGCCTGGAAAGTGTGTAGGCGGGGAACCGTCTCGAGGGTTCGAATCCCTCACTGTCCGCCACCCACCCCCTCAGCGCAGTTGCAGTCAGTCGCCCACAGTGGCGATATTTCCTTATTTCCATGGCTGTAAGCCATGATCTTGTTTGTGCTGGCTTTGTTTCGATTGGCCTTGTATCGTTAGGTTGCGTGGTATGATTTGTGGTATTCAGAATGGCTCTGACCGGGAAGCTTACGAAAAAGCTGGTGGAGAACCTTGGCGCTGGGCGGCATGGCGACGGCGGTGGCCTGTACCTTGTCGTTGATCCTTCCGGCGCGCGGCGGTGGATTGTTCGCGTGGTCGTAAAGGGCCAGAAGAACCTCAAGGGCGCGCCGCTTCGGACGGACTTCGGATTGGGCGGGGCGGATGTGGTCACGCTCAACCAGGCGCGTGAGCGGGCGCTGGAGTATCGGCGCATGGCCAAACAGGGGCTGAACCCACGCTTCAACGCCAGCCGAGAGATTCCGACCTTTGAAGAGGTTGCCCGACAAGTTCACATTGACCGGATGCCGACGTGGAAGAATGACAAGCACGGCGCGCAATGGATCAACACCTTGCGCGACTATGCCTTCCCCAAGATCGGGCGAATGCCGGTCGATAGCATCGGACAGCCGGAAGTGCTGATGTGCCTGTCGCCGATCTGGACCGACAAGCACGAAACCGCGCGGCGACTGGCACAAAGGCTCAAGATCGTTTTGGACGTAGCCAAGTCAAAGGGCTTTCGGTCGGGCGAAAACCCGGTAAGCGCAATCAGCGATGCGAACGTTCTGCCGAAGGTGAAGGCAAAACCCAAGCATCACAAGGCCATGCCCTGGCAGGACGTGCCTGCCTTCTATGCCGATCTGAAAGCGCGCGATGCAATGGCTGCACAAGCGCTGAAGTTCACTTGCCTTACCGGATCACGCACGGGCGAAGTCTTGGGGATGAAATGGGAAGAAGTCGATCTAACTGCCCGGCTTTGGACCTGCCCGGCGGATCGGATGAAGGGCGGCGAAGTCCACCGGGTGCCGTTGACCGATGAAATGCTTGCGATCATCGAACCACTGCGGGCGATGAAGTCGGACTGTGTCTTTGAGGGGCAGAAGCGTCACAAGCCTTTGTCGAACATGGCCATGCTAATGCTTCTGCGGCGGATGGCAGTTGACGGCGTGACGGTGCATGGCTTTCGGTCGGCGTTCAGAGATTGGGCGTCAGAAGCGGCTAACGCGCCCCGCGAGGTGGCGGAAATGAGTTTGGCGCACAAGGTCGGTTCGGATGTGGAACGTGCCTACGCCCGTTCGGATTTGCTGGAAAAGCGGCGGCTATTGATGGAACGGTGGTCTGCATTCGTAGCCGGGGTAGAGGGAAAGGTTGTAAAGGTCGCCTTCGACGCGAATGTTGCCGAAAGAAAGTAAGTACCGAAAGGTCATGGCCCGCACCCCTTTTTTCCCTGTTGGGTTAGCAGGGTGGTTACTTCGACGGTGACCTTGAAATGCTGAAAGCCCCCAGTTACGACTCCCTTTATGACGGATGATCGGATCGAAGCCATAAACAGCGTGGTGGGTAGACTCATTGGCCGTGAAGCCAAGCCCCTGACGCTGCTTGGTATGCCGACTCCGATGATCGACATATCTCGCGCCAATCTCCACGAGTCAAAGAAGGAGTTTTTGGTCGAGAAAGCCGCCGTCGAGACGGTTGTCGAAGGTCTAAAGTCCATTGTGGAGCAGATTGTTCCGAGCGAGGAAAAGGACACACCGGAACGAAAGGCCATGATGCAACGGTTGCAAATCGCCATTGAAACAAAAGCCTTGCAACAAGTCCGTCACAGAAATTTAGACTCTGCAATGGACCTTGCGATCAAGAACATCTTCGAAACTGGCTTCTACTTCGGCTCAATGCGCCTGATCATCGCCATGTACTTGATTTTCAACGAGCGTTTGTCAGAACTTAAGGAGCAAGAAGCCCAGTTCTGGACTGTCTCCAGCCGCCCGCCGAACTACTATGCGCGGACCATCGCTCTTCGGCTTGCACGTGTCTATGCCCGAGAAACCGGGAAGCGCCCGACCTTCGGCATGTCCCGCGAAGGCAACTTTCCCTCAACAGATTTTGGTCGCACCCTGGAGGAGGTCTTTCGGATTTTGGAGATCAAGGCATCTGTACGGAACGCTGCAACATGGGTGCTGGATCAACTTTCGGAGGATGACTTGCGCCCCGCCAGGAATGCGCTTGCAGCCTATCTTGATTTGCCAGAGCCTAAGCCTTCAGGCTTACTTAACGCCTTGTCCGGTCGCTAACGAAAGGGTTGAATCTCAACCTCTTTTGACTTTCACCTTTCGGACTTTCACGGTCTGTTCTAATTTTCAGTGGATCATGCTGAAACGGTGCCAGTGAAATAGCTGAGGACCGAGAGCATGCAAAACCTGTTCGATACCAATCGGAACTACGTACTTGGGGACGCTGAACTTGACCTGATCGGTGAGCGCGACAAGCTGGCGCAATGGCGACACAAGGGCCAAGGCCCAGCGTTCTATCGCCTAGGCCGCAAGATCATCTATCGAGGGGCGGACTTGAACACTTGGGCAGAGTCTAGCCGCGTTGATCCCGCAAACGGGAAGCGCGACTGATGGCCCGGCGCGTCTCGGCGCGCAAAGTCAAAATCCACAGTCAGTACACCTACGAACAGGCGGCAGATTTGCTGGGCGTGTCGGTTCAGACGGTGAGGCTATGGCGGCGATCCGGGTTGCAGGTTCTGGTCAGTCAGAAGCCGCACCTGATCCTTGGCTTTGCGCTGAAGGACTTCCTGAACAAGCGGGCCAATAGACCCAAACGTCGCTTGGGGCGGGATCAGTTCCTTTGCATGGCCTGCAATGAGCCTAAGCGCCCCTATGGCGGCATCGCTGACTATCAGCCTTACACCGACGCGCGCGGCAGGCTGGAGGTGCTTTGTGAGACCTGCCAAGGGCTATGCGGCAAGTTCGCAAGCCCCAATCTTTGCGCCGAACTCGCACCGATCCTGATCATCACAACATGCAATGCAAGATGACCCATAAAGGAACCTTCCGAACCTTGCGTGAACCATAACTTCCGCCCCCCAGGTAGTTGGGCGGAAAAATCGGCCTCAGCCTCGCTGAAAGCGGTCAGAACAGGAGATGACCAGTTGGCCAAATTTGTAGAAGAAAACGAGCGGATCAAGTTCGATTATGCCGCCTATTTGCGCCACGTTGATGGCAAGGATGAAACCTCTATCGACAAGGCGCGGGCAGCGATCCGGCGGTTTGAAGAAAGTACTAAGTTCAAACCGTTCAAGAAGTTCCATCGGCAACAAGCGATGGACTTCAAGGATTGGCTGGCCAAGCAAAAGAACACGACAACTGGAAAGCCTTTGGGCCTGTCCACGTTCGACGCCACATTGCGGCTGGTGAAGGGGTTCTTCCAGTGGCTGGCAGGCAGGCAAGGATTTCGCCGGGTGCTGTCCTCTCAAGATGTGGGATACTTCAACAACACCCGCAAGGCCGGGCGGCTTGCCCATACCCAGCGCGAAATCCCGTATCCCTCCGCGCTACAGGCCGCCCATGCCTTTCAGGCCATGCCGTTCGAAACGGCTTTCCATAAACGCGACAAAGCACTGTTCGCATTTTTCATGCTGACTGGTGCGCGGGATGGGGCGGTGGCATCGCTGAAGCTAAAGCATGTGAATGTCGATCTGGGCCATGTGTTCCAGGATGCGCGCGAGGTGAAAACCTAGGCGGCCAAGACGATCCATTGTCAATTCTTTCCGGTCGATTCGGCCTATCGGGCGTGCTTCCGGGCCTATGTCATCTACCTGCGAGAGGTGGCGATGTTCGGGCCGGAAGATGCCCTGTTCCCCAAGGCAGAGGTGAAGCCGGTCAAGGGGAAGGGTCTTACTAACCTAGGCCTTGCGCGGAAGGGCTACTCCAATGCCGCCAAGCTGAACACGATCATCAAGGGGGCCTTTGCTGCAGTCCAGATGCCAGAGTTTACGCCCCACGCCTTTCGCAAGACGCTGACCGAACTGGGGGACGTCTTGTGCGTGAATTGGACACAGCGCAAGGCTTGGTCGCTGAACCTTGGGCATGAGAACGAGGCGACGACGGTCAATTCCTACCTGCCGATGACCACGCAAGGACAGTTGGACACGATCCGCAAGATGGCAGATCAGGGCGGACCTTCCAACCTGCCAGCAAGGGCCTGAATGGCCAGCGATGTTGCCTTGGCCTTTTGCTGCAACGCCTCCAACGCCTGCAAATCCATGTCGTCTACGGTCGCACCCAGAGCGTCCAGCTGCTGAAGCAACTGCCTGCCCTCATGCTGGACGTCATCAATCGGGGAACGTTTGAACAGGCCGAATGACCCCGGCGCGCTCATCGTCATCGGCTGCATTCGCTCATGGCTGGCCCAGCTGGTCCGGTAAATCTGGCAGGACAGCTCAAGCGAAACCTGTGCCTGTCGCGCGTCATTAAGGGCGGCTTTGGTCTGTATCCTGAGGTTGGTCAGCTCTGCCTGCTTGGCATGAGCAAGCCCCAAAGCAGATGTTCGATACGCCAGATGCGCATAGATCAATGCAGCGATGGTGACCGCAACGCCCACGATTTCCAGCCACTGACGCGTGACCCATTCCAGAACAGTATCCATCTTTCCTATCTTCCACAGGTGGCGCTGGCCGCCGTGCAGCTTGCATATGGGTAGCCTTGCCTGCCGCGCAATACGTGATGAGGTTTGTACCTGATCGAACCCTTGGTTAGGGTGGCCGCCACGGGTGACGGCGCAGCGCCGGACCGGTCCGAGCGCGGTGTCATCGCTAAGGTCGAATGGCATTCCGGTGAGTTGTTCGCCCGTGTGCGTTTCGTCGTCACCAACCTGTCTATGGAGTCGGACTCGGGTGGAGAGGTTGCGCTCTTGGGCTGGCTTGTACGCCCTGGATCGGTAAAAGTTACGGAAAACTAATCTCCACGCCTTATAGTTGAAAAAGGGCAGTAGCGAGACCAAGACAAGGGCGGGCGGTATGGCGACGACAGAACACACCATGAACGACGCCCTTGCGACTTTGCTACGCAAGACGAAGCGTGCTTGGTCAGTCGCTGGTGTGGTGAGTTCCGAGAACACCAAAACCATCAAGAACTCGACGGCACGGCCCGACATCCTGATTCAGGAACCGGGCATTTCGCCAATCACAACAGAAACCGAAGTCCTGCCCGCAATAACGGTTGAACCGGAAGCGCGATCCCGTCTTGGATGTCAGGTGGCGACCACCGGCAGGCCGATTTTGGCGAGTATCGCCGTCCGCTTGCCCGTACGGCTGCGCACCATGGCAGACTCTGCCCTCGCGGTTGAACTCGACAGGGCCACAGATATTGAGTACGCGCTCTTCACTGGCAAAGATCAGACAGAGGCGGATCGCTGGCCGTCATCGGGCTGGTTGAAAGGTACCGTAAAGGACGTCTCAATCCTTGCCCAGTCTGCGGCCGTCCCGCCAGCGCTAATAGAAGACGCTGTGAACAACCTCGTTGCTGGTGTTTCGGAAGCGGCGGGAATCCTCGATCAGATCGCAGCATCCTTCCCCACAGCCATGGCCCAGATTGCGACCGACCTTTGTCAGGAGGACGGGACACAGACGCGGCGTATGGCTGCAACGATCTTGTCCGACGCCTTCGTTTTCCATGAGTCACTTGCTGGCACAACAGCTTTGCTTAAGGACGTGCGCAGTCTTGATCAAATTCGCAGCGCTGGAGATCTGAATAAGACCAAGTTGCTTGCCGAATGGCGTAGGGTCAGGACTCGTTCTCGCGTCATAGCCAGAACAAGACGGTTGCGGCGAGTGCAATGGCTGAGAGGAAGACTTTCGGGCTCCTGTCGTAGCGGGTGGCAACCTTTGAGGAGGATCAGAAAACAGTCCGGGGGACTGTTTTCCCGACGATTGGCCAGTCCTTCAGTCGCCCGAACATGATCTCGATCCTGTTGCGGCGTTTGTAGCGGCGTTTGTCATATTTGATAGGCTTTCCGCGTGACTTCCGGCCAGGGATGCAAGGCCTTATCCCCTTGTCTTTCACGGCATCTCTGAACCAGTCAGCGTCATATCCACGGTCGGCCAGAAGCCAATCTGCCGATGGCAAGCTGCACAGCAGGGCTGCCGCGCCGGTGTAATCGCTGACTTGGCCTGCGGTCATGAAGAAGCGGATCGGGCGGCCCTCCGCATCGGTGACAGCATGAAGTTTGGTGTTCATTCCGCCCTTTGTTCGGCCGATCAGACGGCCCCGCTGGTCGTCCGGCCCCCCTTTTTCGACCGCAGGCTCGAGGCCGTGCGATGCGCTTTCAGATAAGTTGCGTCGATCATCACCGTCTTGGGAACCGCCGCTTCAGCCGCTAGGCCGTGCATCATCTGCGCGAAGATGCCCTTGTCGCCCCATCGCTTCCAACGGTTGTAGAGCGTCTTCGCCGGCCCATACTCCTTGGGCGCATCACACCAGCGCAAGCCATTGCGATTGATGAAGATTATGCCGCTCAAAACACGACGATCATCGACACGCGGTTTGCCATGGCTCTTGGGGAAAAACGGCTTCAACCGCGCCATCTGCGCGTCCGTCAGCCAGTATCGATTGCTCATAGTTCAGTCTCCTTGCGGAGCCTGAATCATGCCAAAGATCCAAGTGCAATAGGTCCTGACCCTAGGCCAATTGGGTGGGCGGGATCGGCCGAGCGGAACTCGACCGCAAGCCCGTCGGTATCTTCGGTAATTGCCAGCCGGATCGGGGCGATGAGCGGTTTGAAAAGCTGGATCCGGCGCAACCCCTCGCCAACCGAGGGGCTGGCGGCGAAGGCCAGAATTGCCGGTTGGAGCGGCCCCTTGGCGGCCTCACGCGCCAAGGTCAGTGCGACGTCGGGGGACCCGGCCTCGGCGGTATTGGCGTTGATGACAGAAAACCAACCGCGTGCGTCGACCCCGCGCCCCTCATGCAGAAGATGGTCATCCGCCAATCCCGCACGCGCCAGGAGGCGGGCTGTCGAAAGCCCAAGCCTTGTCGTCGCAAGGCGGACCATGCTGCCGATCTGGTAATACGGGCTTTGCGCCATTTGTCCCCGGTCGCTGTCTGGTTCCGACTTGCGGCAGTGGCGGGTTAAATTCAACCGTCCTGGCGTAATCCGCAGGCAATTTGGCGCGATATGCAAGTAGCAACGCAACAGTCCACCGGTCTAACGCGCCCGCAGCCTGACCCCGGCATCCAGCCGGATCACCTCACCATTCAGCATGGGGTTCTGGATCATCGACAGGCGCAGGTCGGCGAAATCCTCTGGCTCGCCAAAGCAGCGGAGGAAGATTGCGTCGCTGGTGATGGCCCCGTCCACCTCGGGTGGCACGTCGGCGGCCATGGGCGTGTGAAAGAGACCCGGTGCGATGGCCAGCACCTGCACGCCGTTGGCCGCGAACTCCCGCGCGACTTGGATCGTCATCGCGGCAATCGCGCCTTTGGAGGCGACATAAGCGCCCTGGCCGATCTGACCCTCGAAAGCAGTGATTGAGGAGGTGTTGACGATGACACCGCGCTCGCCGTCCGGGTCGAGCGGGTCCAACGTCATCATCCTCGCAGCGGCCTTGGTCATCATGCTGACCGTCGCCAGAAGGTTGACGCCGATGACCTGCGAAAACCGGGCCATATCCACCGGCCCCTCGCGCCCGACGAGCCGCATCGAGCCGGGAATGCCTGCGCAATTCACCACAATCCGCGCCACACCATCCGCGGCCTCAGCCGCATCCAGCGCCGCGATGACCGATGAGTCGTCTGCTACATTGCAGGCAACGGGCATGACACCGGGACTTGCCTCTCCCGGACGCAGGTCTAGGGCGGCGACCTTGGCGCCCGCCCGGCCAAAGCCTGTGCCGTGGCTCGGCCCAGGCCCGACGCCCCGCCTGTCACAAGCGCGGCGATCCCGGCAGATCACGCATGTCCACCCCGCGCGGCCAGCAGCCGGTTCAGCCAGTCGGGGTCCATTTCGGGAACCGAGGAGAGGAGGAGGTTTGTATAGTCCTCCTTCGGGTCGGCAAAGAGCGCGGCCTTGGGTCCGCGTTCGACCACGGCGCCATGCTGCATCACCACCACCTTGTCAGCTATGGATTTCACCGTGGCGAGGTCATGGGTGATAAACATGTAGGCGAGGTTCAACTCGCCCTGAAGGCGGTTGAGCAGTTTAAGGATGCCCTCCTGCACGATCTGGTCGAGTGCAGAGGTCACCTCGTCGCAGATGATCAGCTGCGGTTCGGCGGCAAGCGCGCGGGCGATGCCGATGCGCTGCTTTTGCCCGCCCGAAAGCTCGGATGGCAATCGGTCGATGTACTTGTCCGGCTCCAGTTCGATCAGCGCCAAGAGGTCACGGATGCGCGTCTCCAGCGCTTTTCCTCTCAGTCCCAAATACATCTCGGCCGGGCGGCCGATCAGTTCGCGCAGGCGCAACTTGGGGTTCAGCGCGGTGTCGGCCATCTGGTAGATCATCTGGCACTGGCGCAGTTCCTCGCGGCTCCGGGCTTTAAAATTGGGGGGCAGGACCTTGCCGTTGAACAGCACCTCACCTTTGCGCGGCGGCAGAAGCCCGGTGATCACACGCGCCGTCGTGGACTTGCCCGATCCGCTTTCGCCGACGACTGCCACGGTGCGGCGGGCGTGGATGTCAAAGCTGACATTTTTCAGCACGTCGACCGCGCCATAGGCCGCTGTCACGTTGCGCACCGACACGACCGGCGTTCCGGTCGCAGGCGGCTGCTCGGCCCGGGCAAAGCTGCGCACCGCCCAGAGGCTGCGGGTATAATCCTGGCGCGGGGCGGCAAGCATGGAGCGGGTGTCGGCTTCCTCCACCTCGTCGCCGCGCAAGAGCACCTTGATGCGGTCGGCCATTTGGGCCACCACGGCAAGGTCGTGGGTGATGTAGATTGCCGCCGTGCCGAACTGACGCACGATGTCGCGGATCGCGGCCAGCACCTCGATCTGGGTGGTGACGTCCAGTGCGGTGGTCGGTTCGTCGAAGATGATCAGGTCCGGGCGGCATGCCATAGCCATGGCCGTCATCGCCCGCTGCAACTGGCCGCCCGAGACTTGGTGCGGATAGCGGAACCCGATCTCCTCGGAGTTGGGCAGGCGCATGCGGCGGTAAAGCTCGACCGCATCCGCCTCGGCCTTCTCGCGCGACATGACGCCATGGACGACGGGACCCTCGCAATACTGGTCGATCAGCTTGTGGGCCGGGTTGAAGCTGGCCGCCGCCGATTGCGCGACATAGGCGATGCGCTTGCCACGCAATCCGCGCCGCTTCGCCTCGGGCGCGGTGCGCAGGTCGATCCCGTCGAAGTCGATGGTCCCGCCCGAGATGCGGCAGCCGTCGCGGGCAAAGCCCATGGCCGCCAGACCGAGTGTGGATTTCCCTGCCCCGGATTCCCCGATCAGCCCCAGAACCTCACCCTTGTGCAGGGTCAGGTCCACCCCCTTTACGATCGGGTGCCATGCATCGCCCGAACGGCCTTCGATTTGCAGGCCCTTGATGGTCAGAAGCACCGGTTTTTCCATGGGCCTACTCCTTCAACCCGCTGGCGCGGTGCAACTGCCAGTCCACGACGAAGTTCACCGCCACCGTCAGCAGCGCGATGGCCCCGGCGGGCAAGAGGGGCGTGATGTCGCCAAAGGTGATCAGCGTGGCATTCTCGCGTACCATCGACCCCCAGTCGGCGGTCGGCGGCTTGATCCCAAGGCCAAGGAACGAGAGCGCCGAGATCGACAGGAACACAAAGCAGAAGCGCAAGCCGAATTCGGCCACCAGCGGCGCCATCGCATTGGGCAGGATCTCGCGCCGGATCAGGCGCCAAATGCCTTCGCCGCGCAGACGGGCGGCCTCGATATAGTCCATCACCACGATGCCTTGGGCGACGGAGCGTGCCAGGCGGTAGACGCGCGTCGCATCGACGGCGGCGATGACAAGGATCAGCGTCAGGACCGAGGTGCCGAAGATCGTCAGCAGAAGAAGCGAAAAGATCAGCGCCGGAATGGCCATCAGCGCATCGACAAAGCGCGACAGGAACTGGTCCAGCCGGCCGCCCACCAGCGCGGCCCAGATGCCCAGTACCGACCCTACCACAAAGGCCAGCGCGGTGGTGGCAAAGGCAATTCCCACGGTGTTGCGCGCGCCATAGATCAGCCGGGTCAGCATGTCGCGGCCCAACTTGTCGGTGCCCAGGTAATGCGGTGCTGCCCAAGGCAGGTACTGCGCGCCCAGAACCTCGCCCTCACCGAAGGGGGCGATGGCGGGGGCGAGGATCGCCACGGCGACATAGAACAGGATCACCGCCAGCCCGAACGAGGCCGTCAGCGGCATTTCGCGGAACATGGGCTTGTGATGGGCCGGGGCTGCCGCCTGAAGGGCGGTCCGGCCAGCAAAGCCCACGAGGAAGAACAGGCCCAACCCGACGATGATGGAGAGAAGAATGGTCATGGCCCTACTTCCTGTGCATCAGGCGCGGGTTGGTGATCGTCGAGAGCACATCCGCGATGAGGTTGAGCAGGACGTAAGCCGAGGCAAAGATCAGCGCGATGGCCTGCACCACGGCGATGTCGCGGTTTGTCACCGCGTCGATCATCAACTGCCCCAGGCCCGGGTAGACAAAGACCACCTCGACCACCACCACGCCGGTGATGAGATAGGCAAGGTTCAGCGCCACCACGTTGATGATCGGGGCCAGCGCATTCGGCACCGCGTGGCGCAGCACGACGCGCATCGGTGATAAGCCTTTGAGACGGGCCATTTCGATATAGGGCGAGGCCAGAAGGTTGATGATCGCCGCCCGCGTCATCCGCATCATGTGGGCGGTGACGACAAGGGTCAGCGTAAGGGCGGGCAGAAAGGCCGAATACAAAAGATCGCCCGTCGTCGTCGCGCTCGTGATGCGCACCATCGAAGGGAAAAGGCCGGTTTGTGCCAGCCACAGGACAAGGATGTAGGCCACGAAGAATTCAGGGAAGGAGATCGCCGTCAGGGCCAGCGCGTTCGACGCCCGGTCGAAGATTGAGTTGCGCCACAGGGCTGCCAGCACGCCAAGCAGCAGCGACAGCGGAACCGACAGAGCGGCGGCATAAAGGGCCAGGAACAGCGTGTTGCCCAGCCGCGCACCCACCAGTTCCGAAATCGGCTTCTTCGTCGCCATCGACACGCCGAAGTCCCCTTGCAGAACACCGGTCAGCCAGTTCCAGTAGCGCAGGGGTGCCGGATCATTAAGCCCCAGCTGCTCGCGCAGCGCGGCCAGGGTTTCCTCGGTCGCCGACTGGCCCAGAAGCTCACGCGCAAGGTCGCCCGGCAGAAGCTCGGTCGCACCGAAAATCACCACGGAAATGATGAACAAGGTCAGCAAGCCCAGAAGCAGCCGCTGCCCGATCATGAGCCAGATCTCGTTCATCTTCTCCCCCCGGTTGCCGTTGTTCTTGCCCTGCAGTCTTGACGCCACATTGGCAGAAAGGCCCCGGCAGGCAGAACCCGCCGGGGCCTTGTTGTCAGATCTGAAGGATCAGGAGAACCACCAGCGTTCGACCGCCCGGAAGCCATCAAGGTTCCAGTTGGCCGAGATCTTCTCGGGGGTGCCGACAGAGTTCGCCACGGCCATCACATAGTTGTTGTACATCGGGATGATGGTCGAGCCTTCGAAGGACACCAGCCGCTGCATTTCCTGGTACATCTCGCGGCGCTTGGCGTCGTCAAGCTCGGACCGTGCGGCAACGAGAAGCTTGTCGAAAGCCTCGTTCGACCAGAAGCTTTCGTTCCATTCGGCGCCCGAAGTGTAGGCGGTGGTGAACATCTGGTCTTCCACCGGCCGGCCGCCCCAGTAGCTGGCAGCGAACGGCTTCTTCATCCAGACGTTGTCCCAATAGCCATCGTCCGGCACACGGTCGACGTTGATGGTGATGCCCGCGGCGGCGGCCTTCTCGCTCATCAGGACGGCGGCATCCACGGCGCCCGAGAAGGCGGCGTTGGCGGCCGACAGCGTAACCTCAAGCTTGTCCATCCCGGCTTCCTTGAGGTGGAACTTCGCCTTGTCCGGATCGTAGGTCTTGGCTTCCATCTCGGCATAGAAGTAGCGGTTCGCCGGCCCGATCGGGTTGTCGTTGGAAACCGAGCCGTGGCCGGCGAGGATCTTGTCTACCAGCTCCTGCCGGTCGAAGGCGTATTTCAGCGCCAGACGCACGTGGTTGTCGCTGAACGGTGCCGCGCGCGCATCCATCGGGAAGACGTAATGCGCGTTGCCCGAGACTGACAGGATCTTAGACACGCCGCGGCTTTCCAGAAGCGCGATCGAGGCCGGATCGACCTGGTCGATGAGGTCCACCTCGCCGGTCATCAGCGCGTTGAGGCGCGCCGCCGGGTCGAGGATGGTCAGCATGATGATCTGGTCGAAATGCGCCCGGTCCGCCTTCCAGTAGTTCGGATTGCGGTTCATCGTAGCCTGCACACCGGGCTCGTAGCTCTCGACGATGTAGCCGCCGGTGCCGTCGGACGTGTTGGGGTCGATCTTTCCCTCGGCGCTGGGCAGGACCGGCAGGTGATAGTCCGACATCAGATAAGGGAAGTCGGCGTTCGCCGCGTTCAGGGTGACGACGACATTCTGGCCGTCAACCTTGATGTCGGTCACCGGGTCGAAGAACGGCTTCACCGCCGAGGTAGAGGCGTCGCCCCGGTGGAAGTTCAGCGAGGCCAGGACGTCGTCGGGCGTCATCGGCTTGCCAGAGTGGAAGCTGACGCCTTCGCGGATCTTGAAGACCCAGGTCATCCCATCGGCCGACTCCCAGCTTTCCGCCAGCTCGGGCACAAGGTTGCCGTCGGCGGCGATCTCGATAAGGTAGTTCACCCGGGCCGCGGCAAAGGTCTGGACGTAAAGCTGTTCCCAAAGGCCGGGATCGTAGCTGTCGGTGGTCGAGCCGTGGCCGAGGCCAATGCGGAACACGCCGCCCCTCTTCGGTTCGGCCTGGGCCCTTGCCATGCCGGCAGGCAGGATCAGGCCTGCCGCCGTCATCGCCATCCCGCTCTTCAGCAGGCCGCGCCGGGTCATCCCGTGCGGAAACTTCGTGTTTGTCATGGTTTTCCTCCCTTGTGATAGAGTGCGCCATAGGCGCTTGGTCTGAAGCTCTCTATTGCGGCTTCGGTATAGGTTGCACGGTCAAGCCATGCTGGGCTTATGTCAACTCCCCATCCGGGGGTGTCCGAGACGGTGACATGTCCGTCCGTCACCGCAAAGGGCCGCCCCAGAAGCAGGTTGCGTTGCCACGGATAGTAGTCGTCGCCCTCGATCGACAGTTCGAGGTACTTCCCCGCATTGGGAATCGCGGCCATCAAATGCATGCTGCAGATCGTGACGAGCGAGAGATTGGCCGCATGCGGCGTGCAGGGCAGGCCCGCTGCCGCAGCCATGCGCGCCACCTCAAGCGTGCGCGACAGGCCGCCCATGTACATGATGTCGGGCTGAACCACATCGACGGCTCGCGTGTCGACGATGCGCTTCCACGTCGACAGGTCCCAGTCCTGTTCGCCGCCGGTCACGTCGATGTCGAGCGCCGCCGTAACTTCGCGTGTGGCCTCAAGGTCCCAATAGGGAACCGGCTCTTCGTAATGGCCGATACCGTTGTCTTCCAGCATCCGACCCACCGTGATTGCGCGCGGCACCGAAAAGCCGGAATTGGCATCGACAAGTTTGTCGATGCCATTGCCAAGGGCGCGCGAGACAACAGGAATGATCTCCTCAGTCCGGCCGGGCCATTCGTCGATGTCTTCGCCGCATTCGGCGCCGATCCGCCATTTGGCGGCGGTAAACCCCTGCTCGGCGCAAAGACGCACCAGCCGCTCGGCCTCGTCCTTGGCCGAAATGTCGCGCTTCATCGAACTGGCATAGGCCCGCACGGGCCCCGGGCCGCCGCCAATCAGGCTTGCGACCGGCTTGCCTGCCCGCCTCCCCGCCAAGTCCCACAAAGCTGTATCCAGACCGGCAAGCGCACGGGCTCGATAACTTCCAGGGTACTTGTGCTCACGCCGCTCAATCAGATGAACAAGCTCCGCGATGTCACTGCTGTCAGCACCCAGAGCCCAGGGGGCGACCTGCCGGTGAAAGACCTGCGCGGTGATGTCGGCATTGTAGGTCGAAGTCTGGCCCCATCCGACGGTTCCGTCCTCTGCCGTGACACGCACGAAGCAGACGAACTCATTGTGGAAGGTCTCCAAACGGACAACGCTGTTCATCGGGCCTCGTCTACGTTCTTAGGCGGCTTTGTTCAGCCCTAGCATCTTGCACGGCGTGTCACAGCGCAAACGAAAAAAGTTCAGCCATTGGCCCCATCGGAGTTGGCCAAATGCCAACGCCGGCTTTTTCCAGGGTCAGGACTCGTTCTCGGGTCATAGCCAGAGCTTGACGGTAGCGGCGAGGGCGATGGCGGATAGGAAGACCCTCGGGCACATGTCGTAGCGGGTGGCAACCTGTGAGGGGGATAAGAAGACAGTCCGGGTGCAAGCAAAAGC
>PNJK01000042.1 GCA_013821825.1 Rhodobacter sp.
GATCATCGGCAAGCAGCGTCACGGCCCGATCGGCACGGTCGAACTTAGCTTCGAGGGCCGCTTTACCCGCTTTGGCAACCTGGCAAAACCCTGGCAGGGGTCCGGCGGGCCCGACGTCGGGTTCTGAGGCGAAGTCAGCAGCGGAGCGACCGGCACCCGCTTGCAGGCAGGTGCCGATCCAAACGCCGTCCCCTAGTTCGACCAGGTCGTATAGCCCAGTTTCACACTGCTGATCTCGACCGCGTTGACGCGAAACTGCGAGATGCGGCCTGCACCGGTGCGGGCGCAGACGTAGCTTCCGACCAGCGACGCCTGGGCCCGGATCCGGGTGCCCGAAAACGCGGCGCTGCGGCAACCGTCGCGGCCTCGGTTCGACCCGTCGCCAAGCGCCAACTCCGCCCCGCCGACCGGCTCAAGATAGACCGGAGAGAACAGGAAATCGCCAGCACGGTAAAGCCGCAGGTCAGCCCCGGCAGAGCCTATCACGCCATTGTCGAGGTTGACGCGGCGGCCGATCTGCAGGTCGATCAGTCCGCTCGAAAGGGTGACGGGCGGCTCGTAGATCAAGCCGGGCAGGATCTCCAGCGGGATCAGCGGCACCAATTCGACTGGGGGAATCGGACCGGTGAAGACCACCAGAGACGAGGCGCGGTTGTTGATCAGTGGACCCAGCGACGCCGTGTCCGAAGTGAAGGTCCGGCAGTAGCCGTCCAGCGAGGTATCCTCGCACAGCCGCACCTTGGCCCCGCCGTAAAGCCGCAAGGACGACAGGCTGTCGTTGAACGGGGCTTCCAGTTCGGTGACGGTCCCGGGACCGCCGCAGAAACTGCTGCCGGTGTAGTTGGTGTTGCGCCAGAAGCAGGCGCCCACATCCTCGTCGTCCGGCTCCGGTTCGATTTCCGGCGCGGGCTCGCCCCCTCCAATGGAGACCCCGCCGCATTCGAAGCGGAAGGTCGGCCCGCCGCTGCCAACCTCGATCACCAGCCGGCAATCCGCCCCGCCCCCGCCGACCGATCCCGGTACCGGCGCAAGGTAGGAGGCGCTGACCCAGCCATCCGGCCCGTCATGCGTAATGTAGCACCAGCCGTTTGTCTGGCACTCGCTCATCGTGACCCTTTCGTTGGCGGCAAGGACATCGACGACGGAAAAACCTGAGCCCGGACCCGAGCGCACGTTGAGACTGGTCGTGGCGACCGCGTCTTCGGCCATGGCAGCACTTGCTGCCAGTGAAAGGACGAAGAGAAGCGGCCAGAACAGCCGCCTTGCATGCATACCCATCATTCCTTACCTCCAAGATTGCGCAGCCGGGTTGAAAACGGCAAAGGGCGAAGACCGCCACATGCCCCGTTCGTTTTTGTATTTTCAACCCGGCACGCGCCTTGTGTCCTTGCGCAACGTCAATACGCGGTGTCTTTTCTTCGGCAGCACGCATAGCGCGCGAATTTTTGGCGAGGGGCATGGCGATGGATCTGGGGCTGGCAGACAAGGTTGTGGTGGTGACCGGCGGCGGGGCGGGCATAGGCGGCGCCATCAGCCGGGCTCTGGCCGTGGAAGGTGCAGTGCCGGTGATCTTTGCCCGCCGCGCGCCTGAGGCATCGGTGATGGCGGACCTGACCCGGCTTCAGCCCCGCGCGACCTTTGTCAAGGCAAACCTTGCCCGGGACGAAGACTGCCGCGCCGCCGTGGCAACCGCGCGGGCGCGGTTCGGGCGGATCGACGGGCTGGTCAACAACGCGGGCACCAATGACGGCGTGGGGCTGGAGGCGGGGCCAGAGGCGTTTCGTGCCTCGCTCGACCAGAACCTGCTGCATTACTATACGCTGGCGCATCTGCTGCTGGAGGACCTGAAGGCGGCAAAGGGGGCGATCGTCAACATCTCGTCGAAGACGGCGTTGACCGGGCAAGGCTCGACCTCGGCCTATGTTGCGGCCAAGGCGGCGCAACTGGGGCTGACGCGGGAATGGGCGGCAGCGCTTGCTCCGTATGGCGTCAGGGTCAACGCCATCCTGCCGGCCGAGGTGATGACGCCGATGTATGCAAGCTGGCTGCAATCCTTCCCCGATCCCGCCGCGCAAGAGGCAGAGATCGCTGCCCGAATCCCCCTCGGCCACCGGATGACCACCGCAGAAGAGATCGCCGCCACCGCCGTTTTCCTGCTGTCCGACCGCGCCAGCCATACCACCGGGCAATGGCTGTTCGTCGATGGCGGCTATGTCCACCTCGACCGGGCGCTTGGGGCCTAGCGGGTGCGGATCGGGTCGGCCAGCAGCCTGAGGCCGTTCAGGACCACCAGAACCGTGCCGCCCTCATGGCCGACCACCGCAAGGGGCAGCGGCAGCTCGAAGAACAGGCTTCCGGTGACCAGCACAGCCATCGCGCCGATGGCGATGGTCAGGTTCTGCCGGATGACCCGCACCGTGCGCCTTGCCAGCTTGCGGGCGGCCGCCAGCTTGCGCAGGTCGTCAGCCATCAGGGCCACGTCGGCCGCCTGCAGCGCCACCTCGCTGCCCGCGACCCCCATCGCCACGCCAACATCGGCCCGCGCCAGCGCGGCGGCGTCGTTCACCCCGTCGCCGACAAAGGCGACCTTGCCCCGCCGCGCGCCCGCGTCGATCAGCAGCACCTTGTCGGCGGGCAGCAGGCCTGCGTGAACCTCGTCCGGGCGCAGGCCCAGACGCGCGGCGATGCGCTCCGCGACCTCGGCCCGGTCGCCGGTCATCATCTGTATCCTGGTGCCACCCCCCTCGCGCAGGGCCGCCACCGCCGCGATCGCCGTCTCACGCGGGGTGTCGGCGACGGCAAGGGCGCCGATCACCCGCGATCCCCGTCCGACAAGGATCACTGTCTCCAGCCGTTCGGCGATGTCGGCAAGCCCGTCCGGCAGCATAGCCCCCATTCGTGCCAGCATCCGCTGGTTGCCGGCCCAGAGCGGGCCTTGATCATCATGCCCGGTGATCCCTTCGCTAGGGTGGGACTGCACCTCGTAGACCGGGGCTGGCGCAATGCCACGTTCAGCCACCTCGCGGCGCAGCGCGCCGGCGATCGGATGTTCGGACTGCGCCTCAAGGCCCGCCGCAAGGGCCAGAAACTCCGCTTCGCTGCCCTCAAGCGCCCGGATGGCAGTCACTTCGGCCTGACCGGTGGTCAGGGTCCCGGTCTTGTCAAAAGCGAAGGTGCTGACCTCTGCCAGTCCCTCAAGCGCCCCGCCGCCCTTGAAAAGGACGCCGCCCCGCGCCGCAGCCGACAGGGCCGACAGGATCGCCGCCGGAACCGAGATCACCACCGCGCAGGGACTGGCCGCCACCAGCACAGTCGCCGCACGGTATAGCGCATCGCCCGGAAGGTAGCCGGCCATCCAGAAGCCGACGAAAGCCAGACCCGAGCCGGCCAGAACCGCCACGGTATAGCGCTGCCCGAACCAGTCAGAGAACCGTTCCGATGGCGATTTCATCGCCTGCGCCTCGGTCACAAGGCGGATCATCTGCGCCACCGTGCTGGTTGCAAGGCTGCGCGTGACCTCGACCGTCAGGATGCCGTCCAGGTTGACGGTCGCCTCATGCACGGTGGCCCCCGCAGATTTGCGGACCGGCTCTGCCTCGCCGGTAACCGTGCTTTCATCCAGATGGCCCGCGCCATCGACCACGCGCCCGTCCACCGGGACGCGGGCTCCGGGGCGCAGCATGACATGGTCGCCGGGCTGCAGATCCGCGACCGGCACCTCTTCGACGCCCTCCGGCCCTTCTCTCAGGGCCGTTTCGGGGCGCAGTTGCATCAGCGCCTCGACTGCCTGGCGCGCCTTGCCCATCGCCCGATGCTCCAGCGTCTGCGACAACGAGAACAGCGCCAGCAGCACCGCCCCTTCCAGCGTCGCGCCAACCGCTGCCGCCGCCAGCGCCGCGACGACCATCAGAAGGTCGATGTCCAGCCGCCGGTCCTGCCAAAGCTCTGTCAGCGCCGACCGCGCCGCAGGCAGGCCGCCGGCTATGTATGACAGCCCCAGCACTGCCCGGAGCAGCCCCGCCGGCAGCGGCTGGACAAAGGCGTCCAGCGCGGCAATCGCCAGCCCGATCCAGCACAGGACCGTCAGATAAACCCTGGCAGCGTCTTCGGATTCGCTGGCCAATGCGCGTGCTCCCGTTCGATCGCCCTACCCTTGCGCGCAAGTGCACCAAACGCAAGCTCAACCCCCCGCAGAGGTTTTCCCTTGACCCCGGCGCCACTGCGGTGAAAACAGCCGGATGGCTACTGCAACCCTGACCATCGACCTTGACGCAATCGCCGCGAACTGGCGCGCACTGGACCGGCTCTCCCGGGCCGAGGTGCAGACGGCCGCGGTGGTGAAGGCTGACGCCTACGGTCTTGGCCTCACCCGGGTCGCGCGGACCCTGGCGCAAGCCGGGGCGCGGCGGTTCTTCGTCGCCTTTGCCGAGGAAGGTGCTGCCGTCCGTCAGGCGCTTGGCCCCGGTCCGCAGATCGCCGTCCTGTCCGGCCACATGTCCGGCGACACCGGGATGATCCAAGATCTTGACCTGACGCCGATGCTGAACAGCCTGGAGCAGATAACCCGGCATCTTGAGGCGCTGCCCGGCCATCCTTTCGGCGTGCAACTGGACACCGGCATGAACCGCCTTGGCGTCGATATGCCGGAATGGGAGGCGGTCGCCCCGATCCTGATCGACGCAGGCCCGGAACTGCTGATGAGCCACCTGGCCTGCGCCGACGACCCTGACCATCCGTTGAACGCGGCGCAACTGAAGGCGTTTCACGCCATGACCGATGGCAGCGGCCTGCCTCGCAGCCTTGCGGCCACCGGCGGCATCCTGCTGGGCCCGCGCTATCATTTCGACCTGACCCGCCCCGGCGTCGGCCTTTACGGCGGCCTGCCGTTCGAGGCTGCCCAACCAGTGGTCACCCTGTCGCTTCCCGTCATCCAGACCCGCGAAGTCGCCCCCGGCGAAACCGTGGGATATGGTTGCAGCTGGACCGCCGATAGCCCCGCCCTGATCGCCACCGTGGCCGGCGGCTACGCCGACGGTTTGCCCCGGACCCTGTCCAATCTTGCAACGCTGTGGGACGGCGACACACCCTGCCCGCTGGTCGGCCGCGTCTCGATGGACCTGATCACCGTCGACATCACCTTTCTGGCCGAAGTGCCGCGCGTTCTGGATATCCTTGGCCCGCACCAGACGATTGATGCGCTGGCCGACGCGGCGGGCACCATCGGCTATGAGATTCTGACCTCGCTTGGCCCCCGCTATCTGCGCCGCTATCAGGAGCGGACGCAATGACCCCGACCGTCGCACTTGCAGCCCTCGGGCGCCCGGTGCTTGCGGGGCTGGCCGCTGTCGGGCGCGTCGCACTGTTCGCCGGGGCGATCCTTGGTCATATCCTGCGCCCGCCGTTCTACCTGCGCGAACTTGGCCATTCGCTGCTTCAGATTGGCTGGTTCTCGCTTCCAGTGGTGGGCCTGACCGCCATCTTCACCGGCGGAGCCCTGGCCTTGCAAATCTACGCCGGCGGATCGCGCTTCAATGCCGAGGCGGTAGTGCCCTCCATCGTCGCCATCGGCATGACGCGCGAACTTGGTCCCGTCCTTGGCGGATTGATGGTCGCGGCGCGGGTCGCCAGCTCCATCGCCGCCGAGATCGGCACGATGAAAGTCACCGAGCAGATCGACGCGCTGGTCACCCTGTCGACCAACCCGTTGAAATACCTGGCGTTGCCCCGCGTGCTTGCCGCAACCCTTGCCATGCCGGTGCTGGTGGGCGTCGGTGACGCGATCGGGATCATGGGTGGCTGGCTGGTGGGCATCACCCGGCTTGATTTCAACTCGGCCACCTACCTGAAGAACACCCTGGATTTCCTGGAAACCTGGGATGTCGGCTCGGGCCTGGTGAAGGGCGCGGTCTTCGGCTTCATCGTGGCCCTGATGGGCTGCTATCACGGCATGAACTCGGCCCGCGGTGCGCAAGGCGTGGGCCGCGCGACCAAATCCGCGGTCGTCTCGGCCTCGGTCCTGATCCTGGCCGCGAACTACATCCTGACCGAACTGTTCTTCACCTCATGATCAGCCTGTCCAATGTCACCAAGACCTTCGGGTCCAACCAAGTGTTGCTGGGGGTGGACCTGACCATCGCCTCCGGCACCTCGATGGTGATCATCGGCGGGTCGGGCTCCGGGAAATCCGTCCTGTTGAAATGCATTCTCGGCCTTGAGCGCCCGAATGCGGGCAGCATCACGCTGGACGGCCAGGACGTGACCAAGGGCGACCGGGACGCCTTTCTTGCCCGCTTCGGCATGCTGTTTCAGGGCGGCGCCCTCTTCGATTCGCTCCGCGTCTGGGAAAACGTTGCCTTCCGCCTGATGCGCGGGGCAGCGGCCCTTCCCAAACCCCTGGCGCGTGAGGTCGCGATCGAGAAACTCCGCCGCGTCGGCCTTAAGCCCGATACCGCCGACCTTTTCCCGGCCGAACTGTCGGGCGGCATGCAGAAACGCGTCGGCCTCGCCCGTGCCATCGCCGCCAAGCCGGAGATCATCTTCTTCGACGAACCCACCACCGGGCTCGATCCGATCATGGCAGGCGTCATCAACGACCTGATCCGCGAGATCGTGGTGGAAATGGGCGCAACCGCGATAACCATAACCCATGACATGTCTTCGGTCCGCGCGATTGCCGACAACGTCGCCATGCTGCATGGTGGCGTGATCCGCTGGACCGGCCCCGTCAGCGAAATGGACGCGACACCAGACCCTTACGTTCAACAGTTCATCCACGGCCGCGCGGAAGGGCCGATCGAGAGTGTGCGATGATCTCGCGTCAAGGTCTTCCTCTCTGCAAAAATATCCCACGGGAGGTCTGGAGGGTGTGAAACCCTCCAGTCCGCCACCCGACCGAAGGAGCCACCGGTGAAATACCTCAACCTCGCCCTCCTCGTCCTGTTCCCCATCGCCTGGTTCGCTCCGCTCCTCCGCGCGGCAGTGCTGCCGATCTTCGGGATGGACGAAATCAGCGTCATCACCGGCCTGCAATCGCTCTGGGACTCTGACGCCGCCCTCGCGCTTCTCGTCACTTTCCTTGCGATCTTCGCGCCTTACGCCAAGACCATTGGCCTGGCTCTTCTGCACTGGAACCTCCTCAGCCCGAAAACGCTGCCGGCGCTCAACATCCTTGGCAAGCTGGCCATGGCCGATATCTTCCTGATCGCGCTTTATATCGTGATCGTGAAGGGGGCGGGCTTGGTCACCATCGAAACCGCCTGGGGGCTGTATCTCTTCTCTGGCTGCGTTCTCGCCTCGATCCTGATATCCTGGCAATCGAAGCCGGAACCAGCCCAGCCTTGATGAGCGGCGACATTCAGGGCAGGAAGGGCGGATGAGCAAAGCCTCTCCCAGCTTCACCTGCACCGCATGCGGGGCCAGCTATCGCAAATGGATCGGCAAGTGCGAGGCTTGCGGCGGCTGGAACACCATTGCCGAGGAAACCCCGCTTTCCACCGGCCCGAAATCGCTTGGCGCCAAGGGCCGGACCATCCCGCTGTCGGACCTTGCGACCGAGGAAGCCCCGCCGCCCCGCGCCTCGTCGGGGATAGACGAGCTTGACCGGGTGCTGGGTGGCGGCCTTGTCCCTGCATCGGCCATCCTTGTCGGGGGCGATCCCGGCATCGGGAAATCCACCCTTTTGCTGCAAGCCGCCGCCAGCTTTGCCCGCAAGGGTCTGAAATGCCTCTATATCTCTGGCGAGGAAGCCCCCGCGCAGGTCCGGATGCGCGCGCAGCGCCTTGGATTGACGGATGCTTCGGTCCGGCTTGGGGCCGAGACCAACCTGCGCGACATCCTGACCACACTGGATGCCGAACGCCCCGCCCTTGCGATCATCGATTCGATCCAGACCATGTGGCTGGATCAGGTCGAGGCCGCGCCCGGTTCCGTCTCTCAGGTCCGCGCTGCGGCGCATGAGCTGGTGACCTTCGCCAAACGCCGCGGCGTGGCGGTAATTCTGGTCGGCCACGTCACCAAGGATGGCCAGATCGCCGGTCCGCGGGTGGTCGAACACATGGTCGACACCGTGCTTTATTTCGAAGGCGAGCGTGGCCACCAGTTCCGCATCTTGCGCGCAGTGAAGAACCGCTTCGGCCCTGCTGATGAAATCGGCGTGTTCGAGATGACAGGCGGCGGACTTGCCCAGGTGCCGAACCCGTCCGCCCTGTTTCTTGCCAACCGCGACCAGCCCGCACCGGGGTCGGCGGTCTTTGCGGGCATCGAGGGCACACGCCCGGTCCTGACCGAGATCCAGGCCCTTGTCGCGCCTTCGACCCTTGCCAGCCCGCGCCGGACCGTGGTCGGTCTCGATTCGGGCCGGGTCTCGACCATCCTTGCCGTGCTTGAGTCCCGCTGCGGCATCCCCTTCACCGGACTTGACGTTTTCCTCAACGTCGCCGGGGGTTTGCGAGTCAGTGAGCCGGCCTCGGACCTTGCGGTCGCCGGGGCGCTGCTTTCGGCGCGCGAAGATGTGGCAATTCCGCCAGACATGGTGCTTTTCGGGGAAATCAGCCTTTCCGGCGCGCTTCGCCCGGTTGGTCAGACCGAAAACAGGTTGAAAGAAGCCTCGAAACTTGGTTTCTCACAGGCGACAGTGCCGTCCCATTCGAAGATCGAAGGGGCAACAGGGCTTCAGCTCCGGCAGATGCCGGATCTGACTGCCTTTGTAGGCGAAATGTTCGGGGCAGGATAAGCCCGCGTTAATGCTGGGGAATGGGGACGTAAACGATGGAAAACTTGACCGCTATTGATGGTGGGGCAGCGCTTATCATCATCGTCTCCTCGATCCTTGCCTTCTCGCGCGGGCTGGTCCGGGAATTGATGGCGATCCTCGGCTGGGTTGGTGCGGCTATCGCGGCCTACTACTTCGCCCCGGGTGTGCAACCCCTGGTCAAGGAACTGCCCGTGGTGGGCGAGTTCCTGTCCGACAGCTGCGAGCTTTCCGTGGTTGCGGCTTTTGCCGGTGTCTTCGTGGTCGGCCTGATCGTGGCTGCGCTGTTCACGCCGCTCTTCTCGGGTGCCGTGCAACGTTCGGCACTTGGCGGGATCGACCAGGCACTTGGCTTTCTCTTCGGGGCCGCGCGCGGTGTCCTGCTGATCGCTATTGCCTTCATCGTCTACGACCGCGTGCTTTCGGATCAGGCGATCCCGATGATCGACGACAGCCGCACCGCGCTGGTCTTCGCCAACTTCCAGGCCAATATCGACGAAAACATCCCCACGGACGCCCCGGGCTGGATCGTCGAGCGCTATAATGACCTGACGAACATCTGCGCCGCCGGTGGTGCCCCCGTCACCCTCGAAGTCGCGCCCACCCCCGCACCCGAGGCGCCTGCCGCCGGCAACTGACCTTTCGGCCCCGACGGGCGTTTCAGGGCGTGACAGCCTTGCGCGGCTGCCGTAAACCACCGGCATCCCGCCCTGAAGCAGCCCGAAGGATTCGGACACGCATGGCCCCCTTCCTCTCGCACCCCTTCGACGCCCTCAATGACGGGGACAAACTGAAGGAGGAGTGCGGCATTTTCGGCGTCACCGGCGTGGCCGACTCGTCGAACTTCGTCGCCCTCGGCCTGCATGCCTTGCAGCACCGGGGCCAGGAAGCCGGTGGCATCGTCAGCTACCACCCCGACCACGGCTTCAATTCGGCCCGCCGCTTCGGCTATGTCCGCGACAACTTCACCAAGGCCGACGTGATGGACACGCTGCCGGGCAACCTTTCCATCGGCCACGTCCGCTATTCCACCGCCGGATCGAAGGGCGCCACCGCGATCCGCGACGTGCAACCCTTCTTTGGCGAGTTCTCGATGGGCGGCTGCGCCATTGCGCACAACGGCAACCTGACCAATGCCGCCGCCCTCCGCCGCGAGTTGATCGAGCGTGGCAGCATCTTCCAGTCCTCCTCGGACAGCGAATGCATCATCCACCTGATGGCCCGCTCGATCCAGAAGACCCTTGCCGAACGCATCAAGGATGCGCTCCGCCGTGTCGAAGGCGCTTTCTCGGTCGTCGCCATGACCCGGACCAAACTGATCGGCGTGCGCGACCCGCTTGGCGTGCGCCCGCTGGTTCTGGGTCGCATTTCCGACCACGGCTGGGCGCTTTCGTCGGAAACCTGCGCCCTGGACATCATCGGCGCCGAATTCGTGCGCGAGATCGAGCCGGGCGAAATGGTCGTCATCGAAGGCAACAAGGTCGAATCGACCCGTCCCTTCCAGCCCGCCAAATCCCGCTTCTGCATCTTCGAGAACGTCTATTTCTCGCGCCCCGACAGCATCATCGGCGGTCGATCCGTCTATGAAACCCGCCGCCAGATCGGCGTGGAACTGGCCCGCGAAGCCCCGGTAGATGCCGATCTGGTCTGCCCGGTTCCCGACTCCGGCACCCCTGCCGCCATCGGCTACAGCCAGGAGAGCGGCATCCCCTACGCGATGGGCATCATCCGCAACCAGTACATGGGCCGGACCTTCATCGAACCCACCGACCACATCCGCAACATGGGTGTGCGCCTCAAGCTCAACGTCAACCGCGCCCTGATCAAGGGCAAGCGGGTGATCCTCGTTGACGACTCGGTCGTTCGCGGCACCACCTCGCGCAAGATCAAGGACATGATCCTTGAAGCGGGCGCGGCCGAGGTTCACTTCCGCATCGCCTCGCCCCCGACCGCCTGGCCGTGCTTTTACGGCGTCGACACGCCGGAACGCTCGAAGCTTCTGGCCGCGACGATGTCCGAGGACGAGATGCGCGACTGGATCGGTGTGGACAGCCTCAAGTTCGTCTCGCTCGACGGCCTTTACCGTGCCGCAGGGGAAGCCGCAGGCCGCGACGCCGCCGCCCCCCGCTATTGTGACGCCTGCTTCTCGGGCGACTATCCTGTGGCCCCGTCGGACAAGATCGAGGAAGGTTTCGAGATGAAGGCGGCCGGGTAATCGCAAGGTCCTTGAACGGGCGTTGCCCGGCTTGGCGCTGCTCCGTCGTCCCCGCCCCTCTTGCCATTTGCTCGTTTCAAAAATACTTCCGGCGGAGGCTCTGACTGCCCCACGAAGGACCGACCATGACCGAAAAGAACGCCCTCAAGATCTCCCCCCGGATCGCTCTCGTCACTGGCGCCTCGCGTGGCCTTGGCTTTGCGATGGCCGAACAGCTGGCGCTGCGCGGCTGGCATGTCGTGGCCGTCGCACGGACTGTGGGTGGGCTTGAAGATCTCGACGACCGGGTGAAACGCGCGGGCCTTCCGGGTGCGGGCGGGCTGACGCTGGCCCCGATGGACGTGACGAACGACGACGCGATGCGGCACCTCTGCCGGCAGGTCCATGACCGCTGGGGCGGCGTCGGTCTCTGGGTTCACACGGCGGTCCATGCCGCCCCGCTTGCACCCGCGGCACATCTGGACTCGAAGGACTGGGAAAAGTCGATCGCGATCAATACCCGCGCGACGGGCACGCTGATCCCGATGGTGGAACCCTTGCTTCGGGCCCATGATGGAACCGCCGTCTTCTTCGACGATCCCCGCGCCGGGCAGCCGTTTTTCGGGGCCTATGGCGCGACCAAGGCCGCCCAGATCGCCATCGCGCAAAGCTGGCAGGCCGAGACCCGCAGGCACGGCCCCCGGGTCCTGATCGCCACCCCGGCGCGCATGCCCACGTCGACCCGGGCGCGCTTTTTCCCGGGCGAGGACCGCGCCGCGCTTGCCGACCCGCAGGCCGAAGCGACCCGCATTATTGACAGCCTCTGACGCGCGGAATTAGCGCCGCAAGGCCGCGTCGATGGCCGCCCAAAGCACTTCGACCGGCTCTACGCCGACCGAAAGGCGGATGAACCCCTCGGGCACCGCATCCCCCCAGCGCGCGCGGCGTTCGGCGGCGGAATGGGTGCCGCCGAAACTGGTCGACTGTTCGATCAGCGGACAGCGGGCAAGAAAGCCCTCGGCCACCCCGGCATTGGCAAGCTCGAACCCGATCAGGAACCCGCCATTCGCCATCTGGCTTCCCACAGCCCAATGTGACGGGTCGCATGCCAGCCCCGGATAACGCAGCACCCGCACTGCGGGATGCACGGCAAGACGCCCGGCGACAGTCGCGGCGCTGGCGCACATCCGTTCCAGCCGGACCTCAAGCGTCCCGATGCCCCGGTGGACCAGGAACGCCTCGAACGGCCCCGGGATCGCCCCCGACATCCGCCGCCAGTCGCGGACCCGCGCCATCAGGGCGGCATCGCGGCCCGCCACATGGCCGAAAAGCACATCGGAATGCCCCGCCGGGGCCTTGGTGTCTGCGGCCACCACCAGATCGCAGCCAAGGTCCAGCGGCTGCTGCAGCAGCGGCGTCATGGTCGTGTTGTCGGCAATGACCTTTGCCCCCGCCGCATGCGCCCGGGCCGAGACGGCGGCGATGTCGACCACATCCAGACCGGGGTTCGACGGCGTCTCAAGATAGACCACCGCCGCCCCGGCGAAATCGGCAGTGCCATAGCTTGCGGTCGGCAGCAGTTGCACCTCGACGCCCAGGGGTTTCAGGAATCCCTGCGACAGCACGCGGGTCACGTAGTAGCCGTCCGCAGGGATGACCAGCCGGTCCCCTGCCTTCAGGGTCGAGAACAGGGCAGCGGCAATCGCTGCCATGCCCGAAGGAAAGCTTGCAACCTCGGCCTCCTCCAGCAGGGACAGCTGCGCCTCGACCGCATCCCAGGTCGGGTTGCCATTGCGCCCGTAGAACTGCCCGCCGGCCTGGACATGCGGCAGGTGATAGGTGGCCGAGGCGGTGATCGGCGGGACGATCGGATCGCCCTGCTTCAGCGCAGCCTTGCGATGGTGCAGAAGCCGCGCCATCCGAAGGGCGTTTTCGTCACTCAGTCCCACGGCCCCAATCCTTTCAAGATCCTGAACGTCCAGCGCCAAGATATTGATATTTCTGGTCTTGGAAAGATGTCCCTTTCAGGGCCTCTTACTCAAGCCGGGCTGGAAAGCCTTCAGCCCGAAGATCTGTGCCAAGCAGATCCTCAAGCTGCTTCGCAATCATCGGCGACTGCGCCTCGCCCCCGTAAGCGGCCTTGGCGGCGATGTAGGTCTGGTTGGTCATCGAGGCGAGGTCGAGGGGCACCCCGAATTCCCTGCCGAACCCCAGGGCGAACCCAAGGTCCTTGAGAGCCAGGTCGATGTTGAAGGCGATGTCGTAAGACCCGTTCAGGATCAACGCCCCTTCCGTCTCATGCACAAAGCTGTTGCCCGAAGAGGCCGCAATCGCGTGCCAGGCCTGCGCAAGGTCAAGCCCGCCGCGCTTGGCCAGCATCAGGGCCTCGGAGGTGGCTTTCAGGTGGATGAAGGCCAGCATGTTGGTGATCACCTTGATGATCGAAGCTGATCCCAGTGGCCCCATGTGGAAGATCTTGTCGCCCATCGCCTGCATCGCGCCATGGTGCAGATCGAACAGGTCCGCATCGCCCCCCGCCAGCATGGTGATCTTGCCCTGATGCGCCAGATGCACCCCGCCGGTGACCGGCAACTCCATCATCCGCACGCCGCCTTCGGCCGCGACAGCCGCCAGCCGCAGCACCTCGTCCCGGCCAAGGGTCGACATTTCGACCCAACTGGCGCCCTTTCTCATGTGGGGCAGGATGTGGCGCAGCACCTTTTCCGACACCGCCGGGGATGGCAGGCAGGTGATGACGTGATCGGCCGAAGCCGCCACCCCTTCGGCGCCGGTCGCAAGGGTGGCACCTTGCGCGACCAATGGCGCGGCGAGGGCGGAGTTCAGGTCGTAGACCGTGACCTTGAAGCCCGCCTTCAGAAGGCAGCCCGCGCAGGCGGCCCCAAGGTTGCCGAGGCCGATGTATCCATAGTGCATGATATTCCCGTTCGGATGGGGGGCGGACCTCAGCCCGCCCCGTTCAAGTTGTAACGCGGTCTTACGCCTCGCCGTAGCCGACGATGCCCTTGACCTCGCAGAAGTCGTGGATGCCCCAGTCGGCATATTCGCGGCCGTTGCCGGACTGCTTGTAGCCGCCGAAGGGGGCGGAGGTGTCCCAGTCGGGGTAGTTCAGGTTGACCGTCCCGGCACGCAGTCTGCGGGCGACGGGTTTGGCGTCCTCAACCGGGCCCGCGATATAGGCGGCAAGGCCGTAGACGGTGTCATTGGCCTGGGCGATTGCATCTTCGATGCTGTCATAGGGCTGGATCGCCAGCACCGGGCCGAAGATCTCTTCCTTCGAAATCGTCATCGCATTCACCACATCGCCAAAGACCGTGGGCCGCACGAACCAGCCACGATTGAGGTCGGCCGGGCGGCCGACACCGCCGGTCACCAGCGTGGCACCTTCGTCGATACCGGCCTGGATCAGGCGCTGGACCTTGTCGAATTGCAGTCTCGAGATCAGCGGGCCCATCACGGTGGCTTCATCGCGCGGGTCGCCGATCACGATCGCCTCGGCCGCTTCCTTGGCGACGGCGAGCGCTTCGGCCTGCCGGTCGCGCGGCACCAGCATCCGGGTCGGCGCGTCGCAGGACTGGCCGGTGTTCGACATGACGGCGGTCACGCCTGCGGCGACAGCCTCGGCGATGTTGGCGGTGGGCAGGATGATGTTGGGCGACTTGCCGCCCAGTTCCTGCGCCACGCGTTTGACCGTCGGCGCTGCCGCTGCGGCAATGGCAGTGCCCGCGCGGGTCGAGCCGGTGAACGACACCATATCCACCTCGGGGTGCGACGACATCCGCGCGCCAACCTCCGGGCCGGCGCCGTGGACAAGGTTGAACACGCCTGCCGGCACCCCGGCATCATGGCAGACCTGCGCGAACAGCGTGCCAGAGAGGGGGGCAATCTCCGAGGGTTTCAGCACCATGGTGCAACCGGCGATCAGCGCGGGCGCGACCTTGCAGGCGATCTGGTTCATTGGCCAGTTCCACGGCGTGATCAGCGAGCAGACGCCGATCCCTTCGTAGATGATCCGGGTGGTGCCGCGATTGTATTCCCAGACCATTTCCTCGGCGGCCTTGATCGTGGCCTCGATATGGACCTGACCGGCCCAGGCCTGCGCATCGCGCGCCCAGGTGATCGGCGCGCCCATTTCGGTCGACATGGCTTGGGCGAAGTCTTCGTAATGCGCATTATAGACTTCCAGCAGGCGCTTCACCACGGCGATGCGCTCGGCCACCGGGCGGTAGGTCCAGCCGTCAAACGCGGCCCGGGCGGCAAGAATCGCCCGGTCAGCGTCCTCGCTGCTTCCCATGGCGACTTCGCAGACGATTTCCTCCGTCGCGGGGTTTTCAACGCCCATACGCACCTTGGAAATCGGATCGACCCATTGGCCATTGATATAAAATTTCAGCATGTTGGCGGGGATCATTGCGACCTCACTTGAAGTAGATGTTGAACCGTGCCCGGATGGCTGCGTCAATCTGGGGGTCGACGCGGCTGCCGGCCTTGGCGAGGATTGCATTCTTGCGGGCAATCGCAGTGTCAAGCAACAGGGGCTTGCCCGCCTCGTTCCATTCCTTGGGCGACATGCGGTTGCCGACGTTTGGATAGATGTATTCCGTCTGCATCAGTTTCAGCGTCTGGTCACTGCCCAGATAGTGGCCGGGACCGCCAAGGCAGACGTCCTTCATTGCCTGGATGGACGTGCTGTCAGGGGTGACGTCGATGCCCCGGACCAAGCGCATGGTCTGGCCAAGGAGGTCATCGCCGAGGACAAGGCTTTCAAGGCAGAAACCGAGGAGCGAAGCGTGCATCCCCACTGCCTCGTAGCACATGTTGAGGCCGGCAAGGCCGGCAAGCGCGTTGGTGATGCCCTGCTCCCAGCCGGCCTGCATGTCGGGAAGCTTGCTGTCGCTGATCCCCGAGGCCGCCCCTCCGGGCAGGTCGTAGAAGTGGTGCATCTGGGCGCAGCCAGCGGTCAGCAGCGCCTGTTCGGCGCTGCCGCCGGACATGGCTCCGGTGCGCAGATCGCTGACGAAGGGCCAGGTGCCGAATATCGCCGGGGCACCGGGCTTGATCGCGTTGACGTAAACCACGCCAGCCAGACATTCGGCCACGGCCTGCACGATGGTCAGCGCGATGGGTGCTGGCGCGGTGGCTCCGGCTTGACCGGCAGAGAGAAGAAGCATCGGCATGCCACGACGGATGCAATCCTCCATCGTGATGCAGGATTCCTCGGCGAATTTCATCGGCGGCACGACGAAGCAGTTGGAATTGCTGACAAATGGCCGTTCAAGCCACTTCTCCTCTCCCCCCGCCACCATATGCAGCATCTCGAAACAGTCGGCGACGTGCGAGGGGTCGGAAAAGCTTGTGCCCACATGCTTGGCGGTGCCTGAAAGGCTGCCGTACAGCGTGTTGAGGTCCATCTCCTTGTTATCCAACACATCGCGGCAGACCATCGTGCGCTGGTAGAAGTGGATGTTGTCCAGGTTGTCGACCAGCCGGGCGGCATCGTAGAGGTCCTGCGCGGTCGACTCGCGGTATTCATTGGTCACCGGATCGACGATGTGAACAGCCGCGCCTGCGGTGCCATAGTGGACGTTGGTGCCGGTCAGGTGCAGGTCGTGGCGCGGGTCGCGGGCGTGCAGGGTGATGTTGCGGGCGGCGATGTTCAACATGTCCTCGACCAGGGCCCGGGGAAACCGGATGCGGCCGTCATCGCCAAGGATCGCGCCTGCCTCGGTCAGCAGCTTCACACCCGAGGGCGGGGCTTGCGACAGGCCGATCTGTTCCAGCGCATCCAGGGCGGCGGCGTGAATCTGCTGGACCCCGGCGTCCGTCAGCGGCTTGTACTGGCCACCGGACATGCCGGGGCGGACGGGACGCATCTCGTCGGTCAGGGGCGCCGCGCGCATGGCCACGCGGGCCTGCCGGCCGCCCGAACGCCGGTTACGGGCTGGTTCGCAGATTTCGCCCGGATCAATAGTCTGCTCGGTCATTCGGCTTGTCCCTTGATGAGAAGCGCATCGATGTCATCGCCCGACGCGGCGATCATGAGCGGGGCAAAGCTGCCCTGCCCCAGCATGGCGGAAACCGAGTCGCGGATCACTGCATGCGTGACCCGTGCGATCTGACTGCCGGTGGAAATGCGGCGGACGCCCATTGCGGCCAGTTCGGCGACGGTCATGGATTTCAGCGGCCCGGCTGCAAGGGCGTTGACGGGTTTCGTCGCCGAGGCAAGCACCCGCGCCAGTTCGGCCCTCCCGGGGGGTACGGGGAGATAAAGGAGATCGGCACCAGCGCCTCAAATGCCTGCAGGCGGCGGATGCCCTCGGCAAGGTCATAGGTGCCGTACATGACGCCATCGGCGCGGGCACACAAGATGAAGGGGCGGCCAAGGTCACGGGCGGCGGCAACCCCGGCGCGGATGCGTTCGACCGCCAGATCAAAGGCATAGGGCGCATTGCCGGGGATCATCCGGGTGTCTTCGACGCTGATGCCGGAAAGTCCGACCTCACCCGAAAGCCGCACCGTCTCGGCGACATCCTCCGGGCTGTCGCCGAAACCATTCTCGAAATCGCCGGAAACGGGCAGATCGGTGGCCGCAATCAGGTCGGCGGCATGGGCCAGCGCCTCGTCCCGGCTGACGCCGCCAAGGTCGGGGCGGCCCATGGTGAAGGCGTGGGCGGCCGATGAGGTGGCGAGTGCCCTTGCCCCCAGCGCCGCCATCATCCGGGCCGAGCCGCGATCCCAGGGGTTCGGGATGACGAAACAGCCCTGCCGGTGCAGATCGTGGAAGGCCTGATGCCGCGCGGCAAGCTTCATGCCTTGATCCTTTCCGATTTCGGATCATACATCGGCGCCAGCGAGGCGATCGCCGCGTGCCGTTGTCCGGCGACCTCGATTTCATAGGTCGCGCCAAGGATGTCATCGTCGGTGAACCCCTTGGCCGGGACATATCCCATACCAATCGCGCCACCAAGGAAATGGCCGTAATTCCCGGAAGTTACGGGACCGACGATCTTGCCGTCGCGCACCACGGCCTCGTTATGGAACAAAAGCGGCCCGGGTTCCTTCAGCCGGAATTGCAGCATCTTGCGATCAAGCCCTGTGTCTTCCTTGCGCAAGACCGCGTCGCGTCCGATGAAGGCCGGCTTCCTGCGGCTGACGGTGAAGCCTAGTCCCGCCTCCAGCACGTGATCCTCGTCGGTGATGTCGTGGCCCCAGTGGCGGTAGGCCTTCTCGATCCGGCAGGAATCGAGGGTGTGGAGGCCGCAAAGTTTCAGGTCCGGGGCTGCTTCCATCAAGGCTTCAAAGACATGCGCGGTCTGGTCGGCGCTGACGTAAAGCTCCCAGCCGAGCTCGCCGACATAGGTCACGCGGTGGGCACGGGCGAGGCCCATGCCGATCTCGATTTCCCGCACGGTACCAAATGGATGCGCGTCGTTGCTAAGGTCGTTCGGCGACACGCGCGAAAGGATCTCACGCGACTTTGGGCCCATGACGCAGAGTACCGACTCGGCGGCGGTCACATCGGTGATGACCGCGAAATCGTCACCGACGTGCTGCCGCATCCAGGCGAGGTTGCGTTGCAGGGTGGCCCCCGGAACCACCGCCAGATAGGCGGTTTCCGAGAGACGCGTTACGGTAAGGTCGGCCTCTATCCCCCCGCGATCATTCAGAAACATGGTGTAGACGATGCGCCCTTCGGCCACGTCCATCTGCGCCGAGCAAATCCGGTTGAGGAAGGCGCAGGCGTCGCGGCCCTCGATCCGGATCTTGCCAAAGCTGGTCATGTCGAAGTGGCCGACACCCTCTCGCACCGCCATATGTTCGGCCTTCTGGTTGTCAAACCAGTTCTGCCGCTTCCAGCTATAGCGGTATTCGCGTTCCTGTCCTTCGTTCGCGAACCAGTTGGCGCGTTCCCAGCCTGCGACCTCGCCAAAGACTGCGCCGCGTGCTTTCAGATGCTCGTGGATCGGTGACCGGCGCACCCCGCGCGAGGTTGCCATCTGGCGATAGGGGAAATGGTCGGCGTAAAGCAGGCCAAGCGTCTCGCTTACACGGTCCTTCAGATAGCGGCGGTTCTTCTGGAAGGGCTGGGCGCGACGGATATCGACTTCCCAGAGGTCAAAGGGCGGCTCGCCTCCGGTGATCCAATGCGCGAGCGCCTGCCCCGCGCCACCCGAACTGACGATACCGATGGAGTTGTAGCCGGCGGCGATCCAGTAGCCTTTCACCTCGGGCGCTTCGCCCAGGTAATAGCGGTCATCGGGGGTAAAGCTTTCCGGCCCGTTGAAGAAGGTGTGGATACCGGCGGTCTCGAACAGGGGTATCCGGTTGGTCGCCATTTCGAGGATGGGCATGAAGTGGTCCCAATCCTCAGGCAGGGTGTCGAACTCAAAATCCTTGCGGATGCCGTCCATGCCCCAGGGTTTTGCCTTCGGCTCGAAGGCTCCCAGCATCATCTTTCCGGCGTCCTGCTTGTAATAGGCGCATTCGTCGGGGACGCGGAGGACGGGAAGGTTCAGGTCGATCCCGGCGACTGGTTCGGTGATCAGGTAGAAATGTTCGCAGGCGTGCAGCGGCAGGGTGACACCGTTCTGCGCCGCAAGGTCCCTGCCCCACATTCCGCCGCAGTTGACGATCACGTCGGCGGCGATATGGCCGGTTTCGCCGCCCATTTCGTAGTCGACACCGGTCACCTTGCCGCCTGCGGTGGTGACCTTGGTGACCAATGCGCCTTCGAAGATCTTTGCCCCGCGCATCCGCGCGCCCTTGGCCAGCGCCATCGTGATATTGGCTGGGTCGCATTGGCCGTCAAGCGGCAGCGCCACCGCGCCGACGACGCCGTCGATGTTCAGGTGGGGATATTTCGCCTTGGCCTCTTCCGGGCTGATTTCATGGACTTCGACGTCGAAAATCCGGGCAACGGTGGCCTGGCGGAGGAGTTCCTCATGCCGCTCTTTCGTCAGCGCGACCGAGATCGAGCCGACCTGCTTCATGCCGGTTGCGACTCCGGTTTCGGCTTCGAGCCCCCGGTAAAGATCGGCGGAATATTTCGCCAGCCGCGTCATGTTGGCGCTGCCACGCAGCTGGCCGATCAGCCCCGCCGCATGCCATGTGGTGCCCGAGGTCAGCTTGCGACGCTCCAATAGCACCACGTCGGTCCACCCGGCTTTGGCCAGATGATAGGCCACCGAACAGCCCGAAACGCCACCACCAATGACGACAGCGCGGGCATGGGTTGGAATCGTCATGGGGCGGGCTCCTAGGGAACAAGGACAAGTTTGCCGGGGAAGCGCCCGGCGACAAGATCGGTCTGCGCGATGGCAATATCACGCAGGGGGTAGGTATTCGATACAACAGGCCTGATGCGCGCGGTGTTGATGATGGTGACAAGACCGGCGAAGACCTCGCGCGGCTGGTGGGTCGCGCCATGCAAGGTAAGATCATTGAGGTAGATACGCCGAAGGTCGCCCTTCACAAGCGGTCCGCCGACGGCGCCCGAGGTCGCATAGCGGCCTCCGGGACGCAACGCGTCCAGCCGGTCCTGAAACCCGTCGCCACCGACAATGTCGATCACCACGTCAAAGCTTTGGGCCCGTGGAATGGCATCGCGCGGCAGGATCGAGGCACCGATCGCGCGCAGCGGGGCGGATTTCGCAAGACTGCACTGGGCCGTGACCTCGGCCCCACGCAAGAGGGCAAGCTGTGCCGCCGCAAGCCCGACACCGCCCGAGGCCCCGGTGACCAGCACGCGTTCACCCACCGCCACCCCGGCCCGGGTCAACAGGTTGTGTGCCGTGCCATGGGCGCAAGGCATCGCGCCGACTTCGATATCTGACAGGGGCGAGGCGGTGACGTCGTGCAGATGCCGGGCCTTGACCAGGCAGTATTGCGCAAAGGCACCGTCGAACTCCGACCCGATGGAGACGAAGTGGATCGGGTTTTCTTTGGTCGGTTCATGCTGGTTCGTCGGGCAGATCACGCGGGCACCCAGCGGCAGGCCCTCGACCCCTTCGCCCAAAGCCACGATCCGCCCGCAGAGGTCAGCGCCCTGGATGCGGGGGAAGCCGAGTTCCCCGGACCAGCCAGCCGCGCGGCCCTCGCCGCCATACCAGCCCTTCCGGGTGTTGATGTCGGTCATGTTGACCCCCGCCGCCAGCACCTTGACCAGAACTTCGCCCGGCCCAGGGCGCGGGACCGGGATGTCGTCGCGCCAGACAAGCATCTCCGGCCCGCCGTGACCGACAAGCTGGACGCCCGACATCATGGCGGGGAGATTGGTCATGCCCGGATACGCTCGTTCTTCGGGTCCCAGAGGGGCTCGTCGGCTTTGACGGTGGCAGGATAGCGACGCCCGAAGATTTCAACCTCGACCGCTTGGCCCGCGACGTTCAGCTCGGTCTTGAGCATGCCAAGCCCAATGCAGGCGTTGACACGGTGCCCCCAATAACCCGAGGTCAGTTCGCCCACCACCTGTCCCCGATGCCAGATCGTCGCCATGTAGGGCGGGTCGTGGGTGTCGGCCTTGATCACCAGCGTCGCAAAGCGCTTGGTTACCCCGCGCTGCTTTTCGGCCTCGAGCGCCGACTTGCCGCGGAATTCGGGCTTGGTCCAGTCGACAAAGCGGTCAAGCCCGCCCTGCAGCACGGTGTAATCGGTCGAAAGGTCGCCCTTCCAGGTCCGGTAGCCCTTTTCGACGCGCAAGCTGTTCAGCGCGAACATGCCGAAGGGTTTCAGCCCCAAAGGCTTACCCGCCACCATCACCGCGTCCCAGACGGCGGGCGTGTCGGCGAGGCGGGAGTGAATCTCCCAACCAAGCTCGCCCGCAAAGGAGACGCGCATCAGTTTCACGTCGCGCCCCGCGATCCGGGCCGATTGATGGGTCAACCAGCCCTTGGTCAGGTCCGCCTCGGCCCCCGCCGCCACCAACACGTCGCGCGCTTTGGGGCCGGTCAGGATGTGGCAGGACCAGTCGGCGCTTTCGTCGGTCAGCGTGAGACCGGGGGCAAGATGACGTTCCAGCCAGCCCCGGTCATGCAGCTGTGCGGTCGAGGCGGAGATGAGGAGGATCTCGTCCTCGGCGATCCGCGCGACCGACATTTCGGTCACGATCCTGCCCTTGTCATCGGCGAAATAGGCCAGACCCAGCCGCCCGATGGAAGGCAGCTTGCCGGTGATCTGACGGCTCAGCCAATCGGCCGCCCCTGCCCCGGTCAGCCGGTAGCGGCTGAAGCCCGGCAGGTCGAGAATCCCGCAGGCGTCGCGCACCGCTTCGCACTCGGCCTGCACGGCGGCAAACCACGGGCCTTCGCGCCGCCAGGTGCGCTGCGCCTGCTCTTCAGTCACATCCCCGGGCCGCGCATACCAAAGCGCACGCTCATAACCGTTATAAGGCCCATATTCCGCGCCCAGCGCCGCGGTGCGGTCATGCACCGCCGAGAGCCGCTTCATCCGGCCTTCGGGCCAGGCGTGATGCGGGAAGTGCATGGCATATTCGTGGCCGTAGACCTCCATCCCCTTCTTCACGCAGTAGTCGTGATCCTCCCAACCCGTGAAGCGGCGCGGGTCGCAGGA
This sequence comes from Rhodobacter sp., assembly GCA_013821825.1. GTDB lineage: Bacteria > Pseudomonadota > Alphaproteobacteria > Rhodobacterales > Rhodobacteraceae > Tabrizicola. The sequence goes on from PNJK01000042.1 coordinate 22,530, forward strand.
CCACATGTCCCATTCGGTTGCACCCTCGGTCACCCATTCCGCCAGCACCTTGCCGGCTCCGCCGGCCTGGCAGATGCCGAAAGTGAAGACGCAGGCCTCGAACGCATTTGGCACCCCCGGCATCGGGCCGATCAGCGGGTTGCCGTCTGGAGTATAGGGGATCGGGCCGTTGATCACCTTGGTCAGGTTGGCCTGCGCCAGAAGCGGCACCCGGGCCATCGCATCGTTGATGTGCCATTCCAGCCGGTCAAGATCGTCGGGATAAAGCTGGAAGCTGAAATCCTCGGGCATCGGATCGTCCGGCGTCGCCCAATGCGCGCGGCAGGTGTTCTCATAGGGGCCAAGGTTGAAGCCCATCTTTTCCTGCCGCAGATAGTAAGAACTGTCGACATCGCGCAGCAGCGGCAGCTTGTGGCCGACCTCTTTCGTCCAGGCCTCCAGTTCGGGGATCGTGTCGAAAAGCATGTACTGATGGCTCATCACCATCATCGGCACCCGGCGGCCGAACAGCTCCCCGACCTGAGCTGCATAATAGCCGCCCGCGTTCACCACATATTCCGCCCGGACCTCACCCTTGGGGGTCGACAGAATCCACTCTGTCCCCGTCCAGCGGGCGGCGGTCACCGGGCAGAAGCGTTCGATCCGCGCGCCGAGCTTGCGCGCCCCGGTGGCCAAAGCCTGGGTCAGCTGCGCCGGGTCGATGTCGCCGTCATTGGGGTCATACAATGCGCCGGTCAGATCATGGGTCTCGACGAACGGGTAGCGCGACTTGATCTCGGAGGGTGTCAGGACCTGAAGTTCCATCCCCTGATAGCGGCCCATGCCGGCGACCTTGTGGAACTCCATCAGCCGCTCGTCGGTATGGCCAAGACGAACCGAGCCGGTGACATGGTAGTTCATCGGATAGTTCACCGCCGCCCCAAGACCCCGGTAAAGCTCGGCAGAATAGCGCTGCATGTTCATGATCGACCACGAAGAAGAGAAGGTCGGCACATTGCCCGCCGCATGCCAGGTCGACCCGGCCGTCAGTTCGTTCTTTTCCAGAAGCAGGACATCGGTCCAGCCCGCCTTGGCCAGATGGTAAAGCGAGGACACGCCCACCGCCCCGCCGCCGATGATCACCGCTTTCGCCGAAGCAAATTCCGCCATAACCGCCTCCCCGTGTCGCGGGCTACTATCCCGCGCCGCGCGGCGGCTTTCAATTCGGCAACGGACCGGGTATTGATCGACAAAACCGATCAGTCATTCTTCTGTTCTCAAATATCCTCGGGGGGTCCGGGGGGCTGAAAGCCCCCCGGCGCTCTTCCCCAAGCGCCAGGCCCGAACCATGCAGATCGACCTTCTCGACACCTTCCTTGACCTGGCTGAGACCCGCAGCTTTCATCGCACCGCCGATCGGCTCCGGATCACCCAGTCCACCGTCTCAGCCCGGGTGACGGCGCTGGAGCAGGCAGTGGGGTCACGGCTTTTCGACCGCTCCCGTGCGGGCACCGACCTTACACCCGAGGGCAAGCGCTTCGAACCCCACGCCCGGGCGCTGCGGCATGAATGGAACGAGGCCAGACGCCGGATCCAGATCCCGCATGGCGCGGCCGAGCTTCTGCGCCTTGGGATCCAGAACGACCTTGCGGCAGTCTATCTGGGCGACTGGGTGGCCGGGTTTCGCGTCGCCTTTCCACAGACTGCCTTCTACATCGAGCCGGATTATTCCAACCAGATGTGTGCCGACCTTCTGACCGGCATCCTCGACTTTGCCGTCATGTTCAGCCCAAAGCCCCACCCGGACCTGCATTTCGACAGCGTTGGCGATGTGGTTTACCGGATGGTCTCCACCGAGACATCGCAGCTGGCAGAGATCCGGCCCGACCGCTTCGTCTTTGCCCATTTCTCGCCGGCCTTTGCCGAGATGCATCGCCAGTTGACCCCCGAGCTTGCCGCCTCGCCGGTGTCGGTCGGGCAATCGGGGTCAGTGGTGTCGCTGCTGATGGCAATGGGCGGGTCAGGCTATGTGCTGGAGAAAACCGCTGACGCGCTGATTGCGGGGGGCGGTTTCCGTGCTGTCGAAGATGCGCCAGACCTGCGCCAGCCGGTCTTCGCGGCGATTCATATCCGGCACCGCACACAGCCCCTGCACCGCAAGCTGACCCAGCTTGTCGCGCGGCATTACCGGTGATGCGCGGCCGTCAGAAGCTCATCTGCACCCGGTGTCCCGGCGCATGGGCAAGGCGCACCAGCGTCACCGGGCCCGCAGTGCCCTGCGTTGTGCGCTCGGCCACCAGAAGCGCCGTGCCGGGGGGGACGCCCAGCACCTCGGCCTCACGCGGGCTGGCGGGTTCGGCGGTAAAGGCGATGTCGCCCGAAACCAGACTGACATGCGTCACCAGCCATTCATTGGCACTCTCCCGGGCGAAATCCGGGGCGGGGTGGGGCAAGACCGCCGGGTTCAGCCAGCGGCTTTCCAGCACATAGGGCCGCCCCCCGGCCAGATGCAGCGTTTCCAGAAAGCGCATTGGCGCGGCTTCCGGCAGTCCAAGCCGGGCGGTCACCGGCACCGGGGCCGGGGCCAGCCGGTCGGCGAGGAGTTCAAAGCCATGGACCAGCCCCCGCGCCTCGACATCCTGGCGGATCACCGGGATCTCCAGCCGCGCGCGGCGGACGGGCAGTTCCGCCACCCGCGTCCCTGCACGCTTTTTCCGCTCGATCACCCCCGCTTCGGCCAGATCGCGCAGCGCGCGGTTGACCGTGGCGCGGGCGACGCCGAACTCCCCGGCGAGGGTCTCTTCGCCGGGGATCAACGCCCCCGGCGGCCAGATGCGCGCACGGATACGGCGCAGAACTTCGGCGCGGACGCCTTCCCAGCCTTGCATCTAAAGCGCCTCGCGCAGGCGTTGCAGGGTGGCGCGAAACCGCGGTTCCACGCTGTCGCGGGCGATGTGGCGGCCCTGGCGGACGATGTGGCGGCCTGCGGACCAAAGGTCGGTCACCAGCCCGTCACGACCGGCAAACACCAAGGCATCCAGCAGGCCATCGCCGCTGACCCCCTCTAGCCGCACATCCCCGGTGTCGAGGGCCAGCAGGTCGGCCCACATCCCCGGGGCAATGGCGCCACTGGCACGCCCGGCGGCCTGCGACCCTCCCGCCGCCACACCGTCCCAGAGAAGCCGCCCGGTTGACCGGGTATTGTCAGCCATCACCGCCCGCGCCTTGAGGTTCAGCCGCTGCGAGTATTCCAGCAGCCGGAGTTCCTCGGTCAACGAAATCCGTACGTTGCTGTCGGTCCCCACGCCAAAGACACCACCACTCGCCAGCCAGCCCGGCCCGTCGAAGATGCCATCGCCGAGGTTCGCCTCGGTGGTCGGACAAAGACCCGCCACGGCACCGGTGCGGGCCAGCGCGGCTGTCTCATCCGGCGTCATCTGGGTGGCGTGGATCATGCACCAGCGCCGGTCCAGCGGCAGGTTGGCGCAGGCCCAGTCCACCGGCCGCGCGCCCCATGCGGCCTGTACCTCGGCCACCTCGGCCAATTGCTCGGCGATGTGAATGTGAACCGGCCCGCCGGGCAGCAGCCCCGCTACCCGTGCCAAGGTATCCCGGCTGACCGCCCGCAGGCTGTGCGGTGCAACGCCAAGGGTGGCATCCGGCATCCCCGCCATCGCCCGTGCCGCCCCCTCCACCACCTGCCAGTAAACTTCTGGCGGGGAACCAAATCGCAACTGCCCTCCCGCCAGCGCCCGGCCATCGACCCCGCCCTGTTCATAGATCACCGGCAGATGCGTCAGTCCCAGCCCGGACTCGGCCGCCGCCGCCGCTACCCGCGCCGACATCTCGGCCGGGTCGGCATAGGTCCCGCCTCCGGCCGGATGGTGCAGATAGTGAAACTCGGCCACCGCAGCAAATCCCGCCTCGGCCATTTCCAGCATCGCCTGAGCGGCGATTGCCTGCACATCCTTGGGCGTCAGCCGTTCAAGGAACCGGTACATCAGCGCACGCCAGGTCCAGAAGCTGTCCTGCCCGGCGGTCCGGACCTCGGTCATCCCCGCCATCGCCCGCTGAAACATGTGGGAATGCAGGTTGACGGGTGCTGGCAGAAGGCAGCCATGCACCGTCCCGGATGGGGACGCCCCCGGCGTCACCTCGACAATCCGCCCGGCGTCTACGCGAAGGCTGACATCACGCGCCCACCCCGTCGGAAGCAGGGCGGACTTGGCGAACAGATTCATGGCGACTCGCTTGACAGGTTTTATGTCTAGACATATTAGCCATTACATCGCCCATAAAGCAAGGCCACGTCCCATGCTTCTGACCCATGCGACCCTTGCCACGATGACTGGCGGCTACGGGCTGATCCCCGACGCCGCCGTTGCCATTGAAGGCGACCGGATCATGTGGGCTGGACGCATCGCCGACCTGCCCCGCGCGTTCCGGGACACCGATCCGTTCGACTGCAAAGGCCGCCTTGTCACCCCCGGCCTGATCGATTGCCATACCCATGCCGTCCATGCCGGGCACCGCGCGGCCGAGTTCGAGCAGCGGCTGCAAGGCGCCAGCTATGAAGAGATCGCCCGTGCCGGCGGGGGCATCCTGTCCACCGTGACCGCCACCCGTGCGGCGTCCGAGGCTGATCTGCTGGCCACGGCATTGCCCCGTATCGACCAGATGATCGCAAGCGGCGCGACGACGATCGAGGTGAAATCCGGCTATGGCCTGACCGTTGCGGACGAGATCAAGGTGCTGCGCGCCGCGCGGCGAATTGGTGTGGCACGCAGGGTGACGATCCTGACCTCCCATCTTGCCGCCCATGCCATTCCCCCAGAATACAAAAGCCGCCCAACGGCTTACATCGGCGAGGTTGCCCTGCCCTCATTGCTGGCGGCACAGGCCGAAGGGTTGGTGGACGCAGTCGATGCCTTTTGCGAAACCATCGCCTTCTCGACCGGCGACCTTGAGCCGCTGTTCGCCAGGGCCCGGGCCTTGGGCCTGCCGGTAAAGCTGCATGCCGAACAACTCAGCGACCAGAACGGTGCCGCTTTCGCCGCCCGCCATGGCGCGCTGTCCGCCGACCATCTGGAATACCTGTCGTCGGCTGGCATTACCGCCATGGCCGCTGCGGGCACCGCCGCCGTGATCCTTCCCGGCGCCTTCTACACCTTGCGCGAAACCCAGATCCCCCCGATCGCCGCCCTGCGCGCTGCGGGTGTGCCGATGGCGGTGGCGACCGACCTCAACCCCGGCTCATCGCCCTTGGCCTCGCTGCCGCTGGCGATGAACATGGCCTGCACCCTGTTCCGGCTGACGCCCGAAGAGGCGCTGCTTGGCACCACGGCGCATGCCGCTCGCGCGCTTGGCCTGACCGACCGGGGCCGCGTCGCACCCTCGTTGCGCGCCGATCTGTCGGTCTGGGACGCCGGCCATCCCGCCGAACTTTCCTACCGCATCGGTGCCCCCCCCCTGCACGCCCGCATCTTCGGAGGCCGACTTGACGCCTGAAACCCTGATCCCCGGCAACGTAACCCTGCTACAGCTGGAGCGGATCTACCGCCAGAGCCTGCCCGCCCGACTGCACGACGGCGCCCGGCCCGGCATTGTCGCCGCCGCTGCCCATCTTGCCAAAGCCGCAAGCGGAACCGCCGCCGTCTATGGCGTGAACACCGGCTTCGGCAAGCTTGCGTCCGTGAAGATCGCACCGGATGACGTTGCCACGCTTCAGAGAAACCTGATCCTCAGCCATTGCTGCGGGGTGGGCGACCCCATGCCCGAGGACGTGGCGCGGCTGATGATGGTGCTGAAGCTTCTGTCGCTCGGCCGCGGTGCTTCGGGTGTGCGCCCGGTGGTCGTGGACCTGCTGGAGGCGATGCTGGCCCATGGCGTGACGCCGGTGATCCCGGACCAGGGCTCGGTCGGCGCGTCGGGCGACCTTGCGCCCCTGGCCCACATGGCCGCCGCGATGATCGGCCATGGCGAGGCGCTGGTGGACGGTCAGGTAAAGCCCGCAGCAGAAGCGTTTGCGATGAAAGGCCTTTCCCCGATTACTTTGGGCGCAAAGGAGGGCCTTGCCCTGATCAACGGCACACAATTCTCCACCGCCTACGCCTTGGCAGGCGTCTTTCAGGGCTGGCGGGCGGCGCAGGAGGCGCTGGTGATCTCGGCGCTTTCCACGGACGCGATCATGGGCTCTACCGCGCCGCTGGAACCGGAAATCCACGCGTTGCGCGGCCATCCCGGCCAGATCGATGCGGCGGCGGCGATGCGGGCGCTTCTGCAGGGATCCGAAATCCGCGAAAGCCACCGCGACGGCGACACCCGTGTGCAGGACCCCTACTGCATCCGCTGCCAGCCGCAGGTGACCGGCGCCGCGATGGACGTCCTGCGGATGGCGGCCCGCACGCTTGAGATCGAGGCCAATGCCGCCACCGACAACCCCCTGGTGCTGTCTGATGGCCAGATCGTAAGCGGCGGCAACTTCCACGCCGAACCGGTAGGCTTCGCCGCCGACATGATTGCCATGGCGCTGGCCGAAATCGGCGCGATCGCGCAGCGCCGCGTGGCGCTGATGGTCGACCCGACGCTGTCCTTCGACCTTCCCGCCTTCCTGACGCCAAAGCCCGGCCTCAACTCCGGCCTGATGATCGCCGAGGTGACGACCGCCGCCTTGATGAGCGAAAACAAGCATCTGGCCCATCCGACGGTGATCGACAGCACCCCCACCAGCGCCAATCAGGAAGACCACGTCTCCATGGCTGCCCATGGGGCGCGGCGGCTGCGACGGATGGTGAAGAACCTGAACGTCATTCTCGGGGTCGAGGCGATGTGCGCCGCACAGGGCGTGGAATTCCGCGCGCCGCTGAAGACCTCCGCTCCCCTGCAAGCCGCCCTCGCGGCGCTGCGCAAGGATATCGCCACTCTCTCCGATGACCGCTACCTTGCCCCGGATCTTGCCCGTGCGGCGGCACTGGTCGGCAAGGGGGCGCTCTCGACGGCCACTGGAACCCTTCTCCCTGCTCTCAGCTGATTTCATCTGTCTGAATCTATCCTCTGGGGGTCCGGGGGGCAAAGCGCCCCCTGGGATCCCCGCCAGAACCGGAGCCCGACCATGACCCACCCCCGCCACAACCTGCGCGATGTCTATCCCGCCACCGGCACCGAGATCACCGCG